>JAISCZ010000069.1 GCA_031265205.1 Deltaproteobacteria bacterium
CATCGACGAGGAGGTTTGGCACCTCGATGTCGGCTCATCACATCCTGGGGTTGTAGCAGATCCCAAGGGTTTGGCTGTTCGCCAATTAAAGTGGTACGTGAGCTGGGTTTAAAACGTCGCGAGACAGTTTGGTCCCTATCTGCTGTGGGCGTAGGAAATTTGAGAGGGCCTGACCTTTGTACGAGAGGACCGGGTTGGACAAACCTCTGGTGCACCAGTTGTTCTTGCCATGAGCATGGCTGGGTAGCTACGTTTGGAAGGGATAACCGCTGAAAGCATCTAAGTGGGAAGCCTGCCTCAAGATAAGATTTCCCTCGCGTTGTTTACAACGCGGTAAGGACACCGGAAGACTACCGGTTTAATAGGTTGATTGTGTAAGCGCGGTTAACGCGTTCAGCTTATCAATACTAATTGTCCGAGCGGCTTTTCTATTTTTCTTTAAATTGAAGGCGCTTTATTCAGGATTTGTTGCCCATATTCATTTTTCAGCGAATAACGCTATGATTCGGAGCTTCTGGCTCCAAAATTTTCCGGTAGCTATATCGTGAAGGCTCCACCCGTTCCCATCCCGAACACGGAAGTTAAGCTTCACAGAGCCGATGGTACTGCATATTAGATGTGTGGGATAGTAGGTCGCTGCCGGATTTTTTTTTGTTCTAGGCCCTCGCTTTTAGCTCGCCCCCCCTTGTTCCGCGATACGCTCTTTGACCCGCGAGTTCTGGCTCTCCTTAAAGTTCTTTGTTCTAAGACCTTTGGTTCGCCGTTCCTTCCAACATTCTCGCGCCCATGGCCCCTACCGGCTTCGGGCAAGTAGGCTCTCGCCTTAAGGAGTTTTTTATGATCGGAGACGTTAAGCAAAATGGCGCTTTTCTCGAAATTTACGACGAGAAAGGGGCTTATGTGGCTGATTGCCAGGGTTTCGGAGACTTGAAGGGTTTCTCCCGCAACATGCTGGTGCGGGAGAACACCAGTTTCGTCGAGATCTACGACGCCGAAGGGTACTTCGTCAGTATCCTGGAGGGCTTCGGTCAGGTCGTTAAAGTCAACGACGAGACCATCCTCCGCCAAGACGGCGCGATTCTCACCGAATACGACCGCCGCGGGAAACGCGTCCGCGACCTGGAGGGCGACTCGCTACCCTAACTCCCAGCCTTGGCTTTTTTACCGCCGCGCGCGTTTCCGGGGGGCGACGCGAGGCGGCTCGCGCTCTTTTTTCTTTCCCGCGAACTCGCGTTCGCGTGAGACCGCCGGCGACCGGCTCGGGAGCGGGACCCTTCCTCAGGCGAGAGGGGCGCCCGCTCCCGCGCGAGTCGGCGCGCACCGGTCGCGGCCCCGCCGCGACGCTTTCCTAGAGCCTTTAAAGCGAGGGCCTTCGGCTGGCCCTTCTCCCTCATAAGGAGTTACGTTATGAAAAAAACCACTAAAGCGGACAACAAGAGAAACAACGCTTGGGCTATCAAAAGAGGGCGGAAGAACGCTTTGCGCCGAGAGAAGAAGCGTCAAGCGGCCCGCGCGAAACATGAAAAACAACTCGCGTCCGCCGCTTAAGGCCAAGTAATTTTCTCGCGCGGGGAGACTTAAGCGCGCGAGTCACGCGCGGGGCGCGTTTTTCCGCGCGCGCTGGCTCCCCCGCTTTCCTTAAAAGCGCGACGCTTTTTTAGAGACGCCCGCCTGGACGCGCCCTCGCCGCCGGAGCGCGCGCGTAGGATAGTCGCGTTCGGCGCCGGGACCCGAGGCGCGACCGTCCCAAAGCCGCCGCGGTCTTAGGAAGGCTTTGGGGTGGGTGGATGGCTTCCTTGGGAAGCCCGCGAGTTTTAACGTCCGCCCGCGCCCGCGCCTCCCACGTTTTTTGGGTCACGCCTTTTTCATGCCTTCGCTTACGAGCTTTCCCTCAAGGCGCTCTTAAATCTTGAGGCCGCCAGGGGTCCCGCCTTAAGCGGTCGCGAATTTTAGCGGCCATAAAATAACTTTGAGGCGCCAGGCGCGCGTCGCGCGGCGGCCAGTGACTTTTTCTCCCTTGACTTCAACTTAAGTTCGCGCGCTATTTTACGCGAGCCGTCGGAGCGGAGGAGACCGTCAAGCCTGTTCCCCCGGCCCGCGCCGGGGCGAGGCTCCCGCCAAAAATTTTATCCTTAAATCCGAGCGAAAAGACAAGGAAATTTTAATTGACAATAAAAACTGTCGCGCGGCCAGCGAGGCGCGCGCGGAGAGCGACAATGGCGAAAAATAAAAAATTCAACAACAAAATAGCTAAAATTAACGCGCGGATAGCCGCCGCGAAAACGGTCAAGGAAAAAGAGAAAAAGCGGCTGACCAAGGAAGCCGAGGATGGCGTCAAGCCCGTCGCTCGGCGTGGCCCTCCGAAGGACGCGCGCCTTTCCCCGTCCGCGCCGCGTAAAAAGAAAGCGCGCGGCGCCATGGGCGACCGCCGCCCGTCCGCTTGATCCTTTGAGCCTTCGCGCTTTCGCGCCCTCGACCGCGGCCCCAAGGCGCGCCCCACCGCTCGCGCGGTCGCGGCTGGCCTCGCTCGCGAGAGTTCCGCCGCGGGGCGCCTTTTTGAGGAGCGCGTCGCGGCGCGCTAAGTCGCGTCGCGGCTCTCCGGGCGCGCGAGGGCCTTGTCTATTCTGGCTATGGTTTTTTCCGGCCCCAAAGCCTCGATAACCTCAAAGAGCCCTGGGCTCTTGGTCTCCCCGGTGAGCGCCAGCCTTAAGGGTTGGGCGACGGCGTTTTTTTTGACGTTACGCTCGGAGGCGAGACGCGTGAGCAGCGCGTCAAATTCCGCGTTGTCGGCGGGCGTCCGCCCGAGGGGCTCCCGGAAGGCGCGGAGGATTTCTTTCCCCGCTGGGGTCAGGAGCTTATCCGCCTCCTGGGGGTTTAAGGGCGGATAGGGAAGGAAATAGAAGAGGGCTTTCTGGGCCATTTCCGCCAAGGTCTTCCCCCGCTCCCTCACGCTTAAGGCCGCCTTCTCCAAAAGGGAGGGATCGAGATTTTCCGCGCCCAATTTTTCCAGGAAGGGCGCGAGGCTCGACGCGAGGCGCGGGAGCGGGATTTCTTTGGCGTAGTGGGAGTTGAGCCAGTCCAGCTTGTCGGTATTGAAGACCGCGGCGGATACGCCCACGTCTTTAAGGTCAAAAAAGGAGATCAGCTCCTCGAGGCTAAAAATCTCCTGATCCCCGTGGGACCATCCCAAACGGGCCAGATAATTGACCAGGGCCTCGGGGAGATAGCCCATTTCGCGGTAAGCCAAGACCGAAGTGGCCCCGTGCCTTTTGGAGAGCCTTTTTTTGTCGCCCCCTAAAATCATGGGCACGTGCCCGAAGAGCGGGAGGGGCTCTTCCAGGGCCTCGTAGATCAGGATTTGGCGGGGGGTGTTGTTGACGTGGTCGTCGCCGCGGATGACGTGGGTAATCCCCAGGGAAGCGTCGTCGACCACCACGGCCATGTTGTAGGTGGGAAGGCCGTCGGCCCGCGCGATGACCAGATCGTCCAGCTCGTCGTTCTGGAAGGAGATGGGCCCTTTGACCAGATCGGGCCAAGCGGTCTCCCCGCTCTGGGGGGACTTGAAGCGGATGACCGACCCGGGGGCCGGGCCTAGGCCCAAATCGCGGCAGCGCCCGTCGTAGCGCGGCTTATCCTTGTTGGCGAGGGCCCGCGCGCGGCTCTCGGCCAGGCGCTCGGGATCGCAGTGGCAGTGATAGGCGCGCCCTTGGCTCAATAGCCTTTCCACGTAGGCCCGATAGATTTCCGCCCTCTGGGTCTGATAGACGAGGGGCCCGTCCCACTCAAGGCCCAGCCACTTTAAAGAGGAGAGGATGTCCTCCGTGAACTCGGGCCGGGACCTTAGAGCGTCGGTGTCCTCGACGCGGAGGCTAAAGACGCCTCCGTGGCGGCGGGCCAGGAGATAATTGAAGAGGGCGGTGCGCGCGCCCCCGACGTGGAGATGGCCCGTGGGGCTGGGGGCGAAGCGGGTTTTAAGGGGCGTGGTCATAACTTTGGGGCTGGGGTTGGCGCGCGCCAAAAGAGCGTCGGCGAGCGCGCGGAAAACGGGCGGCGGCCAAGGGGGCGACTCGCGCGCGGGGCGGGAATCCGGCGTGGGTATCTTTTGTAACAGGTCCCCGGGAGAAAAGGCAAGGCTTGTTTTCTCGCGGCTTCTTCTGTTAATATTGTTAGATCGAAGCGCTCCAGATGGGTTGCTTTTTCAGGCCGGTTTTGGCGGTTTCGCGGCGGGGGCCAAAGCTTGGGGGCGGAATATTTTTTTTAGCCTCGCGGGGGCCCGCGCCCGCCTCTCGCGGGAACGACCGCGCCGCCCCCCCGCCCCGGGGGTTTTTAGGTTAAGTTTTAATTTTTTCTTCTTTGAGGGAGGATTTTCTTATGACCCGTATTCCTTTTATCGCGGGCAACTGGAAGATGTTCAAGACCGGCCCCGAAGCGATTGAGTTTATTAACGCCTTAAAACCCCTCGTCAAAGACGCCCGGGGCCGCGAAGTGGCCCTGGGGGCGCCCGCCACGGCCCTTCAGGCGGCGGCGGAAGCCGCGCGGGGAAGCTCCATTCTGATCGGCGCCCAGAATATTTACTTTGAGAAAGAAGGGGCCTATACCGGGGAGATTTCCGGGGCCATGGTCCAAGCGACCGGGGCGAGCTTCGTCATTCTGGGGCACAGCGAGCGGCGCCAGTTCTTTGGGGACACCAACGAATGGGTCGCGCGGAAGCTGGCGGCGGCCCTGGACGCTAAGCTCATTCCCGTGGTCTGTCTGGGGGAGAGCCTCGCCGAAAGGGAAAAAGGGGACGCCTTCAAGGTTTTAAGCGCCCAACTCCAAGGCTCTTTGGCTTCCCTGACTCCCGCGCGGGCGGGGACCCTGATTCTGGCCTACGAGCCCGTATGGGCCATTGGCACGGGCAAGACGGCCACCAAAGAGCAGGCCCAGGAAGTCCACGTCTTTCTGCGCGCGGAGACGGCCAAACTGCTGGGCGAGGATATCGCCCAAAAGACGCGGATCCTCTACGGAGGCTCGGTTAAGCCCGACAACGCCGCGGCCCTTTTAAACGAGCCGGATATCGACGGGGCCCTGGTGGGCGGCGCGGCCTTAAAGCCGGACTCCTTCGCCCAGATTGTCAATTTCTAGGGGGGCGACCGCGGCCTTTCCCGGCCCGCCGCGCGCCTTTTTTCCTTCCCCCGAGGGGGGTGGAGATTAATTTTTAACGCGAGTTTTTTCCTCTATGTATAGCGCCATTACTACCGTTCACGTGACCGTCGCGGTAATTCTCATGATCAGCGTGCTGCTTCAGTCCGGCAAAGGCGGCGGGATGGGGGCGGCCTTCGGCGGCTCGTCCGGCTCGCTCTTCGGCTCGCGCGGCCCGGCCACCCTGATTAGCCGCGTGACCTGCGTGGCGGCCGTTATTTTTATGGTGACTTCCCTGTCCTTGGCCCTGATGGTGCGCGGCGCCAATACCCGGAACTCCCTTATTCCCCTGGACGCCGAGATCCCGCCGCCGGCGCCCTTAAGCGTCAGCGAGCCCCTGGCGCCCGCCGCGCCTCCCGTGAGCCCTTCCTTGGCCGGGCCCGTCGCGGCGGAACCCGCGCCCTCCGCCGCGCCCGCTTCAAGCGACCCCGCGGCCTTAACGGACCCGAGCCCAGCGGACGTGGAAACGGCTGGCGACGCGAGCGAAGGAGCGGTCCCCGCGAGCGGGGAAACGGACGACGAGGCCGCCTCGGCGCCGAGCGCTGTCGCGCCAGAGAGCGGCGACTCGCCTGACGAGGCTTCCCCGGAGAGCGCCTCCTAAGGCGCGGAAGGCCTGGAGGCGGGAACTTTTTTAACGGCGTCCAATTCTTTTTTGTCTTCGCCAAGCGCGGGGCCCCGAGGGGCCTTTTTCCCCGCCCGCCCAAGGGGAAAGAGGCTTTTCCCCTCCTTAAGCCGAGGGGCGATTTTCCTTGACAAAGGCGGCTCTTTCCCATAATCTTCTTTATCTTTAAGACCCTAAAAGGGGAGACTATCCTCTTTAAAATAAGGTTTAGAGCCAGTGGAAGCGGTAAAGGACAATTTAATATTTTCTTTGGACGCCTTTCCCGAGTCGGGGCTCTCCCTTGATTTCGTTTTGGCGCCCTCTATACTCTCGCCCTTTCTCCAACCCGATCCCGATCTGGGGATCAACGCCGAAATTCCGGATTTAGTCACTTCCATGCGCGGCCATTTAGATTTGCGACTCACGGGCAAACGCCTCTGGGTGCAGGGAACTTTCGCGGTGAAAACCCAAATGACCTGCGCGCGCTGTCTGACGGCCTTTATCGGGAAAGTGGCGGACAATATCGACGAAGTGGTGGAGTTGGGGGCCCCCTCTGGCCTCGGGGCCGCCGAGGAGCCCGAAACCTTCATTCCGACGAAGGACGGCTTTTTTGATTTAACCCCCCTCATGGGGGAACTTTTTTGGCTTTCCTGGCCCATTCGGGCCCTCTGCCGGCCCGAATGCGCGGGCCTGTGCCCCCATTGCGGGGCGAATCTGAACGAAGGCGCCTGCGAGTGCCAAAAAGCCACGATTACCCGGCATTAACCACGCCTCCCTTTTTTAGGGGGAAAAATCGCGGCTTTTCTTTTTTGAGGTAATTTACTTATGGCTGTTCCCAAGAGACGAAATTCCAAAGCGCGCGGGAGACTCAGGCGCACCCATTACGTCCCCATCGTTCCGTCTCTCCGTAAATGCCGCGAGTGCGGCGCGCCCCATCTGTCCCACGCGATCTGTCCCGTGTGCGGCAAATATAAGTCGCGCATGGTTATCGACTACGCCAAGGCTCTCCGCGACAAAGCCGAAAAAGAAAAAGAAAAGAAGGGCGGCGGCGCCTAAGCGCCCTGGGGGCGGGGCCGCGAGGTGCTTCTTTTATGGTGGCGGAAAAAGTTATTTTAGTGACCGGCGGGACCCGCGGCATAGGGAGGGCGATAGCCCTGGCCATGGCCAGCGAGGGTCGGGCGGTGCTGATAACCCATCAGAACCCGGCTTCCCCGGTGGCCGCGGAGACGGTGGATCTTTTGCGCGCCAAAGGGGCCGAGGCCGAGGCCCTGCTCTGGCCCGTGGAGGACGGCGCCCTCGCGACCGCGAAAACGGCGGAAATCGTCAAAAAATACGGCCGTTTGGACGTTTTGGTCAATAACGCGGGCGTGACCCGCGACAATATCTCCCTCCGGCTCTCGGACGAGGACTTCGACCGGGTCCTCCGCGTCAATCTCTTCGGCGCCTTCGCCATGGCGCGCGCGGCGGCCAAGCCGATGCTGAAAGCCAGGGCGGGGAGAATAATCAACATGACCTCGGTCGTGGCCTTTACCGGCAACCCGGGACAGGCCAACTACGCCGCCAGCAAGGGGGCTATCGTCTCGCTGACCAAAACGTTGGCCCTGGAATACGCCTCCCGGGGGATAACGGTGAACGCCGTGGCCCCGGGCTTTGTCAACACCGATCTCACCGCCAGCCTGCCGGAAGCCGCCGTGGAAGCCTTTCGCGGCCGAATCCCCCTGGGCCGTCTGGGGGAGCCGGGCGACGTCGCGGCGGCGGTGGCTTTTCTGGCCTCGGACGAGGCCGCCTATATCACCGGCCAGACCATCCACGTCAACGGCGGTTTATATATGTGAGCCCCCACGGGGGCTTGGCGCGCCTCTTCCCGTCCCGGCTTTTTTCCGGGGCGGGCCCTGACGGGGCCACGCGCCGCATTCTATTAAGGGAGTTTTTTTTATGTCTGACGAAATCTTGGAACGCGTTAAAAAAGTCGTCGCCGAGCAGTTGTCCGTGGAGGCGAGCGATATCCTTTCGGAAAGTTCTTTCCAGGACGACCTGGGCGCGGATTCCTTGGACCTCGTGGAGCTCATGATGGCCATGGAGGAGGAATTCGAGATTAAAATCGATGACCAGGCTTCCCCCACCATGAAGACCGTCGGCGACGCCGTGAGGTTTATTGAGCAGAAAAACGGCTAATCTTCGAGGTTTTTTTCCGTGCGGACCCAAACGCCCAGACGAGTCGCCATCACCGGAATCGGCCTAGTCACCCCCGTGGGAACGGGCCTCTCCAAGGCCTGGGGGAATATCCTCGCGGGCCCAAGCGGAGTGGGGCCCATTACCAAGTTTGACTCGCTGGCCCTCGGCCTGAAGACCCAAATCGCCGCCGAAGTCAAGGATTTCGTGGCCGCGGACTACATGGACCGCAAAACCGAGCGCCGACTCGAGACTTTCATCAAGTTCGCGGTGGCGGCGGGGAAGATGGCCCTGGAGGACAGCGGCTTAAGCCTTGACCCCGCGCTCCAAAAGAGCGCGGGCTGCGTTTTGGGCTGCGGCCTCGGGGGCCTCAAATCCATGGAGGACAATCACGCGATCCTTTTGGGGGGACGCGCCGACCGCATTAGCCCCTTCTTCATCCCCATGATGATCGGCAACATGTCCTCGGGCCAGCTGGCCATTGAATTGGGCCTCCAGGGACCCAATTACCTGGTTTCCACGGCCTGCGCCGCGGGGACCCACGCCCTCGGCCTCGCCGCCCAGCTGATCCGCGACGGCGGCCACGATCTCGTTTTTTCCGGCGGGACGGAATCGGTGATTACGCCCCTGGCCCTCGCCGGCTTTAACGCCATCAAAGCCCTCTCCACCCGCAACGACGAGCCGGAAAAGGCCTCCCGGCCTTTTGACCTCAAGCGCGACGGCTTCGTGGTGGGGGAAGGCGCGGGGATCCTCGTCTTGGAGGAACTCGGTCGCGCCCGCGAGCGGGGGGCCCGCGTCTACGCCGAGGTATTGGGTTTCGGGGCCAGTTGCGACGCTTTCCACATCACCGCTCCCCCCGAGGACGGCGGCGGGGCCATCCGCGCCATGGAGGCGGCCCTCAAGGACGCTTCCGCCCGGGGAGTCACGCCGGGGAGCGTGGACTACGTGAACGCCCACGGCACCTCCACGGATCTGAACGACGCCATGGAGACCCGGGCCATCAAACATGTTTTCGGGGAGCGCGCCGCCCGGATTCCCATCAGCTCCACCAAGAGCAAGACCGGGCATCTTTTGGGCGCGGCCGGGGGAGTGGAGGCCGCTTTTACGGCCCTCGCCATCTATAATTCCAAGATCCCGCCCACCGCCAATTACGAGGTTCCCGACCCCGCGCTGGACTTGGACTACGTTCCCAACGTCGCGCGGGAGGCGCGGATAAAGACGGCCATGAGCAATTCCTTCGGCTTCGGGGGAACCAACGGGGTCGTTATTCTTGGCGACCCAGCTTCGTGGGAATAAAAATAAGGCGCGCCTCTCGGCTCGCCGCGGAAGGTGGCTTTGATGTCGACCAGGCTTTTTTTAGCGGTCTTTTTAGCGGCTTTCGCCTCGCTTTGGGCTTACGCGGCCATCTCCTGGGCCCAAGAGAAAACGGCGCCTCCCGTCCTCGGGGACGTCGCGGAGGGCTTTTTCAAGTTTGATTACGGCGATCTGACGATTGTCGCCTTAAGCGACGCCGCGACCGAAATGGCCCCGGAACTCTTTTTCGACATTAGCCCCGAGGACTTGGCGGCGCTCGCCCTCCAAAACGGGCTCCCGGGCCCGGGTTTCCCCGGCTGGATCAACGCCTTTATCGTCAAAAAGGACAATCTCCTTTATTTGGTGGACGCGGGGACCGGCGGCGCGGACCCCAAATTCCAGGTCAATCTCCTCAAGGCCGGCTATACCCCCGCGGAAGTGACCCATATTCTGATCACCCATTTCCACGGCGACCATATCGGGGGCCTTATTGACCAGAACGGCGAGGCGGTTTACCCCAACGCCAACGTCTACGCCTCGGCGCCGGAAGACGCCTATTTTCTGCCTGACGAAGGCGGCGCGCCGGTTCCGGGGACGGAACTCGCGGCCAGGGTCACCAAGGCTTACCGCGAGCGCCTTAAATACCGCGTCTTCGCGCCGGAAACGGAGATTACCCCGGGAGTCAAGGCCGTCTCGTTCTTCGGGCACACCCCCGGGCACTCGGGCTTTCGCTTTGAGAGTTCCGCCGGGCCCTTCCTGGCCTGGGGCGATATCGTCCACGCCTATTTAGTTCAGTTCGCCCGTCCCGAGGTCACTTTGTCCTATGACGTCTCCCGGCCCGACGCCGCCCGCGCGCGCCTGGAAGCCTTCCGACAGGCCGTGGCCGAGGGGTGTCTGGTCGCCGGGGCCCATTTGCCTTTCCCGGGAGTCGGGAAAGTCGTCGCGGCGGGGGAGGCCTTCCGCTGGGCGCCCTACGGGACGGAAGAAAGCCAGTAGGGATAAGCGCGCGCCCGCGAAAGGGCTTGAAGGAGGCCGCCATGGACCAGACGACCGTCGCCGTGGGCTCGGACCACGCGGGACCGGAATTTAAGGACCAGCTAATCGCCTATCTGCGCCAAAAAGGCTTCGCGGCGCTGGATTTTGGGATCCCCGCGGGGACGGAAAGGGCTAACTACCCGGACGTCGCGCGGAAGGTCGCGGAGGCGGTCGCCCGCGGGGAAGCCCAGTTCGGGATTTTAATCTGCGGCACGGGCCTGGGGATGGCCATGGTGGCCAACAAGACCCCGGGCGTCAGGGCCGCGCCCTGCGTCAACGAGTTTATGGCGGAGATGGCCCGCGCCCATAACGACGCCAACGTGCTCGCCTTAGGCGTCCGGGTCATCGGCCCGGGTTTGGCCCACGCCATCGTGGACCGTTTTCTCTCCGTCAGTTTCGCGGGCGGGCGGCACGCGGAGCGCCTGGCCTTATTTTCCTAAAAGCTTTTTTGAGGGTTATTTCGCGCGAAAAAGTTTCCCCGGATCTTCGGGGCGTATCGCGTTTCCGGAACCAGTCATGCCGTTAAGTCCAAAAAACTTCCAGGGCGATCCCAGCCTGGAGGCGATTTTAACTCGGGAGCTCGGGCGCCAGCGCGATAAGCTGGAGATGATCGCTTCCGAAAACTTCGTGAGCGAGTATATCCTCCGGATAGCCGCTTCGGTTTTTACGAACAAATACGCCGAGGGCTATCCCAACTGCCGTTACTACGGCGGCTGCGAATACGCCGACGAGCTTGAGCTCCTCGCCCAAAGCCGCGCCCGCAAGCTTTTTAACGCGGAACACGCGAACGTCCAGAGCCACTGCGGCTCCTCGGCCAACATGGCCGCCTATTTCGCGCTCGTCGCGCCCGGGGACCCTATCTTGGGCATGGACATGGCCCATGGGGGCCACCTTACCCACGGGGCTTCCGTAAGTTTCGCGGGGCGGATCTTTAAGCCCCATTTTTACGGGGTCAGGGCGGACACCGAGATTATCGATTACGACGAGGTCCTCCGCCTCGCCGAGGAAATCAAGCCCAAGCTCATCGTGGCCGGGGCCTCCTCTTATCCCCGGGTAATAGATTTCGCCAAGTTCAGGCTCGCCGCCGACAGGGTGGGGGCCGCTTTGGTGGTGGACATGGCGCATTTCGCGGGCCTTGTCGCCACGGGCCTGTACCCCTCCCCCGTCCCCTACGCCGACATCGTCACCTCGACCACCCACAAGACCCTCCGGGGACCCCGGGGAGGCCTCATTCTCAGCAAGAAATCTTTCGCCAAGGCCGTGGACGACCAGGTCTTTCCCGGGATTCAGGGCGGACCCCTGATGCATATTATCGCCGCCAAGTGCGCGGCCCTGGGCGAGGCCTTGGAGCCCGATTTTATCGACTATCAGCGCCAGGTCCTCAAAAACTGCGCGCGTCTCGCGACCCGCATGGCGGACGCGGGCTATCGCCTGGTCTCCGGGGGCACGGACACGCACCTGATTCTGGTTGACCTCAGGCCCAAAAACATGACGGGCCGCCAGGCCGAGGAAGCCTTGGACAAGGCCGGGATCACGGCCAACAAGAACAGCATCCCCTTTGACAAGGAGCGCTACACCGTGACCTCGGGCCTGCGCTTGGGGTCGGCCGCCTTAACCACCCGGGGCCTGGCTGAGTCCGATTTCGACGAGGTGGCGGATTTTATCGTGAGCGCCCTCCAAAATTTGGACAACGACGCTTTCCTCAAGAAGATCCGCGAAAGGGTCAAAACCTTTACCCAGAAATTCCCGCTCTACCCGAATTTGGATTTCTAATTTTTTCCCTTTAAGGCTTGCGCGGAAAGGGCGGTCGGGAGTCGGCTCCCAAGCGGCCTTATCGCGCGCCGCGCGCTCCTCCAGGCTTCAGCGAGGCCCCTCTGGGGATTCCGCGCCGCGTCCACGTCGCGCCTCTCGCCTAAAGGCTAAAGATCCGCCCGCTTGGAGGGAAGCGCCGTCAAAACGTTTAAGCTTGCCGCCGACTCGCGATATTTAAGCGTCGCCGCGCGCGTCAAAAGCGCGTTAGGGCGCGCGGGTGGGATTTTAGAGACTTCGCGCTTTAGTCTCTCCCGCGGAATCGCGCGCCTTCGCGCGAGGGCCTTGGGCGCGTAGTGGCGCTGGCGCGCTGAAGGGGGAGGATCTTGCGTGTCGTGGACGTTAAATATATAATAAAACGCCATGGTGGATAATTTATGGATACCATGGCGCGCGGCGGATTCAGGCCCGAATCCGTTCTCGGCCAATGGCCTTTTCGCGCGAGGCGATTCGCGCGAGGCGAGGAATTTTTAGGAAGATGACGATCGCTCTTTTAGCGGTTTTGACCGTGGTTCTGGGACTGACGCTCTTCAGTCGCGTTTGCCGCGCGGACGGCTCGGACCTAATGGCGCGCGTCGGCTCGTTCTCGCCGAGCGAGAACGCTTTCCGGAAAAAGCTGTTTAACCTGGATTGCGCCCCCACGCTTCAGTTCTTGGGCGTCGACCCCGCCATAGCCATAGGCTCCGAGCCGGTTGACGTGGAGCCGGTTCAGCTCGAGTCGGAGACGCGGATAATCGGGAGAGCGTATCGCTTGGGCGACGACGAATTTCTCATTGTCGAGATTCCCTTCTCCACGAACCACTTCGATTTGATTTTGTTTCTTCTGCACTGCGTGTCGGCGGTGTCGCAATTCTCGGATGACGAGACGGACGCGAAGGTCGCGGTCATGACCGTCTACCCAGCCGACATCGAGGAACGGCCGACCCCCGACTATCCACGCAAGGAAGGTCGGGATGAGAGATGCCTGAAATTTCATGTCTGGCAAGTTTTCCTGGAGGACATTGTCGACTTGGGTAGGCTCACGCGGGAACTTGAGCCCGCGGTCAAAGACTGGAAGTCTGGTGGGGCCGCCTTTAAACTGGATCCGCTCAAGCGCGTCGAATTATTCCTCGCCCCCTTGGGGAAAATTCAGGACGAGAAACCCTCTGAGCTCATCCAACGGTTTATCCGGCTGGCGGGCGACCTGGCGGCGATGACCGGGGACCATGATATCTTTGTCACGCCATTGCTCGGCTTATTGGCGCGGTCGGACCTCGCCGCCGCGGAAGCGCGCGAGACGGTTCGGAAGGAGTTCAAGACTACGGACATCCGAGTCGTTAAGCTCATGGACGCCTTAAAGGACGGGGAATTACCCTCCTCGGAAGAGGAATTGCCCGCGCGCCTCTGGAGGGGGTAAGAGGACTTCTTAATAAGCCGCGTCCACGAATGGGACGGTTTAGTTCCGGAAGGGGCGGAAAAGACCCTAATTTGAGCGTCTTAGTCGTTTAAGGCCACGCGCGCCCCTTTTAACGGCGCGCGCGGCGGAGCCGCTTCGCTCGCTCGGGAGCGTCTTTGGGAAGACGCGGAGAGTCGCGAGACGCCCGCGCCATCGCTCCCGCCCTTACCAACGCGCGGGTGGGAAGAGCGGGGCCAATCCGAGAGCCAACTCGTCGCGCCCGCTTCAGGCGAGGAAACGGCGGCGCGAGCGGTCTAATTTATTTTTCCTCGCCTCAGGCGAGCCAAGCCCGCGCGCGGGAGCGGCGGGGACGCTTGGACGAAGGAACTCCACGCGGGAGGGCCAGATTCGTGGGCGCTAGCCCTTCGCTCCCGCGCGCGGCGCCAGTAGCCGCGACGCGCGAGGGATTTAAGGCCGCGCGGCGAGTTTTGAGCGCGCCCACGAATTCGCGCCCGCGCGCGGGATATTTCGCTTCGCTTGAGGCGTTTCATGGATAGGTTTATAACCTTAGCCGAGGTGGTTGAGATTACGACTCTTCGCGAGAGCGCGATTTATCGGATGATTCAAGCTAAAATTTTCCGCGCGTATTGATGTCCTCCGGGTAAAAAGTTTCGTTAAGCGCGCGGAGCGCGTCGCGCTTCTTGTCTCCAGCGCGCGGGACGAGGCGGCGCGCGGAAACTCCAAAGCCTTCTTTACAGGGAGTTAGTTATGAAGGACGTTAAGTATGTAATTAAGTTAATAGAACAATTAAATACAGCGTCAAGAATTAAATATGATCTAAAATCGTTACCACTTAGTGAACTAATTGATTCAATTTATATGTCATATTTTGGACAAGAAGCTACTGGAATTGATTATAATTATGTATGGATTCTGTATAATCATGATAATATATTGAGTATATATCAAGAAATTAGAATAGGACCTAACTCAGTAGATACTATATCTATATCTATTAATAACTCAGAAGTTATTAGCAAATCAGGTGATATATTTATACTAGATGAAATAATAGATAATTTTATATCTTGGATAGATATTAATAGAAATTTATTATTACAAATGTGGAATACAGATATGACTGATATTCAATTTATTAATTCAGTGAGAAAATTATGATTATTATAAATGAAAGAAAGAATTTTAATAATTTATTAATTAAAGTTAATAAAAACAATAGAACTTTCCAACTTAACAACGTTTCTAAAGCCTTCTCTGTTTAGAGTAGGAAAAGAGCGGCGCGGTCGGGCGCTTTTTTCGCGCGCCTTCAATCCTCTTAACGCGCTTTCTATCCAATGTAAGGGAGGGGCGTTCCGCGTGTCCGGGACAAGGGCTACCTCCGTTTAAAAATTAGGGCGAAATAACCCTTACGTCAATAAATTTCGGTGAATACATGGAAAATATCCCCAAAGATCTGATGGTTCTCTTTGATCATGACCGCCCGGGGCGCGTGGGCCTACCCGAGGCCGTTTTTTCCCAAGGAAAGCCCCTCGCGGCCCTGGTGGGCCTTTTGGAACAATTCCAAAGGGGCCGGGGACGGAGCGTTCTTTTTACCCGCCTCGCCCCGGAAATCTTCGCCGCTCTCCCGGAAGAACTCCAAAAAGGCTACGATTACGATCCCATTTCCCAAACCGCCTTCGGAGAAAAGCTTCCCCCGCGCCAAGGCCCCTTCCGCGCCGCCGTGGTCTCGGCGGGGACTTCCGATAGCCCCGTGGCGCGGGAGGCGGCCCGCACCTTGGAGTATTTGGGCCATGGCCACAGTCTCTTCGAGGACAGCGGGGTGGCGGCCCTCTGGAGGATCGCGGGATACTTAGAGCAAATCAACGACCATGACGTTATAATAGTGGTCGCGGGCTTGGACGCGGCTTTAGCCTCGGTTTTAGGAGGCCTAACCCCCAAACCCGTGATCGCCGTCCCCACTTCGGTGGGCTACGGTCTCGCTCGCCACGGGGAGTCGGCCCTCGCGAGCATGCTTTTGAGCTGCTCGCCGGGGGTTACCGTGGTCAATATCGACAACGGCTACGGCGCGGCCTGCGCCGCGGCCCGGCTCTTAAACCTTCTGTCCTCCTGGCGCGCGAAACTCTCCCCCGCGGACTTATAAGGCGCGGGGCTTGGCAAGGGGAACCCATGGCCCCAGGGATTGGCCTCGCGGAGCTGTTGCTGATAGCGATAGTCGCTTTGCTTTTTATTAAGCCCGAGCGCCTTCCGGGCGCTTTGCGGTCTTTAGGCTCCTTTTACCGCGACGCGCGCAGGTATTTTAACGCCGTCTCGTCGTCTTTGCGGGCGGAGCTTAACGAGTTTAAAGACGCGCCGGAACTTGGCGCTTTCCGCGATCCCCTGGGGCTGAGGGAAATAAAAGCGGATTTAAAGAAAGAGGCGGCGGAACTCGACGCGAACCTTCGCGCCGCGCCAAACCCGCGCGACGATGGCGCTCCCGGCGCCCAGAGCGACCCCATAGCCGCGGCGGAAATCTACCCCGAGCTCCGGGAGGCAAGCCGCGCCGGAGGGGGCGCGCGCGTTCTGGAAAGCGTCCCCGCGCCCGCTTTTACCGTGGCGGCGAGCCTCGAAGAGCCGCGCGGCGAGCCTTTCGCCCGCTCCTGGGCGCCTGGGGCTATCCCCCCCAGCGCGCGCTTTTTTGGGGGGACTCGCCGGCCGCGCCTGGGGAACGTCTCGCGGACGCGGATTGACGCTGCTTTCCGGCGCCTTTGGGAAACGCGCGCCCGCCTCGCGCGCGCCCGCGCGCGAACGCGCCGCCCATGACCGCGCCCACCCCAGAACAGAGACCCGACGCTCTCCCGCCCCTGGGGGATTTTATCTCCCCCGCGGCGCCCCAGGGGGCCGAGTACTCTTTTTGGGAGCACTTGCGGGAACTGCGCGCGCGGCTCATCAAAGCCCTTCTCGCGATTTTTCCGGCCTGCCTTGTCGCTTACGAGTGGAGCCCCGAGATCCTCTCTTTTCTGACAAAGCCCCTTTTGAGGATTATGCCCGAGGGCCAGGGCCTCATCGCGACCGCCCTGCCGGAAACCTTTTTAATTCATTTGAAACTGTCGTTGTGGAGCGGCCTTTTTCTTTCCTCGCCCTTCTGGCTCTATCAGCTCTGGGCCTTCGCGGCTCCGGGCCTGTACCGCAAGGAGCGGAAGGCCATCGTCAGGCTCGCCGCCATGGCCTTTATCCTCCTCGTTTTGGGCGCGGCCTTCGCCTACTATACGGCCCTGCCGATTGGATTTAAGTTTTTGGTGGGCTTCGGGAGTTCCGAGGTGCGGATTCTTCCGGCCATCGGCGATTATCTCTCCCTGACGACTACCCTTCTTTTGTCGTTTGGGCTGGCCTTTGAGCTGCCCCTCTTTCTAATGTTCTTGGCCTCCGTGGGGCTCGTCAATTCCGCGCGACTCGCCCGGTTCAGGCCCTACGCCATTGTCATTATCGTGACGGTGGCCGCCTTTCTTACCCCGCCGGACGTGGTCAGCCAAATTCTCATGTCCATTCCCATGCTGGGTCTCTATGAGCTGAGCCTCTTTTTAATTCGGTCGAAGGAGAGGGCCCGGGAAAAGGCCCTTTTAAAGTCGGAAAAAGAGGAAGGCGGCGCGCCTTAAGAAAATTTGGCTCGTCAGGACCAAAGGCAAAAAAATTACTGTTTATAGCTGAACGTTAGCTATTTGAAAATTAAACTAGTCCATAGTACTTGAAATAAAATTGTTTTAACTTTTCAATAACGGTTTGTTTTTTTTTAATTCGATTGTCGCTTCCAAAACGTGACGCTGGCGGTAAGAGTTTATCTATAGAAGTGCCAGTAGTCTTTAAAATTCCATCATAGCAAGCGATATTAATAAATCGACGTGTCTCATTTCCTTTTAAATTTTCTTCCTCGATTAATGAATTTAAATCGTCATTTAAGCGTTTTTGGATAAAATTGGGCCACTCTTCAAAAATATCTTTAGTTGATAAATTTATATGCTCAATAAAACGTTTGATAAGCTCTTTTTTGCTTCGCAATTCTATACTAGAATTGATAGCTTTATCGATTGCGATATTAATCGTATCATCTTCACAATTTGAAGCGTGGTATTTTTCAATGAGTGAAAGTATATAATCAACGTTAACATCAATTTGCTTAATTAGCTCTAACTCGAAGAGAATATCATCATTAATGTTTTCTCTTTGATTATCCATTATTTTACGAAATTTATTATATAAATCAATGTAAATACTCTGATAATCTTGAAATGATCCAATAGAAATGAGATCGTATTCGACAAAGTTATCGAATGATTTTAAAATATTTTTAAAACGTAAAATTTGACCAAAAAGGCGTATAAATTCTTTTTGAGATCGTTCGCCAAGTATCACATTTTCTAATGGAAATAGTTTTTGAAGTTTAGAGATTAATTCCGCGTATCCAGGATAATAATTTCCATTTTGTTCGTAACCATTATAGTAATCTGAGAAAGACTTTAATAAGACAATACTATTTGAGTTCTTGTTACCAAACATTGCTATTGCTTCATCAGTTTCTTTTTGCAAATTTCTAAAACTGACGATATTGCCAAATATTTTAACGCTATTAAGTACGCGATTAGTTCGTGAAAAAGCTTGCATTAATCCATGGTGTTTGAGATATTTATCAACCCATAATGTATTTAAAGTAGTCGCGTCAAAACCGGTAAGAAACATATTGACAACAATAAGTAAATCTATTTCACGATTTTTCATGCGTAATGAAAGATCTTTGTAATAATTTTGAAATTTATCAGAAGAAGTATCATAATTTGTGCCAAAATGATTATTATAATCTAATATCGCCGCTTCGAGAAAATCACGAGAAGTTTTGTCAAGCTTATCGTTATCAAAAGACTCGTCAGGCACAATGTCTTCTGACTCAGCTTCATTAGCGCTGAAACTGTATATGGTCGCTACAACCAAATTAGAATTAATTTCGGTAAGTTGAGATTTAAACTCAGAATAATATCTCATTGCCATTGCGATAGAAGAGGTTGCTAATATTGAATTAAAACCGTTAACATGTTGTATCTTGACGGCATCAGTAGTTTTGCCCGCGGAGACATCGCCTACGTTTGTGATAATTTTATGAAAATATATAGAGTGTTTTTGATTGCGATATGTTTTATGTTCAAAATGTTCGATAATATATTTGACTATATTTTGGATACGTTCTGGGGATGATAAAGCGTTTTCAGTATCTATTGTCTTTGTAAGATTGTCTTTTATCTCATCTTTTTGTTTTAAGGTATTAATAAAATCAACTCGAAATGGCAATACATTTTCATCATTAATAGCGTCGACAACGGTATAAGTATGAAGTTTATCGCCAAACGCCTGTGATGTTGTGCGAAGCTGTGGACTAGTTTGGTTATTAGCGTTATTTGCGAATATGGGAGTTCCGGTAAAACCAAAAATATGATAATTATTAAAAGCTTTTGTTATTTTATGATGCATTTCGCCAAATTGAGAACGATGGCATTCATCAAAGATGATGACAATATGTTTCATGAAAATATTATGAGTCTTATTTTTATTCATGAAAACATCTAATTTTTGTATTGTAGTAATAATAATTTTGACATTGTCATCTTCAAGTTGATTTTGAAGTATTTTAGTGGAAGCATTACTATTTGCCGCGCCTCTTTCAAAACGGTCATACTCTTTCATCGTTTGATAATCAAGATCTTTACGGTCAACGACAAATAAAACTTTATCAATTCCATTTAACGATGTAACGAGTTGAGCTGTTTTGAAACTAGTAAGAGTCTTGCCACTGCCTGTAGTATGCCAAATATAACCACCGGCATCAATAGTTCCAGTCTTATTATTATCAGTTGAAAAAATAATACGAGAAATTATTCGCTCAATAGCAACAATCTGATAAGGACGCATAACAAGAAGTAACTCATCATATGTGAAAACACAATAGCGTGTTATAATATTTAAAAGAGAAATTTTATTAAAGAAAGTTGTTGTAAAATCTTCAATTTTGGTTATAGCCTTATTATTAGCGTCAGACCAGTATGACGTGAATTCAAAACTGTTGCTAGTTTTTTTGCGTCCACAGCGCTCGGTTTCCCCTAGTTTATATATGTGAGAAAGTCTTGTTGTATTAGAATAATATTTTGTATTAGTTCCATTAGATATAACGAAAATCTGAATATATTCATATAATCCTGATGACGCCCAAAAGCTATCGCGCTGATAACGTTGGATCTGGTTGAAAGCGTCCCGAAGCGAAGTTCCACGCCTTTTTAATTCAATATGAACTAACGGGAGACCATTTATTAGCACAGTTACATCATAACGTGTTTTATGAATGCCATTAAACTCGTTGTATTGATTAATTACTTGTGATATATTATTATTAATATTTTTTTTGTCTAATAAATAAATATTTTTAGTGCTTCCATCATCTCTTTTTAAAATTTGAATATGATCAAATTGAATTTTTCTTGTTTTTTCAACAATCCCATCGCTTTGTTTTGCTAAACATTCTTTAAAAAATCGCTCCCATTCATTGTCAGAGAAAGTAATATTATTTAATAATTCAAGCTGACAACGTAAATTATTTATCAGTTCGGGTTCAGTATGGAAAGGAAGATAATCATATCCTTGACTTGATAATAAATTAATAAAATGATTCTCTAAATCAGTTTCACTTTGATAAATGTTAGTATTTCTTAACGCTGAAATATATTCGTCTATAACGGTTGTTTTAGTTAAAAAACTTGATATCATACTTATTACCGTTACTACGTATTTAAGTTAAAATTAAGAAATTGATGGCGATAATATTCATATTGTTTTAATCTCGCGTTAATTTCGGCAGGAAGTCCTTCGTTCATATCATTAATTAAGATAAAAAATGGATCTAGGATAGATACGATAAAATCTTGCTCTTTAATGGTTGGTATCGCAATAGAATACATTTCTAACATTGGTTTTCGTATCGATTTTACTGAAGCGTGAACAGCAGTCATATTAATGTAATGTAAAAAATTAGTTTGCATATAATAGAAAATAAATTTTGGATTGATTTCAGTATTGGTAATCTTTATCCTATAAGCTTTTTGGTGAAGCGCGTATTTCCCTTTAAAATAGTGAAATATTTTTCCAACTCCAACGCCGTCACCAGAAGTAATAATAGCTGTTTCATCAAATTCATATGAGTTTTTGTAGCGCATATCTTGAGACCTTACAAAAAAAGGATAAATACCGTTTTTATGCTCTTCGTTTGCGTTACTGCTTCCAGCGCCAATTTCCGCAATATCTCCTAATTTTAACCATTGAAAAGTTTGAAAATTATTTTGAATTACGCGTTTCCTATTATCTATAAAATTTATAGAATCGAAAGAAAGAAGAGAGTCTCGGTAATATTCAAATTGAATCTTTCGTGTTTTAAGTTCCTGCGAAAGGACAGATATAAGTTCCGTAAATTTATCAAAAATATTTACTATCAGAGCTTGAATATGAAGAGGTGGGATGGGGATTAAAATCTTATCTAAAATTGTTTTTGTTAAAGTGGGAACGCCACCAGCTAAATTAAATTTTTCTAAACGTTGCGTTTGCAAATAATAGTAAAAGAATTTTGGATTTAATAATTTAATATCTATTTTGGTATAGAAAATTGTGTCGATAGTCCAAAAAGGAACATTAACATAAAAAATTTTATCGAGGGATCCTTTGCGAGGTATAAGAACTGATTCCATATCATAAATATATTGATTGGAATAACGTATTATTCCACCAGAACCATATACTGGAAATTCACCTTGTGATGAACAATTCTGGGGCAGACCGTAGGATATTTTAGCAACTTCGCTTAATTGAACAAAGTCGACCACATTATTATCTATAAATTTTAAAACAATATCTTCGTTATGATAGTCCATTATTCATATTCTCGTTTCAACAATTGTATTTGATATTTAAAATAATTATTTCCATGTGATAGCATAAATTAATACCTGTCAATCTTTGCAATAATTTCGGCGATCTCGTTACGTAAAATAACTCCTCTAGCGTTAATTTTCTGAATTTTTAGATTCAACGCGGAAATATCGATCGCTTCACGGTTTTCTTCTCGTTCGATGTAATTATTCACGGAAATATTATAATCATGTTTGGCAATTTCAGAACAAGATACAAGTTTTGAGAAGTAGTGAATAGTGTCTCTATTTTCGTAAGTTGTTAGAATTGTTCCGATATTACGCGGCGTTAGTTTATTATGATTCTTTAATTTAACAAATTCATGGCTAGCGTCAATAAATAATAAGTATTTATCTTTTTTTGATTTTTTAAGAATTAGTACGCAAGTTGTTACGCTCGTTCCAAAAAAGAGATTGTCAGGGAGCCTAATTACGCAGTCAACATAGTTATTTTCAATAAGATATTTACGTATTTTTTGTTCTGCCCCACCGCGATAAAGTATGCCAGGAAAACAAACGATAGCCGCTACTCCATTTTCTGCGAGCCAAGATATTGAGTGCAATATAAACGCGAGATCAGCTTTCGATTTTGGCGCGAGAATTCCGGCGGGGGAAAACCGCGAATCGTTGATGAGCAAAGGGTTATTTGCGCCATCCCATTTTATAGAATATGGAGGATTTGAAACAATAGCCTCAAAAGGTTTATCGTCAAAATTAAGAGGATCGATCAAAGTATCGCCTAGCGTTATATTAAATTTGTCAAAATCAATATCATGCAAAAACATATTAATTCGGCAAAGATTATATGTTGTTATGTTGATTTCCTGTCCGAAAAAACCTTGTCGGATATTATCTTTGCCGAGAATTTTGGCGAATTTAAGAAGAAGGGAACCCGAACCACAAGCGGGATCATATACTTTATTCACTTCGCTTTTGTTAACAATCGTTAAACGCGTGAGCAATTCTGAAACTTCTTGTGGCGTATAATATTCTCCACCGCTTTTACCGGCTGCGCTAGCGTACATTCCCATTAAAAATTCATAAGCGTCACCGAAAGCATCTATCGTATTGTCTTTATAATCACCGAGATCCATATCAGCGATCCCATTCATCAACTTTAAAAGCTTTTCATTTCTTCTGGTGACAGTATTTCCAAGTTTTTTGCTATTCACGTCAATATCGTCAAAAAGGCCTTTGAGGTTAGCTTCGCTTTCCGTTCCACGCGCGGAGGCTTCAATATTTCTAAAAATTGTTTCCAGAGTTTCATTAAGATTATCGTCAATTTTGGCGCGTCTTAGCACATTCTCGAATAGTTCGCTAGGAGGAATAAAAAAACCTTTTGTTCTAACTATATCTTGCCGCGCTTGTTCCGCTTCAATCTCCGAAATCAAAGAATAGTTAAAAGTTAAAATTCCCGCGTCACGTTCGCCATCATTGATGTACGTTGTGATATTTTCAGAGATATAACGATAAAATAGCATTCCGAGTATGTATTGTTTAAAATCCCAACCATCAACGCTCCCGCGAAGATCATTGGCTATTGCCCAAATTACTCGGTGTAACTCCGCTCGTTCAAGTTCTTTCGTGTTGTTGTCGGGCATAACCCATTCATAATCCTGATACACAAAGGCCATCTGTTTCCGCTAAGAGATAACATCTCGAAAACCATTAATCGCCAAAAAATATTATAATTCCGTTTGACTAATAAATCAAGAGTTAAAGTTTTGAGTTAAAAATTTCAAGTCCGCCAAAAAACCAGGCAGGTGAATTTTGGACTCTCCCAAAAGCCATTTTCGGTCCTCCATCCAGCGTTATGCGCACTCCCATTTCAAGGAATCACCATAGTCCCCAACTCGCTTTTTGACCATTGAGCTGGTAATTTTAGACGTATTCTTTCTTTTGGCGCGTAGGCGATTGGCTTAAAGTCGTTATTCGGGCTGGTGACCCCACAGAGGGAACTGATATTTTCGCGCTATACGAAGCGATATTATAATTATAATTTGACTTAACGCTGGCAATATAGAGCGAGCGCTTGAGATTATATATTTGAGCGAGCCGCCGTTTAAAGAGAATTAAGACGGATCGAGTTATTGAAATAGACTGTCCGAGAATCCATTTAAATTCTTTGACGTTCCTTAATTTTTCAATAGCGGTTCGTCGCAGGCTTGAAGCGCCCCATCCCTCGCGACGCTGGGAACTCCCGTTGGCCGCTTTCGGCTATTTGGCGCTGCCCTTTTGGGGCGCAGGAGGGCCAGGGCTACGCTTTGGAAGACCGCTTATTTCGTGGGGGCTGACGAGAAGCGCTCACGCGCCCGCTATTGCCGCGATATCGGCGCGTCCGGCCCCAGGGCGGCGGGCGGAAATTAATTGAAGCCGAGCCTAATTAAACCTTCGTTCGCCCGGCCACGGGCTTAAGGCTCCCCATTCCTCGCGACGGGGCGTTCACCGGCTCGTAACTGGCTCTTGGCCCGTTCCCAGGGCGGTCTGGATAGCCAGGGCACGCTTTTTTTGTTGCCGCTTATTTCCTGGATGAGGGGCGCGAAGCCCGCGCTTTTCGTCCCTGGAGCCGAGTTTTTTCGGTTGGGCGCGGGCGGCGCCTCTCGGGAAAGCCGGGGAGGGCGTCACCCGCGCGAGGCGAGGCGCCCCCGCCTTAATCCGCGTAAAACCCGCTCCGCGAAGGGGGCGTCGTAAGTGGGGAGATGTCCCTCGCGGGCGAGTCCTCGCCTTTGGAGTTCCCGAGGGCGTGGGCCCCTCGCGGCGCCGCGGGCGGTGCGCCGCGAGAGAGGCTCGATCCCGCTTCAAGCCAAGGGTGGGCCAAGGCTTGGTCACAAAATTCATGTGAAATATTATGGGCGCGATCCCAATATGGCGTGAAACGCGCCACAAGAGAGCCTCCTCGCGTGACGCTCTCTTTTTCGCCGAATGTTCTCCCGCGCGCTTTTAAGCCAGCGAGGCGCTCCACTCGGCCTTTTTTCCGGGCGCCTTTTGAGAGCGGAATTTTCTCAGAACGTGAATTTTGCCAAAGCGATTGAAAGGTACCGCGCCGATTCCGGCTCGGAGAGGGAAAAAGGCGCTCGCTTTGAGCGACTGATGGCCAATTTCCCGTGGAGTTATCCCCTTTTCGGCTCTCAGCGCGCCTTTCAAAGAGTCTGGGCTTGGCGCGATTTTTCTTGTCGCGAGGTTATCGGCCTCAGGGACGTTGGCGTTGACTTCGTGGGGCTGACGGCGGGAGGGGAGTGGTGGGCGACGCAAACGCCACCAAGAGAACGCTTATGTCTCCAAGGCGGCGCGGGACGGCTTTATCGCGACTTCCAGCGAGACTTTTAGGGTCCCGACGAGGGCGCCTTCGGCGCTTTCGTCCGCGTGGCCACGCAACGCTTAAAAGCGCCCCAAATTGAGGCGGCGGCGCCTCAAACGATCCCAACGATTGGGCGCGGGACCTTGGCGATCCCGGCTATATCCTCGCTCTTTTCGCGCGCGCGGTTACGGTCGGTTTGGAGACCCTTAAAATCATAAAGGGCCTGCCGCGGATTGATTTTGGAGTCATCTAAAGGCCTTTAGGCCAATATCTCCGCGACCTTGGCGGCGCATTCTTTGGCCAGGCGGGTGATTTCCCGCTCGTCCTCGCCTTCCACCATCACGCGCACCACGGGTTCCGTGCCCGAGGGGCGGAGAATAATCCGCCCTTTTTCCCCCAGCCGCTCCCGGCAGCGCTCGACAAGCTCGGTTACGCGCGCGTCTTCCAGGGCCAAACGCGGCTGGGGAACCCGCACGTTGATGAGCACTTGGGGGAAGGGGACCATGAGGGCCGCGAGCTCTTCCAAGGGGAGCCCGGTCTGGCGCATGATCGCCAGGATTTGGAGGGCGGCTAAGGCGCCGTCCCCCGTGGTCGCGTGGTCCAGGAAGATAAGGTGCCCCGATTTTTCCCCGCCGAAATTGAGATTTTCCTCGCGGAGTTTGGCGGCCACGTAGCGGTCCCCCACCTGGACGCGAAAAACTCGGATCCCCTCTTTGTTTAAGGCGAGCTCCAAGGCCATGTTGCTCATGACGGTGGCCGCGATGGCGTTATTTTTGAGGATCCCCCGCCGGTGGAAATGGAGGGCGCAGAGAAACATAATTTGGTCGCCGTCCACGACCCGGCCGCGCCCGTCGATGAGGATCGCCCGGTCCGCGTCCCCGTCCAGGGCGATTCCCACGCTCGCGCCCGTTTCCCGGACCTTGGCCGCGCAGACTTCGGGGTGGAGGGAGCCCACTCCATGGTTGATGTTGAAGCCGTCGGGCTCGGCGCCTAAAACTTCGACCTGGGCGCCCAGTTCCCTGAGGGCCATGGGGGCGCACTCATGGGCGGCCCCATGGGCGCAGTCCAGAACGACGCTTAGGCCCTCCAGGGTCATGTCGGGGGGAAAGCCCTTCTTCAGGGCGGCCACGTAGCGCCCCAGCGCGTCCCGGACGGGCCGGGCGCGGCCCACGTCCCGGGAGCTGGGCCGCTCTCGGAGCAAAAGCGCGGAATCGTTCATGAGGGCTTCCAGGCGGGCCTCGGTCGCGTCGGGGAGCTTATAGCCCTCGGAATCGAAGATCTTGAGGCCGTTGTCCGCGAAGGGGTTGTGGGAGGCGGAGATGACGACCCCCGCGTCCGCCCTCTCGCTCGCGGTGAGGCCCGCCAGCGCCGGGGTGGGGAGGACCCCCGCGCGGAGCGCGTCCCCGCCCTGGCTGAGGATTCCCGCGATGACCGCGCTTTCCAGCATGTCCCCGGAAAGGCGCGTGTCTTTGCCCACGACGATCTTGGGGGCGCGGCGCGGGGCGCGCTCGCGCCGCAGCCAAAGGGTCAGGGCGCGGCCCAGGGCCAGGGCGGTCTCGGCCGTCACGGGCTCGCGGTTCACCTCGCCGCGGACGCCGTCGGTGCCGAAGAGGCGGCGGGGGGCTGAGGCGAATTCCGTCAATTGGTCACCAAGCGCCGATAGTTTTGGGAGGTGAGCCAGGTCACCTGGACGTTGGGGGGATCGATTCTGACGACGGTCACTTCCGGGGGCGTCGCGGCCTCCAAAGGGGCCGTCGTGGGGGACGAGCGGCTGAGGGTTTTCGCGTCCAGCTTGAGGGAGAGGCTGAGATCGGCCTCGGTGGGGATGTCGCGGGCCGTCCAGACTTTCGGCCAGGAGACCGTCACCTTCGCGAGTCTGGGAGTGAAGGCCACCGGCAGGGGCGGGCCGAAGGCGGGAGGCCCCTCGAGCCCGATGGGAATCTCGAAAGTCCCTTCCACGAAAATCTGCCGCACTGGCACGTGGGCCGCGAAGGAGCCCGGTTCCACCGTAAGCCAGGTCGTCAGGCCGGGGAGGTTGGGGGTCAAGCGGATCGAGTTCTCGTTGGAGCGGATATCGGCGAGGTTGATGGAGGGGTTGGTGGGCACGGCCGAGAGGGAGGCTAAACGGTCTTCCGGGGCGCGCACCGTGGCCGTGGGGCGGTCCAGCTCCACGGGGCCCGCGCTCTCCAGGAAACTTGGCAGCGCCCCGTAGACCGTGTGGAGCACGGGGAGCTCGCGGGTCGCGAAGGCGGAGGCGCTCACCGTGATCTCGCTGGGGTTGAAGACGGGATTCTGGGCCCCGCGGGGGAGGGCGGGGGTGAGCATGGTCTCCCCGTTCAAGGGGATGGAGTTGAGGCCCGCGCTCACCTGGTCTAGGCTTAAGCTCAAAGTGAGCTTGCGGCCCTCGAGGAGCTTGAACTGGGCCGTGTTGACTTCCACGCTGATGGTGACGGTCTTGGGTATTTCGTCGGGGTTAACGTAGAGATAGGAAGGGGCGGGCTCGGCGATGACCACGCTCGCCACCAAATCGTGGGGCGTCATGTCCCGGCCGGAGACGGCCAGGTAGATCGCGAAGGCCATCAGCAGCGAAAGGAGCATGAGGGGGAGCTGGTTGCGCAGAAAGGATTGCATGTCGTTTCTTCCCTGGGCTCGCGGCCCTCCCTATTTGGGGGCTTTTTTCTTCTTGGAGCCCGTGGCGAGCCCCAAAAGGTTTAAAAGGCGATCCCTGAGGCCGCCGGCCCCCATCATCACGTCCACTTTGCCGTCGTTAACCAACGAGACCAGGCCCCGCTCCTCGGAGACCACCACGATGATGGCGTCCGTCTCCCGGGAAAGGCCGATGGCCGCCCGGTGGCGGGTCCCGAAAAATTTGCTGACGTTGTCTTCCGAGGGCAATAGCGGCAGAAAGCAGTTGGCCGCCTCCAGCCTCCCGTCCTGGATAATGACCGCCCCGTCGTGGAGGGGCGCCTGGGTGTTGAAGATCGCGAGCAGGAGCCGGTCGTTGACCTTCGCGGAGATGTGGGTCGCGGACTCCATGTATTCCCCGAGGCCCACCCGCCGCTCGAAGACGATTAAGGCTCCCACCCTTTTTTCCGCCATGAAAAAGGCCGCCCGGATCACCTCGTTGATGGCGTCGAGGGTCGAGGAGTGCTTTTTGGAAAAAGAAAAGCGCCCCGCCCGCGCGAGGCCCCGGCGGATATCCGTGCCGAAGAGGACCACCAGGACCAAAAAGAGGTTGGAGACGAAATAGTCGATGAGAAAGCTTAAGGTTAAAAGTTGGTAGCGCTTGCTCAGGTAATAGGTCACGCAGACCAAAAGCAACCCCACGATGGCCTGCCCGCTGCGGGTGCCCTTCACCATCCAAATAATATAATAGATGATGAGGGCCACCAGGCAGATATCCAAGATATCCACGAGGCGCATGGAGCTTAACGCGTCCATTATGGAGCTGGAATTAAAAGGGTTAAACATGGGGGCGAATGGCGCGGGGGAAGAAAAAGGGAAAAAAGGAAAAAGAAAAAAGGGTTTGGCGCGCTTTAGAGTTTTCGCGGGCGGGGATGGTCATGTCCGGTCGGGCGGTGGCGCGGCGCCTGGCGGAAGCCTTCGCCCGACCGCGGGAGGGCCTCAGGCGAGGGCTTCCCGGCGGATGGCCGTCACCACCTTGAGGGCCTCCACCGCGCGCCTGACGTCATGGACCCGGACCATTTCGGCGCCCTTCCAGACGGCGAGGGCCGAGGCCACGGCGGTCGCCCCGTCCCTTTGGTCGGGGGGCGCGCCATCCAAGACATGTCCCAAGAAGGCCTTGCGGGAAAGGGCCATCAGGAAGCGGAAGCCCTGGGGGCGAACTTCCTCCATGCGGTTGAGGAGGGCGAGGTTGTGGGCGGCCGTTTTCCCGAAGCCCAGGCCCGGATCCAAGATGATTCGCTCCCGGGGGATCCCGGCCTCCATGGCCGCCTCCGCCCTCTGGAGCAGGAAATCCCGCACCTCGCGGACCACGTCCTCGTAATGGGGGGTGTCCTGCATGGTCCGGGGCTCGCCGAGCATGTGCGTGAGAACGATGGGGAGTCCCGCCTCCGCCGTCACTTTGAGGATCCGGGGATCCTGGCGGCCCGCGTAGACGTCGTTGACGATGGCGGCCCCCATGGCGATGGCCTTGGAGGCGACGGAGGACTTATAGGTGTCCACGGAAATGGGCGGGCACTCGTTCCAGCGGGAGAGGGCCTCTAGCGCGGGGGAAAGGCGGCGCCATTCTTCCTCTTCCGAGGTGGGCGAACTGCCGGGGCGCGTGGTCTCGGCGCCCAGGTCCAAAATGTCGGCGCCTTCCAGAGCCAGCTCGCGGGCCCGGGCGACGGCCGCCGCGGGGTCGAAAAACTTGCCGCCGTCGGAAAAGCTGTCTGGGGTGACGTTTAAAACGCCCATGACGAGGGGACGGGAAAAATCCAAGGCGAAGACCCGGCCCAGGGGATGGGTCCAGGTCATGAGGCTCGCGGGGGAAGGCGGGGGGGAGGTCATGGCGAAAAGGCTTCTCTCTCCAAGGGAAGGGGCGGCCCGGGGGCCGTGGGATGGGGGCGCGACTGAGATTTAGGCCTCGTCGCTTTCCGCGTCGCCATCCGCGGGCGCGCTCTCCGGGGGAGGCGGAGCGGCGGCGGCGGAGGAGGACAGGCTCTCCGAAGTCTGGGGCAGGGGGAGGCCTTCCGCCAAGATGGCGTCTCGGGTCGCCTCCACGGCTTCCGCGGCGGTAATGGTCTCTTTTTCCAAAAGGAGGTCGGCCAGTTTCCGCAAGGTCTCCAAGTGCTTGGAAAGGAGTTCCTTGGCCCGGTCGTGGCCGCCCTGGACGAGGGCGTTGACCTCGGCGTCGATGCGGCGGGCGGTGTCCTCGGAGTAATCGCGGTGCTGGGCGATTTCGCGGCCCAGGAAGATCTGGTCCTCCTGCTTGCCGTAGGTCAGAGGGCCTAAGGTTTCGCTCATCCCGTAGCGGCAGACCATGTTGTGGGCCAGTTTGGTGGCCCTTTCGATGTCGTTGCTGGCGCCCGTGGTGAGCTGATTGAGGGCCACCTCCTCGGCGACCCGGCCCCCCATCAGGATGGCGAGGGTGGTCCGGAAAAACTCCCGATTATAGGTGTAGCGGTCTTCCGCCGGAAAGTACTGGGTCACCCCCAGGGCCCGGCCCCGGGGAATGATGGTGACCTTGTGCAGGGGATCGGAGTTGGGCAACAAAAGCGCCACCAAAGCGTGGCCAGCCTCGTGCCAAGCCGTGGTCTTTTTCTCCTCGGGGCTCATGATGAGGCTCTTGCGCTCCACGCCCATCATGATTTTGTCCCGGGCGGACTCGATGTCTTCCCCCTCCACCGTTTCCTTGTTCTTGCGGGCGGCGATTAAGGCCGCTTCGTTAATGAGGTTTTCCAGGTCCGCCCCGGAAAAGCCGGGGGTCCCCCGCGCCACGACGTCCAGGCTCACGGATTTCGCCAGGGGCACTTTTTTGCTGTGGACTTTTAAGATCTGCTCGCGGCCCCGCACGTCGGGGACCGGGACCGTCACCTGGCGGTCGAAGCGGCCGGGGCGCAGCAGAGCCGGGTCCAGAACGTCGGGGCGGTTGGTCGCGGCGATCACGATCAGGGCCTCGTTGGGCTCAAAGCCGTCCATCTCCACGAGGAGCTGGTTGAGGGTCTGTTCCCGTTCGTCGTGCCCGCCGCCCAGGCCCGCGCCCCGGTGCCGGCCCACGGCGTCGATTTCGTCGATGAAGAGGATGCAGGGGGAATTTCTCTTGGCCTGGCCGAACATGTCGCGAACCCGGGAGGCTCCCACGCCCACGAACATTTCCACGAAATCCGAGCCGCTGATGGAGAAGAAAGGCACCCCCGCCTCCCCGGCGATGGCCCGCGCGAGGAGGGTCTTGCCGGTTCCCGGGGCCCCCATGAGCAGAACGCCCTTGGGGATGCGCCCGCCCAGGCGCACGAACTTGCCCGGCTCCCGGAGGAAATCGATGATTTCCTCGAGTTCGGCCTTGGCCTCGTCAATGCCCGCCACGTCCTGGAAGGTGGTCTTTTTGTGCTCGTCCGTCAGGACCTTGGCCCGGCTCTTGGCGAAGGTCATGGCCTTGCCGCCGCCTTGCATCTGCCGCATGAAGAAGAGAAACACGGCCACGAGAAGGATGATCTGCAGGAGTCCCCCCAAAAAGGTGTACCAGTGGGAGGAGGGTGGCGGGGCCACGTTGATGATGACCTCGTTGGAGCGCATGGCCGGAATCAGGTCCGGGTCATAGGGCATGTAGGCGGTCCAGCGGGCGTTGTTGTTGAGGATAACGATGATCTCGTTATTGTTTAAGGTGGCCTCGCGCACTTCCTTGTTGTTGATCGCCGTCCAGATCTCGGAATAGGTTTTACGGGACACGTCCTCGGAGGGTTTGAAATAGTTGAAGAGACCTAAGATGGCCAGAGCTATTAACACCCAGAGGATGAGGTTGCGGGAAGTGGTGTTCAAATTGTTTCTCCCAAAAAAGAAGGAGCCTTTCCAAGAAAAATATAGCTTGGCCCAAAAACCAATTCCAAAACGAGCTAAAGTCCTTAACGGCGCGGGAGGGAAGGCGCGCGGCGAGAGGGGAAAGGGAAGGCGCGGCGCCGCCCGGGCGGGCCGCCGACCCCCGGCTATTTATACCTGAAATAGGGCTTCAAAACAACTTGAGGCCCCACGGAAACGGCGTGGATAGCGCCTCTCGGGGCGGCGGGGCGCGACGCGCGATTTTTGGGGAAATAAAAAAAACCCCGAGGGGCTCGCGTAAGGACGAAGGGTATGGCGGCGCCCGCCAGGAGGGGCGGCGACCGCTCTCGCGACCGCGCGGGCGCCGCGCGGGGTTTGAGACGCGCGGGCGCGGGCCGGGGCGCAAATTTTTTTGGTAAAAGCCCTATTTTAGGCGGTAGGTAATCAGCCCGTGGGTGGGATCGTAGGGAGAGACCGCGACTTCTACGCGATCCCCTAAAAGGACGCGGATTTTAAAGCGTTTGAGCCGGCCCGAGAGCATGGCCCTGATTTTGACGCCTTCCGTCGTTTCGACTTCCATGCGGCCGTCGCCGTAGGTATTGGTGACTTTGCCTTCCAGTTTGATCAGATCTTCGCGGCTCAAAAAAAACTCCTTGGGTGGAGGGAGAGGGAAAAGGCCGAAAAGGCCAAAAGAGGGGCCCTTCGCGCCGTGGCGTAAATCGCCCTCCCCCGCGCGGGGGATATTAGGGCTAAATAGTTATTATAGCTCCAAGCGCGGCAAAAGGGAAACGTTTTTTGGCGCGAGGGATCATCGCCGTCCGGGTCCTTAAACGTCCAGGGTAATCTCCGTAATCCCCAGGCCCCCGGGGCGGTCCAGGGGGCGCTGGTATTTGAGGACCTTGGGATGGGTCCGGAGGTAATCCCAAATGCCGTCGCGCAGTCGGCCCGTCCCCAAGCCGTGGATGAGGGTGAGGCTCGCGCGCCCGTTCAGGAGATAGAGGTCTATTTCCCGGTCTATTTCCACGATGGCCTCGTCCACGGTCATGCCGATGAGCTTGAGGCTTTCCCGTGGCTGGGAGGTGGCGACGTTAAGGAATGGGGTCTCCTTTTCCCCGCGGCGCTCGCCCTTCAAGGCCCCCAGTTCCGCGAGGCGCGTTTTGACGGAAAGGCTCCCGCACTCGGCGAGGCCTTCCTCCCTCTCGCTGTCCCAGGCGAGTATGACGCCGGGCTTGCGCAGTTTTTTGAGCCAGACCCGCGCGCCGACCGTCACCGCCAGGGGGGGCGCGCTCTCCGCCTCTTCCGGGGCCGCGGCGGCGGCGAGGGCGCCCTTGGCCGTCTCCAGATTCCGCGCGAGCCCGGAGACTTTGATATTGAGGCCGATGGGCTCTATTTTCTCGCCTCGACCGCTTTTTTCCTGGATCTCGCGCTTGAGGGCGGACCATTCCCGGCGGTGTCGCGCGAGGGCCGTCTTCAGCTCGCGCTCTCCCGCCTGGGCCTGGGCTTGGAGCTTATCCAAGGCCCGCGCGCGCTCGCGGCGGTCTCTCTCCTGAATCATCCCGAGTTCTTGGCGCTCGGCGCGGAGCGCCTCCCTTTCCCGCGCGAGGGCGGCCCTTTCCTCCTCCAGCTTGCGGAGGAGCTCCAAGGAGCGGGAATGGCCTTCCTCCAAATAGCTTTGGGCTTTTTGGGTTAAAAAGTCGGGGAGCCCCAGCCTTTGGGCCATGTGGATTCCCCCGGAAAAACCCGGCGACCCGTAGGAAAGCCCGAAGGAAGGCTCCCCCGCCACGGTGGAATTGACGGCCACGGGGACCGCGCCCGGGGTAAGGGCGGCCCAGGTCTTGATCTGGTGAAAATGGGTGGCGGCGAGGACCGTGGCCCCGCTGTCTTTTAAATGCTCCAGCGTGGCGAGGGCCAGCGCCGCCCCTTCCTGGGGATCGGTGCCGTTGCCCAGTTCGTCGAGGAGGATGAGGGACCCGGGGAGGGCCGCTTGGAGGATGGCGACCAAGGCGCGGACGTGAGCGGAAAAGGTCGAGAGATCGGAGGCCAGGTCCTGGTTGTCCCCCATGACGGTCAGAACCCGGTCGGGGACGTCCATGGAGCTTTCCGGGCGGGCGAGGACAAAGAGCCCGGTCTTGGCGAGCAGAACGTTTAAGCCCAGGGTTTTGAGGGCCACGGTTTTGCCGCCGGCGTTGAGCCCCGAGATGACCAAGAGGGGCGCCTGGGGGCTTATCGCGATATCCAAGGGCGTCATCGCGCCGCCCCGCGCGGCGAGGCGGGTCTCCAAAAGGGGATGCCGGAGGCCCTTCAAGTCGTAGCCTTCCCCGGGGCGCGGGATTGGGGCCACGGCCTTGAGGCGCGCGGCGAGGCGCGCCTCGGCGAGAATCAGGTCCAGGCCCGTCAGTATTTCGCCGCTTTCCCGAAGGGACGCGGCCGCTTCCTTTCCCTGGCGGGAAAGGTCCCGCAGGATCCTTTCGCGCTCCAGCGTTTCCTGTTTTTTGAGAAAGGCCAGGCGATTGTTGTCGTCGATGGCTTCCAAAGGCTCCAGGTAGGCCGTGGCGCCGCTTTGGGACCAGTCGTGGACGAGGCCCCGGCTCTTGCCGGCCCCGGAGGCGCGCACCGGTATCACGAAACGGTCCTGGCGGACCGTCACGATGGCGTCGCGGGTAAGGTTCGCGAATTCTTGGGAGCGCGCGAGGCTTAAAAGCTTATCGGTCAAGGCGTCCCGGGCCAAAATGGCCTCCTCCCGGAGGCGCTTTAAGGCCGGCGAGGCGGAGTCCAAAAGCTCCCCTTCCGGGGAGAGACAGTGGTCCACGCTCGCGATAAATTCCGTGAAATCGCCCAAAGCCAGCGTCTGGGCGTAGAGACCCGGCGCGAGATCTTCAAGGGAGCGGAAAAAGAGCTTGGCGTTTTGGGCGCTAAGGGCCTCCTCTTTCACGAGGAGGAGTTCCTCGGGGCCCAAAAAGGCCCCCTCCGCGGCAAGGGCGTTCCAGAGGGGCGCGAGGTCCAGGTGTCCGCGCAGATCCGGGCCGCCCTTTACGGTTACGACGTTTACGGCCTGTCCCAACAAATCGTGGGATCGCTGGATCTCCGCGAGGCTCAAGTCGGGCCTTAAGGCGCGGGCCCTCTCCTGGCCCAGGGAGGAATGGGCTTCTAGGGAAAGGAGTTCCAAAAATTCCGCGTACTCTTTCTCCAATGGGGTCTGGGCGAGCGCGGCGGGCGGGCCTGGCGCGTCGGGCGGTTCTGGCGCGGCGGGCGCGGGGTTTGGGGTCTCCGGGGGGCGGGGGGGGATTTCCATAGATATAAAGACCCAGGCCAAGCCCATTTTGGGGGGGCATTGGCCGCCGCCCCGGGGAGGCGCGGGAGAAAAGGCGCTTGGCTTCAAGGCCGCTCGCGGCGTTAAGGGGCCGCGTTAAGGGGCCTCTTGGGAGAGGATCCTTTGGCCCTCCCGGTAGTCCAGAGAGCCGGCGTAGAGGGCCTTGCCCGCGATGACCCCGTAAAGGCCCGGGCCTTTTTGGCGGATGGCCAGAAGGTCCGCGAGATGGCGGACGCCGCCGGAGACGATGGCGGGGAGCTTCGCCGCTTGGGCCACCCTGACGGTCAGATCCACATTGGGGCCCTCCAGGGCGCCGTCCTTTTCCACGTCGGTGTGGATGACCAGGCCGATTCCCAGCTCGCGGAGCCCGGAGGCGGTTTCCCAGAGGCCGCGGCTCGCGCTGACGCGCCAGCCCCAGGTTTTGAGGGTCTCCCCGGAAGAGTCCAGGGCCGCGGCGAGACGGCCGGGATAGCGGGAGGCCGCTATCCGCGCGAGCTCGGGGTTTTCCGCTATTAAAGTCCCCAAAATGAGGCGGTCCACCCCTTCGTCCAGCCAATAGGCGATGGAGTCCAGGCTTTTGAGGCCTCCGCCCAGTTGGAGCTTGGCGCTGACCCGGCGGCGGATTTCCCGCACCGCGCGGCGGTTGTCCGCGCTTCCCGCCGAGGCGTCCAGATCCACGAGGTGGATCCATTCGGCGCCTTGGCTTTCCCAGTTTTCCGCCCAAAGCGCCGGGTCCTCGCCGTAGACCGTGGCCTTCGCGAAATCGCCCCGGACGAGGCGCACGCATTTGCCGTCGCGCATATCAATGGCCGGAATCAGAAGCATGGGGAGTTTCCCTTTTACAGCGAGCCCTTGGTGGAAAGAAGGCCCTCTCGGCGGGGAGCGAGGGCCGCGCGGGCCGCGAGGCCCACGGCCTTGAAGATGGCCTCGGACAGGTGGTGGCTGTTGCGGCCGCGCCTGCCGGTCACGTGGAGGGTCCAGAGGGAGCGGGAAACCAGGGCCCGGAAAAATTCCTCGACCAGGCAGAAGTCAAAGTGCCCCGCCGTGGGCTGGGGAAAGGTCGCCTCAAAGTGGAGGTAAGGGCGTTGGCCGGCGTCCAGGGCCACTTCCGCCAAACTGTCGTCCATGGGGACTAAGGCGGAGGCGAAACGCGCCCGCTCGGGGAGGCGACTTCCGATCTCCCTTAAGGCGTCCCCCAGGACGAGTCCCGCGTCCTCGACGCCGTGGTGGAAGTCGACTTGCGAGTCGCCCTCCACGCGCAAGTCCAAGCCCCAGCCGGCGTAAGTGGCCAAGGCCGTGAGCATGTGGGTAAAGAAACCCGAAGGCGCGCTGACGGCGACGCCCGGCCTGTCCAAACTTAAAAAGCAGGAAATATTGGTTTCCAGGGTTTGGCGCTCGACGCGGGCTTCGAGGGGAGAAGGGGTCTCCATGGGAAAAACCTTTTTTTTAAAAAAGAGACGGAGGGGGAGAAAAAGCGTCTTGAGCGCCTTGACTAAAAAGCGCCTTGACTATAGCGGCAAGGGCGCCACTTTGCCAATGGCGCGCGCCAAAAAGGGGAGCGCGGAAAACTAATCTTCCTCTTCCTCTCCTTTTTCCAGGGGCAGGGCCACGAGCCCCGTCCGGGCCATGGATTTAATCTCAAAGGGGTAGAGGGCCTTGACGGCGGCGTCCACGCTCCGGGCGGAGCCGGAAATAAAAAGCGTCAGGCTGTCCTCGCCGACGTTTTTGATCTTGACTCCCAGGACGCCGACGAGGTTTAAGATCTCGCTTCTCTTCTCTGGGGGCGCGGAGACCGTGACCAGAGCCAGTTCCCCGGTCAGCGCGAGGGAGTGGGGGACGATGTCGACTTTAATGATGTCGACGAGTTTGCGGAACTGTTTGGTGACCTGCTCCAGGACCTTGGCGTCGCCCGTGACCACTAAGGTTATCCGGGTGATGGCGTGGTTTTCCGTGGGCCCGGCGGCGATGGACTCGACGTTGTAGCCGCGGCGGGTGACCAGGCCCGCCACGTGGGAGAGCACCCCCGGGCGGTTGCGGGCGAGGATGGAGATGATTTTTTTCATGGGGAAACCGTGTCGGAAAAAGCGGGCGGCGGCGGAGCCCAAGGGGAAAAAGCCTTGAGGCCCCTCCCGCGGGCGACCGCCAGCGGCGGCGGGGAACCGGGGGGAAGGCCGCGCCGCCCCCCGGAAAGGTTTTTTAGTTCTCGAAAAAGTCCGTCTGGCCTTTGCCGGCGGGAATCATGGGGAGCACGTTTTCCTCGGGCTCGACCAAAACGTCCAAAAGGCCTGGGCCCGGGGTCTCTAGCAAAGCGCGGACGGCGGCTTGGACCTCCCCGGGGTCGGCGATTCTCCGGCTGGGAATGCCGTAGACCTGGCCGATCTCCGCGAAGTTGGGGTTATAGGGGAAGATCGTCTGGGAATAGCGCTTTTGGAAGAAGAATTCCTGCCACTGCCGCACCATGCCCAGGCAGCCGTTGTTGGAAATAACGATTTTGACCGGCAGATCGTACTGGCGAATGGTGGCGAGCTCTTGGATGTTCATCTGGAAGCCGCCGTCCCCGCTGACGAGGACCACCGGGACCCCGGGGTCCGCGAGGGTGGCCCCGATGGCGGCGGGAAGCCCGTAACCCATGGTCCCCAGGCCCCCCGAGGAGAGAAAGCGCCGGGGCTTTTTGGCGGCGATGAGCTGGGCGGCCCACATTTGATGCTGGCCCACGTCGGTTACGACGACGGCCTCGCCGTTCGCGACCTCGGAGATGGCCCGGATGGCGGCTTGGGGCTTAATGGCGCCCTTGGCCGCGGGGATAACGAAGGGATGCTCCTCCTTGAGCTTGACCACCCGCTCGCGCCAGGCGGGCCTTTTCTTGGCTTTCACGAGCTTTAAAAGGAGCTTGAGAACGAGCTTCAGGTCCCCGGAGACGGGAATGTCCACGCTGAGGCGCTTGCCGATTTCCGCGGGGTCGATATCCACGTGGGCCACGCGGGCGAGCGGCGCGAAGCGCCGCACGTCCCCCACCACCCGATCGTCAAAGCGGACCCCGAGGCCGACGACGAGGTCGGACTCGTTGATGGCGAGGTTGGAGTACTTGGCCCCGTGCATGCCCGGTAGGCCCAAGGAAAGGGGATGGTCGTCGGGGAAGGTTCCTTTGGCCAAAAGGCTCGAGACCACGGCCACGTCGGACTCCTCGGCCAGGCGCAAAATCTCGGGGGCGCTTTCGGTGGTCACCGCGCCGCCCCCCACGTAAAAGATAGGGCGCAGGCTCCGGGAAAGGGCCGCGGCCAAGGCCTCCACTTCCTCTTTATGGGGTTGGGGGGAAGGGTTGTAGCTCGGGATGGAGACCTCGGCGGGCGGGCCGTAGGGGATCTGGGCGGTCTGGACGTCCTTGGGCACGTCCACCAGGACGGGGCCGGGACGTCCCGAGGAGGCGATATAAAAGGCCTCGGCGAGGATATCCAAGAGATCGGCGGGGTTTTTCACCAAGTAGTTATATTTGGTGATGGGAATGGAGATCCCGTAGATGTCCGCTTCCTGGAAGCTGTCGCTCCCGATGGAAGTGGTGGGGACCTGGCCGGTGATGGCGACTAAGGGAACGCTGTCCATGTGGGCGTTGGCCAGGCCCGTGACCAGATTGGTGGCCCCGGGGCCGCTGGTGGCGATAACCACCCCGGTCCGGCCCGAGGTTCGCGCGTAGCCGTCGGCGGCGTGGATGGCCCCCTGCTCGTGGCGGGCCAGAATGTGCTTAATTCCGGAATCGTAGAGGGCGTCGTACAGGGGAATGACTTGTCCGCCGGGGTACCCGAAGAGCGTATCCACTCCGGAGTCTTTTAAAAAGCGGACGATGGCCTCGGCCCCGGAAAGCGTGGCGGCGTTGGGGGAGGCGGGCTTGGCGGCGGAGGGAGAGCGTTTCATGTCAAAACCAGGTTGAAAGTGAGGTGAAAAGGGGCTAGAGAGGCTCGCGGGCTTCTCTGCGGAACTCCAAGGCTTGCTTTAAAGTGTTTCCGTCCACGTATTCCAGGTCCATCCCCACGGGGAGGCCCCGCGCGAGGCGCGTGATTTGGACGGGGAAGTCGCGGAGTCGGTCCAGAAGGTAAGAGAGAGTGCTTTCGGCTTCCGGGGAGCCGCCGGTCGCGAGGAGGACCTCGCGGATCGGCTCTCCGGCGTCGAGGGCCTTTTGGAGACGGTCGAGGAGGTCTTGGGCGTTAAGGTCCTCGGGGCCAATCCCGTTTAAGGGGTTTAAGACTCCGCCCAAGACGTGGTAGAGCCCGCGGTAGAGGCCGGAACTCTCGATGACCATCAGATCCGCCGGGCTTTCCACCACGCAGATTTGGGCCCTGTCCCTTTTGGGGTCCGCGCAGCGGGGGCAGGGATCCTGATCGGTGTAGTCATGGCAGAGGGAGCAGAAGTGGATCTCCTCTTTGACCGCCACCAAGGCCTTGGCCAGGCTCCGGGCCTCGTCCGCGGGCCTTTTAAGGATATACAGGGCCAAGCGCGTGGCGCTTTTGGGGCCCAGGCCGGGGAGTTTGGCGAGACAGTTGACGAGGTCGCTAATCTGCTTGGGATGACGCATAAGTTCCTTCCGGAGCCTAAATCGCTAAATCCTTCCGGATCGTAACTTTCGGTAAAATAGCAAAGTCGCGAGGGCGTATTCAAGCCATTTAGGTGGCGCGGGGGTGGCGCGGGGTCCGTTGGGGGCCCGGTGGGCCGCGAACGCGCGCGCCTTTGGGGCGAGCGCCGCGCGGGCGGGCCGCCGCTCCGCGGTCGCGACGAGCTAAAAGTCATAAATTTATTATTGATAAATATAAAATACTTTAATAGAAATAAATATAACGCCTTAAAAGTCTTAATATATAATATTATAACATTTAAAAAAAGAGGAGCAATGTCTTTAGAGCGGAAAAAGCGATTCTCCGCGCCGATATAAGCGCTTAAAGTCGCGCGGGCCGCCGCGCGCCCCAAGAGCCGCGCGGCGCGCGAAATCGACTCCGCGCGCGCGAGCGCGCCTTTAAGAAAGATTGTCTCATTTGATTGAAATAAATAATTGGTTTAACGGAATAAAAAAAAAGCGATGGGAAGAAATTTTAAAAGGCGACGCGTCCCCTACGAGTCAGGGTTTGTGGTCGTTCCAGTGAAGAGGAGGGACGGGAACGCGTCGCCTTAAAAAGATTATATCCTAGCGAAAATCCAAAAAAGAAGCGCTCGCGACAAATATTACAATTTTTCGCGTAATTTTTGAAAAAATTTATTATTTTTTGAATTTAATCAAAAGCGTACAGCGTAAACCGTTCAGTTATTTGCCGTGGGGCAATTTGACGCGCGCGCGCGAAATGACGCCAATGGCGAAAGTTAAAAAGCGTTGTCTCCTTTCGCGTCCTGGGATAATTTATCATTTGGCGTTCATTTTCCATTACATAAAAATGACGCCCGCGCGGCGAGTCTCGCGCTCGCGGGCGGGGAAGCGATTCCGCGCGCGTCCCCGCGCGCGAAAAAAAACCGCGGGCTCTTCGCCGAAGAGCCCGCGGCGACGCGCGCGCGGGCGGGCTCAAAGGAGGGGAGTCCCTCCTCTAAGCCCGCCGCGAAGGCGCGGGGTCAACTAAAAACTGTACTCCAAGCCAGCGTAGTAGTTGTGCTCCACGTGGTGGGATCTGACGGAGGCGTTGTAGCCGGCCCGAACGCCCAGTCCGCTCTCGCTGCGACCCGGACGTATGGTCAGGGAGGTTCCCAGTTCCAGGGAGCTTCTCTTGAGTTCCGCGCCGCTGACGTCGGCGCGCGCGGCGGTGACGGCGTGGTCAAGCCCGACGTAGCCGAAAGAGCCGTTTATCCGCGCGTCCCCGCCCTGATGGCGCCAACCGATATTGAAGCTGGGGGTCACGTCGCCAAGGGAGGTCGCGAAAGTGTTGCGGATATCCAGGCCCACGGTGGCGGTCACGGAGTCCTTGGAAAGGGCGGGCGAGTCGATGGCCGCTCCCGGAGCGGGGCCCACGCCGGTTTCCCGGAAAGCTTCCTGCTTGAGGCTCAGGTAATTGACGGAAGCGAAGGGGGTCAGGCGGACGCCGTTCCCGACGGTAAACTCATAACCGCCCCGCAAGCCCAAGCCGAAGATTTTTTGGTTGAAAGCGGCGTTGTAGCGGTTTCCGGCGTTGCGGCGAACGCTGTCGTTGCCGACGCTCGCGTAGGAGACGTCGAGAATTCCGGAAAAACCGCCGTTTAAGGGGCGGTACTCCGCGAAGAGGCCGGCCTGGAAGATTTCGGAGTCAATATCCGCGGTCAGCCAATCAAAATCCGTGTCGCCGTCGGAGTAGGAGAGCCAGCCGCCGAAGCCGAACCCGGAGGGATAGTCAAAGGACAGGCCCACCAAGGCGCCGTTTAAGGTGGTTTTGTAGCCGGAATAGCCGTTTTCCGACTTGTGGCGGATGTGGCTGCCGATATACTCCAGCCAACCCCGGACGGAGAGGCCGTCCGCGGACCCGGCCGCGGGCGCCAAGGCGTTTTGAGCCATTCTGTCTTCGCGGCTCAGCTGGTTGGCGCTTAAGGCGCGGGCCCCCAAAGATCTCGCGATTTCCATCGCGGAGGAGACTTGGCTCAGGAAGGGCTCGGCCGTGGCGTTGGGCAGATCGCCCACGAGGGCCTCAAAGGCCGCCTGTTGCTCGTCAAAGCCGAGGAAGGGGGCCATGGCGCCGATGGCTTCGCTCAAAGCGGCGCGGGAGGCCAGGACATTGGGGAGCGCGCCCTCAAAGAGAGCGTCGGTTCCCGAGTATTCCAGCTGGAGCTTGCCGCCGGAAGTGAACGTTAGCGTGCTCGTGACTCCGGTCACTGGATCCGTGTAGGGAAGGAGCGTGGGGGGGCCCGTAAATCCCGAGCCGGTTCCGATGGTATATTCGACGGTAGCGTCCACGAGGCTTTGGAAGCGCGGCTCAAATTTGGCGCTCGAATAAGAAGTGGTGGTCGCGTCTTTGAAGAAAGGATCGTCCGCGTCGCGCCCGGTAAAATCGAGGACGATTTTGTTGTTGGAGTTAAAGACCACGTTAAGGGTCGAGCCTCCGGAGGAATAGAGCTGAAAATCGCGGGTGAGCTCGGTCACGTTGCCCGAGTCGCTGGAAAAAGTGACCGTGGCCCCTCCGGGCGCCACGATATCGTTCCGACCGCCCCAGATAAAGGTTCCCGCGCTCGTGTCCGTCAGCGCGAAGGACTTGCTGTTGGAAAGGGCGATTTGGAGCGGGTCGCTCAGATTGACCGTTGCGCCCGAGGCGGCGTTGACGCCGATGGTCACGTCTCTCTGGGGGCCGCCGATATAGACGCCGGAAGGGGCGTCGTTGACGCTATTTCCGCTGAAGACGGTCTGACTGGCGTTATCGGCCGTCAGATTGAGCGTAAAGGTCTGGCCACCCGGAGGGCTATTGGCTTGCGTGAGGTTAATCGCGATGGCGCCGCCGACCCCGTCCCCGTCGTCAACTACCGAATTGCCCAGGAATTGGGAGTTTTTGATGGTCACGACGGCGTTATTGGTTACCGTCTGGGGAATGGTCATGAGGATCGCGCCGCCCTCGGCGCCGCCCTCCTCGGCGGAGGCGTAATTGCCGGCGAATAAGCTATTTTCGATCGTCTCAATTATGCCGCTGGAGATGGCGCCGCCCACGGCGTCTCCGCCCGCGGCGTCATTGAAAGTGAAATTGCCGAGAAAAAGGCTGTCAAGGATTTTCAGGATTCCGTTGGTCGCGCTGATGGCGCCGCCGTCAGCCCCTCCCAGGCCGTCGGCGCCGCCGTTGGTGAGCTCGTAGAGGAACTTGGCGCTATTGCCGATGAAAACGCTGTTGTCAATCAAGTCTATCGCGCGGCCAGTATCGCTATACGCGCCAGACGCGGTGGTATTGACGCTATCCGCGTAAATGGCGCCGCCCAAGGCTTCGTGATCGGAGACGACCTCGTTATTGTAGAAGACGGAGTTTTCCACCGTCACCACGGAGCCCAAGTACATCGCGCCGCCGAAGGCGTGGTGCCCTTGGTTATAGTTGTTCGCGAAAAGGCTCCCGGAAATAGCGTTCATCTTGACCCACGCGGGCCCCGCGGGTCCCCAGGTCCGCAATCCCACGTTGGCGTCGGAATCGTTGATGAACTTGTTGCCGATAAAAACCGACCCGGAGATATGGTCGATTTTGTCGTAATAGGAAACGAGGCCGGCTTCCCCGTTGCCGCCGCGGCCGTTGGGAACGTTCTGATAGCCGGTGCCGGGGTAGTGGCGGTTGGAGAAGAAAAGGACGTTGCCCACGGTATGGACGGCGCCGTCGGTTTCGATGACGTTATTGATGAAAGTGGAGTTTTCGATTCCGACCCAGGTGGTCGCGGCGTTAATAGTCGCGTCCCGGCTGACGTTGGTGCCGATAAGGCCCAGGTAAACGGTCGAGGCCCCGGTGTCGGTCGCCGCGACCGTCGCGCGCGTTCCCTCAAAGTTGACGTTGACGAGTTTAAACCCGTCGCCGGACACCGAGATCGCGCTGTCTCCCCCATGCTCGAGAGCGTCCGTGTCGTAACTAACCGTTACGTTTCGCGAGCTGACCACGGTGACGTCGTCGCTCGCCGCCCCAGTGGTCGCGCCGTTGTTGGCGGCGTTGGCCACGGAACCGTTATAAAGAGCCAGTTTTTGGATAACGGCCGTGGCGGCGTTTCCCCCGAGGATAGTCGCCCACGCGGTGTCGTTTCCAGCTGGCTTGGTTGAGGAAGCCGTTCCGGCGGCTCCTAACAGAAGCCTTTCGTCGCTCGCGATGGGGTCTCCGTCGATGATTAGCCCAGAACCGTAGGCCTGTGGGTCGCTATTGAAGATCCGGTTGTTGGGAAGGTTTTCGAGGATAGCGTCAATAAGCCCTTTGATATCGCCCTCGCCCAAGTTGCCGTTCTTGGCTTCCGCGATAATACCCGTGGCTTCCGCGGCGATCGCCGTCTTGAAGTCCATGGACGCCGCGCCTTCGAGGGTGATGTTGGTCAAGGCGGAAACGACGCCGTTTTGGTTTAAATCAATAACGGCCCCGTCCCCGATATTGAGCGTGTTTCCATTGGACGCTCCCGCGAATTCGGAGCCTAAAGACGCCCCGTCGGTAATGTCGGCGGCGCGCAGGGGCGCCGCCGTCAAGAGGAGCGCGAGAGCGAGAAGCGCCGCCAGGGCAAATCCGCGCTTCCCCCCCCGGGGGGGGGGGGGGTTGCCCCTTTACGGGGCGGCGACTGAGCGAGGAAAGGCGAGAGAAAGACGGTCATGATTTAATCCTTATGTAAAATTTAGTGGGATTTTAAAGGCGTTTCCCAAGTTCCCCCCGCGCGCGATTAAAAATCGCCACGCGGCGGCGTTAAGGGCGCTCAACGGCGAGCGTCCCTTCTCTGTCCAGCTTAAAGGTCACGACGCTCAAAGAGTCAGGGCCCTCTTTGGAAAACAGCGCCACGTCCAGTCCGTCTGGAAAATTCGCGCGTCCGTGTTGGCGGAGGTAATCCTCCGCGCCCTGGACGCCTAAAAGATAAAACACGGTCGCCAAAACGTCCGCCGCCGTGGCGGAATTGGGATGGCCGACGGTCACGCCGACGACGTTTTCCTCCACGGGCCGACCGTCGCGCGGATCTAAGATATGGGAGTAACGCTTTCCCTCATACTCAAAGAAGCTGCGGTAGCTGCCCGAGGTGGCCAGGGCCTGGTTTTGGGCCTCGATTTCGTATTGGCTTTCCCGGTTCAAGGGGTCGGTAACCCCGATGGTCCAAGGCCCCGGAGGCGTTTTTTGGGGATCGATCCCTAAAACGCGCATCTCGCCGCCCACGTTGACGATGGCGTTTCGGACGCCTTCTTTGAGCAGAACCTCGGCCGCCAAGTCGGCGGCGAAGCCCTTGGCGATCCCGCCCAGATCTAAGTAGCAGCCGTCCTTCGCGAAAGAGAGCTCGCCCGTTTTCCGGTCGATCGTAAGGTTTTCCAGGCCCACGTTCGCGAGGGCGTTTTGAATCGCCGCCGGCTCGGGCCACGCGTCGAGGATTCCCCCGTCAAAGCGGTAGAGCTTTTTGATGGGCCCAATGGTGGGATCAAAGAGCCCCAGGGTTTTTTCGTTCCAGGAGATAGCCATGTCGATGACGAGAATGGTGAGGCTGTCGACTTTGACTTTTTCCCCGGCTTTCGCCTCGTTCAGGCGGCGGATATCGCTTCGCTCCCCAAAGGGCGAGAGGAGGGAATCGGCTTTGACGACGGCCGCCTCGGCCAGGGAAAAGAGCTGGTCTCGGTCCGTCGCGGAGCCCGATTCCAGGGGAATGACGATTTCCACTTTGGCGCGCATGGAGGAGAAGACCCGCTTGATCTCCGGTTCCCCCGCGGCCCGGAGGGCCGCGGGGGCTATTAGCGCTAAAAGGCAAAGGAGAGCGAGACTCGCGAAAAGAGGAGAGCTTTGACGAAAAAGGGATGGCACGGCTACTGGACCTTTCCAACCTCGGCGGCGAAGGGGCGCGGGTTAGGGGGCGTGGGCGACTGGCGGAAGAGCGAGATGGCGCTCGCGCGCGCTCGCGGTCGTGGCTCCGCGCTGGGGAAGAGCCTTTGCGAGAAGGCGAGGGTTTTGATGAGCCCGGAAACGGAAAGGAGCGCCCAGAGGCATTCGGGGCCCCCTCCCCAGCGCAGGGCCGCGGGAGCGGCGATGGCGAAAAAGGCGGCGGAGAATAAGGAAAGGCGCGTGGCGTAGGCCACGTCGCCCGCTCCCCGCAGGGCGCCCAAAAAGAGTTGCCCGAGGCCTTCCACCACCAAAAAGACGGACGCGAAACCCACTAGGGAGCTGGCGACGCTTAAAGTTTCGCCCTGGAGCGCGCCGGCGCCTCTCAAAAAGCCCAGGAGCCAATCGGGAAAGGCCAGAAAAACTAAGGTGGCAGCGGTCAGGTGAGCCAGGGCTAAAAGAAGTCCCGCGCGGATTACCCGCCGCTTGAGGGCCAAGTCCCCGGCCCCTACGCCGCGGCCAACCAGCATGGTGAGGGCGGAACTGAGGCCGGAGATGGGGATTAAAAAGGCGGCGGCGAGGGTAAAGGCCAGGGAAGAGGCGACGACGGCGGCCGGGTCCTGGCCTTTGGCGACGAAAAAGCCCATAAAAATGTTGAAGAGGGCCAAGGTCAGGATATTGAGGGCCATTTGGAGGCCGTTGTGGAAGCCCAGGCGGGCGTGTTCGCGGCAAATGGGCTTGCGCCAAAGAGCGCCCGGAAGGGTCTGGAAGAGCGCGCGGTTTTTCTTGGACAGAAAGAGGAACGCTAAAACGGAGGTTTTAAAAAGATCGCTTAAAACGGTCGCGATAGCGGCCCCGGCGATCCCGAGGGGCGTAAGTCCAATGGAGGGCGCGCCGAAGATTAGGAGAAAATTGAGGACGACGTTTAAGAGGATGGAGAAGAGGTTGACGATAACGACGGTCCAGGTCTGGCCCCGTCCGGTCCAAAAACACGTAAGGGAAGTGCTGAGAAGGCTTAAGCCCGCTCCCCAGGTAAGGATCCGGAAATAGAGGCTCTCTTCCAGGCTCAGAGTCTCCTCATGGCCGATGAGCGCGAAGACGCGGGAAAGAGGCGAGGATATGAGGGCCAAAACGAGCCCGCAGGCCAGGCTGAGGACAATTCCCCGCCAGACCCGAGGGCCAATCTGAGAGTTCCTTCTAGCGCCGTGAGCCTGGGCGACTAAGACTCCCGTGTAGCCGGAAAGGCCAATAAAGACGCTCGCGAGGAGGAAAGCGGCCAGGCCCCCGGAAAGGGAGGCGCACGCGCTGATGGGGGAATAGCTCGCGAGCGCGAGGCGGTCAAAAGTGAGCTTAAGCGTGTAGGCCCCGGAGGAGACGCAGAAAGGAAGGGCGCTTCCAGCCACCAACGCCATCAAGGAACCGCGTCCCGCCAGGGCGGTCTTGGCGTCGCCAAAGGGTAAGGCGTCGGATTTTGGGGAAGGAATCGTCACGGAAACGCTTTTTTTTCGCGAAAGCGAGAGAAAGAGAGAGAGAGAGAAAAGCGCCAGGGTTCAGGAAAAAAAAGGGGCGAGAACCCGCGAGCGGGAACTGGGCGCTTAGCGGAAAACTTTGCTGAAAAGAAGGATTAGGTAGGGCCCTAACTCAGGGAAAGGGCCGCGAGACGGGCGGAAGGGGACGGCGATTCGCGTCGGGGTGAGGAGATGGCATGAGAGAAGCCTTAGGGGGCCGGGGAACCGGGAGAAAACGGGGATAGGCTCGCGCCGACGCCTTAAGCCCTTTTGGGCCTTTTGGAGGCGAAGGCTCAAGCCGCTTCGCGGCCTTGTCCCGCCCTCGCGATGGCCGAGACATCCTCGCGATAGCCGAGGCGACCGCGCGCGCCCGTTCCGCCTTTCGCGAGAAATGGCGAGATTTCTCGTGGAAAAAGGGGCGAGAAGCGGCCTTCGCTAAAGGCGAAAGCCGCTTTCCATTCACGGTTGGGGCTCGTCTTGAGCGAGGCTCGGCCCGCCTAGACGCTATGCCCTTGGCCATTCCATCCCACGGAAGGAAACAAAAAAAGCCGCGTATCCAAGTCTCTTAATATCTTGAACGGCTAAATAGACTTGTTTCGCGAAAAGAAACTTTTCAAAAAGGGCTGAAAAGCTTGGCTCTTTCTTATCGCTAATGAGTCTCAATAATTTTTACATAATATCGTTATAGAGACTCAAAATCAATTGGCTCAAAATTAAATTTTTATAAGAGTGTAAAGATGAAATTATTAAGTAATTACCTAGAGTTATATAGGTAAATTTATTTTATGGCTATAATTAGCCTTAAAATTTTCGCCGTATTTATTTACAAATGAACCCGGCAAGGTCTCTATTTATTAGAAAAAAATGAGAATAATCCGCAAAAGAAATGGTATCTGGACGCGATTTTTTGACGAGCGTCGCCTGCCTTTTCGGAAAGGTAATCTTGATTTAAATTATCAAAATCCATAAATTTATGTAAAAAAGATGTTTTTAGGTAAATTAAATAAAAATTATGCTTAATTATTTAATTTCTTTCGGTAACCGTTCGCTTGTAGCGAGGGCTCTGGCTCAGAGTCGGCTCAAGTTCGCCACCATGTCCTGAAGAGGGCTTTCCTCGTGGCCAGCCCAAGCTCGCCTCCAGTCCCCAAAAAGCCAGCCCCGCGCCAGGATGAGCCCCACCCGCGCTTGAGCCCGTCCGATTTCTGGGAGAACGCCTTGGCCCCATATCCTGGCCCGCGCGCCTTAGCGAGTTGGGGGAAATCCGTTTCGTGGCCAGGCCAGCCCCACGGCGTGGGGACTTTCCGTCCGTGGGAAGGTAAGGTAACCCTGGCTCCAAGCCTGGCCATCGCAGAGGTTAATTCCCCCTGGAAATTACCGAAAGGCTTTTTTAACGCCGATTTTAACTTTCGCGCGCTTTAATCAGGAATAAAGCGCGAAAAATAGCTTGGGGGGACGGGGTTCAGCGCGAACGGATCTTGGCCTCCGCGCTTCCCCGGGCGAGGGCTAACGGCCTGGAGCGCCTTAGGTGGCGCGAGTGTCCTCTCGCGGGCGTCAAGCGTTCGCGGTTGGGGGCCTGGCGTGGCCCCGCGCCTGAGAGGCCCTGGCTTCAGCTGGATTTCCGAGCGCCCTCGCGCGGGCGATTCTTGAGAGCGCTTATTTTCGCGTAACAGTAAGCTCGCCATCGGCGCCAAGCTCGAAGGTCGTGTTTAAGGTGGAGTCCCCTTCCCCTTTTTCAATCATTATCGCGGTCAGCCCGTCCGCAAAATAATCTTGCGCGTGTTTGCGTAGGAAATCCTCCGTTCCTTGGAGCCCTAAGACATAAAACGTCTGAGCCAGGACGCTCGCTTCGGTGGCGAAATAGGGACGCCTGACCAGGACGACTTGGATTTTTTTTTCGACTGGCTTTCCATTCCGCGGATCCAAGACGTTAGAGTAAATTATTCCGTCGCGTTCTATGGAAACGAGCGCGGTTTCCGAGGAAGCCCAAGCTTGGCTTTTGTTCGTAATTTCGCCAGGTTTTTCGTTCCCCCAAGGGTCGGTGAAAAGAGCGGTCCAGGAGTCATCGGGTTTTTTACGGGGATCTATTCCTAAAATCGATGACGTGGAGCCAGCGGAGATGATGGCGTTAGTGAACCCTCTCATTACAAATGACCTGATAGCCTGGTCGATCGCGTAAGCTTTGGCGAAGGCTTGCAGATCAAGGGAGCATCCATCCTTGGTAAAAGAAATCTCATTGTTATCCTCGTCTATTACCAAATTCTGGACGCCAACTTTCGCGAGGGCGTTCTGAATTTCGTCAGGGGTAGGCCAATTCGCGAAAGTATCGCTATCAAATTGATAAAGTTTCCTGACGGGACCAATGGTTGGCTCAAAGAGGCCCATTGAATCTTCGCTATAGGAAATGGCTATTTGGACGGCCAAGATTGTGAGGACGTTGACCTTAATCTTTTCCCCGGCTTTGGCGTTGTTAAGGCGATAGATGTCGCTTCCTTCGAGGAAAGGCGAAAGGAGCCCGTCGTGGACGACGATGGTCAGCTCGGCTAAATCTAAGGCTTCTTTTCTCTCCTCCTCTGACCCCGAATCAGAAGGGATTATGATTTGGACTTCTCCATATGAGGCCTGGACGACTCTTTTAGTTTGCGGTATTTCGTCGGCCAGCGATATTTTAGGGGAAATAAGAGGCAATATCAAAAAGAGAGCGAGGCTCGCGCAAATTGATCTTGACAAAAAACTAATGAACATGGCAAGAGTACCTTTCAGGCGTGGGTGACTTTAGAAGAGTATTTTTGTGACGCTAAAAGAAAATAGAAAAACGCCATTCCATCAGTTAGCTTGAAAATATGGAGCGCGCGGGTAATTAGGTGAATTCTAATCGCTGTACGACTCCATCGCGGGTTATTTATGAACTCGGCCGTTGGAACGGAGCTTCTCGCGGAGGTCTTGGGCGAGAGCGGACACCGTTATTTTCGGTTCGTTTTATTATTTAGAGGGGTATTTTGTCCCTTTGGAGCGTCTTTGGCTATGGCGGTTGATTCTTCGGTTGGAATTTGCTCGGAGGAAAAGAGGCGATTAGAGTGAATTTTTTCGGCGCCAGAGGCCTTTGACGGGGGCTTTCCGTGTTTGCGGCCCTTATCATGCCTTTTTCCGCCAGAGGTCTTTGGCTCGCTTTTGCCGTCTTTGTGGCGTTTGTCAGGTCCTTTGCCGCCAGAGGTTTTCGTCTCGGTTTCTGGGTCTTTTGGCGGTTCAACAGGCGTTTTGGGGACGTGGGGAGACGCGGGTGTCTCGGGTTCCGGGCCTTTTGGCGGCTCAACAGGCGTTTTTGGGCCGTGGGGAGACGCGGGCGTCTCGGGTTCCGGGCCTTTTGGCGGCTCAACAGGCGTTTTTGGGCCGTGGGGCGAGGCGGTCGCCTCGGGGTCTGGATTATTTTGCGGTATTTCCGTGGTTTCTTGCGTAATCTTCGCGAAGGCGCGCCAGTTAGGAATTATCAAATTTTCGTTTTTGCTTAACGAGGGAAATAAGTTTGAAAATTTAGCGTAATATAGAGAAGTAACTTGGATATCTTCCATTTTTCGGCCAATTAAATAAGCCGCGTTCGCCGCTAAGGAGGCGTCGTTCGCTTCAACCAGAGCGGCTAAGTCCTTGACTAATGATTCTAATTCAATATCTCTATCCGCGTCCAGTAAGCCTAAATAATGGAAAACAACGACAAGAAACTTCACGGAGACTTTGAGAGATTTATTTGTCGCGCTGATAGCGTCGCTTAACGCGGCGGCAACGCTCAGATGAGCGGATTCATAAAGGATTGGCGTTCTGATGGAGCCACCATCTCGTAACTTTGAAATGATATCCGTAAGATGAAGTCTGTCGGATTGGACGCTTATTTCTCGCTCGCCAACTAAATTACCAAAAAGAGAAAAAGCGCTGGCCCAGCCGAAGGCGGGCGACGCGCTTAATTTTTGAAGATTTTGCGCGTAGGGCAAAGCGTTGTCGCCAAGTAAAAATGGCGTAATTTCCTGGGGTAGTCGATCTATATTAGGATTGGGAAAATCCAGAGTTTTCGCGAGCGTTTCGCCTCTCCAACGCTCCCTTAGGAGCGTTTGGCTCGAGACCCATTCATCCCACAAATTTTGAAAAATTGGGTCTCCAAGCGCAACTCTCGCGCGTCGCGCTTCGCCGTTAAGCAATCTGGCTCCACGCTCGGAAACTGGAAAGAACGTTTCAACTCCTTCAATGCGCAACCAAATAACGCGATCGCGCGAAGGGGAATCTAATATTTGTTGAAATTCCGTCCAGTTAGATTTCAGTTTCGCTATGACAAACCCGCCGTCATCCCGATAATTGATACTTGGCGCGGAGTCCATAAGTGACGCGAAACCGGAAAAATCGTCCACGCCCATAATTTGGCGGATTCGATCGACGTATCGAATGTGGCCAGAAGCCACCCAGTGAAGCCACTCTGTCGCGGTTAAAGCGAGCGTCTGAAAGAAAACGGGTTCCATTAGAAAAATACCTCTGGCGCGTTGTGGTCGCTGGAAATATCCGATAAGTTTGTCCTGGTCACCCCATCGGCGGGCAAATCGTTTAAATAAGGATGGCACTTTTGTCCGCTGTAGGAAAGGAATAAACTTTCGCGACTGCGCGTTACGGCGACAAATAAGAGTCGTTTCCCTAAGGATGGATTGTTTTTAAGATTTTTGCGAGAGGTTAAAAATTTGTCCGCCGTTAAGAAGGGGATAAAAACGTTTTTAAAATCAAGGCCTTTCGCGCTGTGGTAGGTCATGAGGTAAACGACTGGCCTAAGCGCGCTTTCAAATAAATCTCCGTATTTGTTGCCAAGGTACATAACGGGAATATTATGACCTTTAAAATAATTATTAAGCGGGTCATAGTCAAAAGTAGTCCGTACCCGCTGAGGTTTTTCAGGCGTCGGCGCGTTATTTTCCCTAGCGATGTGGCGAGCGAAATTATAAATTTCTTCGTGTGTTGAAAATAGAATCGCGCTCGGGTCTCCTGATTTAGCCCTGCTTTTGGCTTCTTTCCACGCCCAGGAGGCTTCATCCTCCACATTATCGGCGCGCATTAACGTAATTGAAGCGTTGGGGTTAGTCGCCGCCTTCAAGCCTTCGGTTATCTTGGTTTCTGGCATTATCGAGTGAGCGACCTTGCAGAGACGCGCGGTTAGCCTGAAGACTTCAATTAACTCTAAAATTTTAGGCCTAAGAGTTTTGACGATATCGTCGTAATCGACGCACCCATCGTAAATTTGCTGATCGGGGTCTCCGGCTATATACAGATGGTTTGAGAAAGATTTAATTGTTATTAATTTTTGCCGTTCCGTGTCCTGGACCTCGTCCAAAAACACGAAATCATATTTCTTTCTGTTGCTGAGAAACTTATAGTAGGTTAAGATATCCGCTTGATTGGAAATATTCTCAAATCCAGGAGTTGTTTTGACCAAGGAGACGAGAGTGTTAGTGTAAGTTATATAGCATAATGACGCTCTGGGGTTTAATTCGGCGATTTTTTCCATAACGTGAAGCAGTATTAACGTTTTTCCCGTGCCCGCGAATCCTTGAATCCAATAATCAGTATTGGGTTTCCCAAGAATTTCCCCTATAATATTGTGCTGCTTGTCGCTTAATTTTGAAAAATCAACCCACCAGCTCATAGTAACTAATTCCTTTCAGGAAGCGTCATTTTGTCAATTGATGACACAAGGTTATCGATATTGTACGGTAAATCCTTAGTTCTTTTTTGGCTTAGACGATAATTATCCGATTTTGTTTTGGCCCGCTCATTTAGTTCTTTTAGCCCCAGAGCGTTTGACGCGGAAATTAAATATCTGAGATCGTCTTGATCAATAGAGCCGTCGTCAAGTTTCTTTTCCAATAGATTGACAATTTCTTTGAGCAGGGCCCGTCCCTCAGGCTTTCCATTCGCGTGAAGATAATTTCCGAGAACGGACAAAGAGGGTATATAATCAGGCTTAAATTTCAGCGATTCGCGAAGCAAAAGTTCTTTTTTGGCGCCTGTCTCGCTTAAAGCTAAATTATAAGCGGTAATATACGTTGCCTCACGCTGATAAGCCTTTCTAGCCCAGTCATTCGAGCGTTCGCTTTTACCGCACTTCGCGTAAGCGTAGCATATAGTACTCGCGAAATTTTCTGACGGATCAATTCGTTCCGCCGCCGCGAACATGTCAGCGGCCGTTTCAAACGCTTCCGCTTTATAAGCCGCCCAAGCGTAAGCGATAACCACTGCTTTAGGAAGGCGGCTACCGTATTTTAGAAGAGCAATGTTAAATTTCTGTTTGGCGTCCATCATTTTTTGATCGATGGCGCTCATCTCTTGGTTGGCCAGAGGATTTATTAACGTGGTTTTGGCTATTTTGTCGGCGATTTTGGCTTCAACTTCAAGTAATTTGTCGTGGGTAATATTGGCGAAAATAGTTACTTCTTCGTCTTTGCGGAACCCTTCTGATGTTGAGGAGTTAATTTTCATTACTCCGAGGATTTTCTGGGCGCTACTCACGCAGATTGGCAGTTCAGCGGTTTTTTGGCCATGTTCGCCGACGCGGCACTTAATTTCGCGTCTTTCCGAGCTGGGCACTTCTGACGAGGCCGGAATAATAATCTCGCGGCGGTCGCCGCGCGTGATGATAAAAATATCCTCGGAGGTAATGGGGGAGATAAAATCAAATCCAAACGCGTGAAACCCCAGGCTATGCAGAGAGGCGCCCAGTGAAACGTGGCTACGTAAATCGGAAGGGACTATTTCCCGAACTGAGGACGGCAAATTTTCCATGACCGCCGCGCGGATTATGGGATTGGCGGCGCTGCCGCCAATAAAGAGGACGGCGTCCAGCAGTTCGCGGGCAATTCCGGATTTTTTGATAGCGTCTTCCACCGGCGCGAAGACGTGATTGGAGCTTATCAGGGGGTCATAATTTTCGGTAAACGGGGAAAGAACGTCGGCGAACTCTGAAAGAGACATGGCTGGCGACTTGAGGCTCAGGTTCTGGCCCCTGATCGCGAAGTCGGGGATGGGGAGATCGGTGAAGGGCCCGACGGGAGCGGCCCTCATCTGGTCTATAGTTTTTACCCCTTTAGTGGCAATCCATTCGCAGGCCACCACTTTAAGACGTTCCGCCGTCGGCTGCAACCGCGGTATCAGGCGCTCCTCGATATCCCGTAACTCCGGATCGAACCCCGGAGTCTCAGCCAGCATTTGCGGGAGCAGAACGTTTTTGGCGATCGCGCGGTCAAAATCGTCGCCCCCCAGGGCCGTAAATCTGGAAATGGCTTTGTTGCGTGATTTTAAGGGTTTTTTGGTGATATCGACTTCCAAAATAGAAATATCGCAGGTTCCCGCCCCAAAATCGTAGACGAGGATATTGGCGCTTCCCTCGCGGAGTTTTTCCAGAAATTCGTCGCTTTGGTTGGGGTGAGGCGACTGGGACGATTCGCGCATAAAACTTAAAAAAGCGGCGTTCGGCTCGTCGATCAGGCCGCTTTCCGTGACGCTGAGGCCAGCCTCCGCCATGTCGGCGAGCAGATCCCGCCGTTGGTTGGCTTCAAAAGAAGCCGGCACGGACACCGCGAAACTGATTTCTTGGGGCAAACTCAGCTCGCGTATCGCTTTCTTGACCGCTTCCAGGAGACATTTAAAGAACTCCCTGGTCGCGTCGTTAGCGTCCTGAATAACGACCGTGTTTTCCTGGCCTTCTTTGAGCGCCGTTTCCGGGTAGGTGGGGCCGATATCCACGCCCAGCCTCATTTTGAAGGAGGAAAAAATATCCCGGCCCTCAAAGAGCGACTGTCTCAGGCGGTAGGCCTCCCGCCCAAACAGCAAGCGGCCGCGGCGCCAGGCGAGAACGGTGTTGACTAAGTGGTGGGAGATGGTTCCGCCAAACTCGTCCGGCTGCTCGACTGGAAGGGTTCGCGCGGTCAGGGCGCCGGCCGCGGTAAGGGCGATGAGGCTGACCACGCTCGTGGAGGTGCCGAAATCTATCCCCACGTAGGTCTTGCGCGCGATAGCCGTTCTTACTTCCCCGGAAATGGAGCTGGGGCTGATCAGCCACTGGCCGTATTTGGCCGGGGTAGCCGCTGGAGAGCCGTCAACTAATTCCCATTCTGGCTCGAAAGAACCGTCTTTGCTCATCTAAACGCTCCCATTTTTTAACGGAAATCGTCTCGCGACGATAAAGGTATCTTAACGGCTAACATGACAGTTAACAAGTCAACTTAAAAACTTTTTTGGTGGCGATATTTAATTTTTTAAATATCTATTTGATATAAAAATATATTTTATTTTTATAAATTATTTAAAATATTCTTATTATTAATGTATAAAAAATTTTTTAACATTAATTATATTTATTATAACATAAAAATATATTTTTTTAATTTTTTTAGTATATCATTTAGTCTCTTTAAGGAAGTTCAATATACATCTCCAACGCCGCGGCGCCGACTGCCCCGCCTTTGGGCGCGCGACTTGGCGTCGCGCTTATTTCCCTGTGAGCGTTGGGCCAAAGAACGAGCGGACTCGGCGGACCAGCGGAACAGTCGCTATTTTTAAAGAAAGGTCTGTCCCATTCGACCGCGCCCTCGTGGCAATATTTCCGCCTCCCCCCGAGCCATCGCCTTTTCTCCGGTGAAAACAAATTTAATTGACAGAAAATTGTTGACAAAAAACGCCGTTACGTTGTAACTTTGTCGCGGATAAGTCTCTTCACTCCAACTTCTCCGCCATAAGGGCCCAAAACGGCCTTCCCTCTCCTTCCTCGGCTCGCGAGCGCCTTTGGGGCTCCCCCAAGCCAAGGGAATGGCATTTTTTTTGCCGTTAATTTTAATTAACGCGGTTTCGCGAAAGGGTTATCCTCTTTTTCTTGGGAAATCGGGGATTTCGCTTTGGGCGGTTGAGCGTGGAGAAAAACCTTGTCCCGGAGATACTTTCTCGCGGTGGCTATCGCCTTGGCCCTTCCGGTCGGATGGACCGCGGCGGGGCGCGCCCAAGAACAAGCCTTGGAATACATTCGCTGGGAATACTCGCCTCCCTCGCGTCATCGCGACGGTCTCGGGAGGGTGGAACTTAATTTGCTGGCCAACGGCGGGTCCAAGCTTGAGGACGGCGAATATTTTTACCGGGTTACGCCCCTCGCGAGCTACCGGGAGGTGGCCGCGACGGCGGAGCCATATCTTATCAAGGGCCGGTTCCCGCCCGGGGAGACAACCCTCTCCATCGAATCGGGGACCTACGTCTTTTTGGAGATCCAGGGGAGCGCCCTCGTAGCTGGCGCGAGGCGTTTCGCCCAAACCCAGCTTTTGCTCTTCGGCGACTCGCCCTCACCGCCTCCCTTCTCCTCCAACGCGAAGGACCCAAGGTGGCCGGCCTATGACTTTCGGGGGACCGGGGAGATCTTTTGGCCCCAGGTGGGTCAGGATTTTATTTTAATCCCCAGGGCCCCGACGGAACTCGCTGGCCCCATTCAAGTCTGGGAGAGAGAGGCGCCCGCCTTGGGGGAGCGTCGGGAGGAGGGGGCGGGGATCGCCTTTACGCCGGCGACGGACAAAAAGCTCGCGTCCCAAAGCGGCAGAGCCAATAAACCGCTCTTTTTCGTGGCCCCCTTAAAGGGCGGGGGAAGCCTTTCCTACTCCATTTACGTCCACCGCAACCGCTACGCCGGGGAAAACTTGCCCTTGGGCCTTCTCGTTTTTTCGGGCGCCTTGGCGGCGACCGCCGTCCCCGTGGGCTTGGCCTTAAAAAAGAAGGGAGCCAAGCGCCATGAGGCTTAGGGTCATAAGGCTTCTCGTCCAACACCTTTCTTTTATCGTTCTCATGTACGGCGGGCGCTTCGGGATCCGCCTGGGCCCCGCGCTCCCCTGTTTCGCGTGCCCCTACGTCAACGGCTGCGGGGGCCATTGCTATCTGATGGGGCTCCAGGGCTACATCGGCTTTGGGGTCAGGTTTTCCGACCTGATAGGCTACGACGGTTTAAGGGCCCTTTTTTATTTCGCGGTCTTCGCGGTTTTGGTGGCCCTCTTGGGGAAACTGTGGTGCGGTTTCATTTGCCCCTTTGGCCTTCTGCAGGACTGGCTGACCCTTCTGCGGAAAAAGCTCAGGATAGCGGGAGCTAAAATCGCCCCCGGGACTCTGAAGACCTTGGGGAAAATTAAATACGTCTTTTTGGCCGTGATCGTCGGCGGTCCCGTCCTCATCAATTTGGGCGTTCTGCACTCGGACTTTTATATTCCCTTCTGTCAGATGTTCTGCCCGGGAAAACCCCTTCTGCCCCTCTTTGGCCTGGAAACGAGGCACTTGGCCTTGGACGCGACCAATTTAGCGACGACCATCGTCACCTCCAGTTCGCTCTTGGTGACCGGGGCCTCCGTGGCCGGGATGTTCGTCCGTCCCCGCTTTTTCTGTATTTTCTGCCCGCTCTTGGCCCTCATCCATTTTTTCCGCCCGCTGACCCTCATTCTCCTTAAAAAAGAGCCTAGCCTCTGCCACGGCTGCGGGACCTGCCAAAGGGTCTGTCCCATGGACGTGACGGAGGTTTATCTGGAGAAGGCGGAGACCCTCGTCCAGACGGAAGACTGCGTCAACTGCGGCGACTGCGTGGCCTCCTGCCCAGCGCGTGGCTGCCTTTCCCTTCGAGGCGCGGGGCGCGTCCTCGTCGCCTCTTCCCCCAAGCGATATCTGGAAGAGGCTAAAAAATGAGCGCCCCGGACGAGAGATATCTAAGGGTCCTCGAGAGGGCCCGCCAGAAGCGCGACTCCGAGCGCTCCCAGGAAACGCGCCTAATCCGGGAAAGGGAGGATTATTTTCCGGGCCTGGACTATTTTTGTTCCCTTTTGGAGGAGGGCGCGGACCCCGCCCTTCTCGCGGCGCGGACAGGGAAAAAGCCCCTCGCCTTCCTCTGCCTCCAGGCTCCCCTGGAGATCATGTGGGCCCAGGGTTTCGCTCCGCTCAAAATCTATAGCGGCTCCTTTGGCGCCGCGAACCTCACGAGCCCAAGGCTTCCCGCCTTGGCCTGCCCCACGGTCAAGGCCATTTTGGGGGAGACGGAATTGAGCCCGGCTCTCGTGGAAATCCCCTGGGTCCTTCCCTTGACCTGCGATTGGATCGTCAAATTCGCCGAGACCCGGGCAATTTTCGGGGATTTTCCCGGGCCCGTCCATTTTTTGGAGGTCCCCCGACGCAAGGAGAGCCCCAGGGCCTGCCAGAGGTTTGTCGCGGAGATTTACGCGTTTAGCGATTTTTTGCGGGAAAACGGCGGGATTGCCTTAAAGCGCCGCAATCTGGAGGACTCCATCCGACTCCTGGAGGAGATCCGGGTCGTTTTTGGGGAGCTTATCCGTTTACGGAGGAAGGGGCTCGTCCCTCTAATATATTTCTCCCTAATCGCGGCCTCTTTTTTCCTAGACCGGCCGGAAAAGTTTTTGGATTCGCTCCGCGAGGCGGCCCGCCACTTTCGGGAAAAGGGGCGGGAAAGCGCCGCCCCCCAGGAAGGGTCCGGGGTTTTCCTGTCCGGGTCTCCGCTCTTCTTTCCGAACTTAAAGATCCTTCATCTCCTGGAACGGGCGGGCCTGAGCGTTTTGGGAGACGATCTCTGCTCCGGGGAAAGGATTTTTCCCCGCCACGTGGAAATAAGCGACCCCTCTTTAGACGGGCTCGTCGATTCCCTCGCCGACGCTTACCACAGGGGCTGCCTGTGCCCGGTTTTCGCCGAAAACGAAAGGCGTTCGGCCATTATTAAGGAGGCGACGCTTGAGGCCGCCATCCGCGGGGTGGTTTTCCATTCGCTTAAGGGCTGCCACCCCTATGACCTGGACTCCTTTCCTCTGGAGGAAAAACTGCGCTCCTGGGGCTTGAAATTTTTAAAAATAGAGACTGACTACTCAAGCGAGGACAGTCAAAATCTCCTCACTCGCCTGGAGGCCTTCCGGCCGACTTTAACGTCCAAGAGGTGAAAGATGGATTATTTGGTGGGTCTTGACTTAGGAAGCACCGCCATCAAAGCGGTGATCGTCAAGGAGCGGGAAATCGTTTGGCGGGGCAAAACCCCCACGGCCCCAGACCAGGAGGCCCTGGCCGACGGACTCCTCCAAGACGGGCGGCGGGAGTTGGGCTTGGACCCGGGGGCCGCTTGCGCGATAGCTTCCACGGGCTACGGCAAGAACCTCTATAAAGCCGCGGACTTAAAGCTCGACGAGCTCTCGGCCAACGCCAAGGGCCTTTTCGCCTTAAGCGACGGCGAGGCGCGGAGCCTCATCAATATCGGCGGCCAGGATCTTAAGACCATTAAACTTTCCGATACGGGGGAGGTCACCGATTTTCGCATGAACGACAAGTGCGCGGCGGGCACGGGGAGGTTTTTCGAGCTGGCGGCGAGACTCTTAAACGTTCCTTTGGCCTCCTTCGCGGAGTTCGCGGCCCTCCCCGACGGGGAAGAGGTGGAACTCAACAGCACCTGCGTGGTCTTCGCGGAAAGCGAGATAGTCTCGCTGCTCGCCCGGGGAGTTCCGCCCCAGAGCGTCATCCGGGCCCTCCACGCCTCCGTGGCCCGCCGCGCCGCCGGGCTCTTGGGGAGAGTGTCTTCCTCCACCGTTTGGCTGGACGGGGGCCCGGCCCAGAATAGGGGACTTGTCTTGGCCATTGAGGACGAGCTCTTAACCGAGATCAGGGTGACTCCTGAGCCGCAGTACACCGTGGCCTATGGGGCGGCGATGAGCCTGCTTTAAGCGGAGCGCGCGAGCGTCGTTATTCCGCGCGATTAGCACAGGCCTCACTGGGGGGAGGGCATAGCTCGTGGTATCCCCTTCGAAAGCCATAGACAGTCAGCGCTCAAAGAGATGTGGCTTGAATTAGGAAATTTTCTTCCCGCCCGTCCCACTGGGGCGACTCACGCGTTTTCGCGAAGAGTCAAGAACTGCGCCAATTGTGAATCGGTGAATATATAACCGTTCAGCGTTCGAGCTGGCGGCGCAGGTTTGCCACCCTACTACCCGCCTCATTAGTGACGCTGATGTATTCGTAGCAAAGATCTTGTTGCTGCTTAAGCAAATTAAGCTCCAAATCGCGCTTGCTCTGATAATATGGTTCTTCAACAACCTTATATGAATAACGCTACGGTTTGAATTCAGCGACTACAGTTGATTCATTATCACTCAACGCTACTTGGTAAAAGAAATTTTGGGCAAAGAAATCCGTAAATTTTTATTACTCACTTGACTGTTCCTGTGTTTGGCACTCAATAAAACACGTAATTCTGACAAGCATTTTGATTTCAGCAACACTCATATCTTGCGGTTTTATGATCACATACTTGCTTGCAATTATTTCGGAGAAGTCATTCACTTGTTGTATAAAGTATTGATGATTAATTGCGTCTTCAGCATTAGGTTGATAACATAGTATTGTCTCCAGTTGCTCGCTTGCCATATTATGCATCTTGCGAGATCTTGCATAAATAATACCGCTTAGGATATCTTCCAATTGTTCATAGTCAAATTTGTCCATTGCATCACACAGAGACGTGATAACAGAGTCGATTTTATGGCGAAAAGTCAATACCGCGTTATCGTTAGCTCGCTCTGTTGTTTCGCATTCAAGACAAGCTAAAGCGTTATCCACACCATCGCTTGGCCTATATTGTGACTCGAGAATATTTTTAATATCTTGAAGGATTCCAATTGGTGTTAACGAACGGTTGACTTTACGCTTACTCCATTCATTATGCGCGTATTCGACCTTTTGTTTCACCCAATCAGTTGCAATTTCGATAAGCGCGTATCTTGATTTTACATATTCTTTTAGTATGGAGAAGGAAAAGCACAAACAATTGGTGTTAGCCAATATCTTACTTTTGTTTGAATAGATTACAACTCCTACTTCGTCAGTGATACGATATTTTTTGTCGGTGATGATATTTTCCTCGTCGATAATAATATCGTGAATTGTCTGATTGGAATTGACTATTACCCGCGGTGAGTATTGAATTTCATCTGTCTGAAGGAATTTCGGACGATTCGTTTCAAAAGGATGCGCGAACACGAGCGAGCGAAAATACTCGAAGAATTTGTCGTCGGTCGGGCAATCTGAATCTTGCAAATTCTCAAGATTTCTTAAACATATTTCTTTGAAGTATTGATAACTTTCGGCTTTAGTCTTGTCATCATATTTATAACCGCACCCGATTTCTTTCAGAAGTTTCTTAACCGCATCAATCACCATACACGAAAAAAGTACAAACGGAATAAAGTTTTCTTCTGTTTTAGGCGGTTTTTGATGTTTGTTGATGTATTTGACGCAGCTTTCGAGCCTATCTATCACTGCGCATATTAAGTCAAAATGGCATTTCTCATCGCCATTTGTGAATATTGGCGACGCGTCGATAGTGCCATGGAAATCTCTCCAGATGGATGGATCAAGAAAGTCTTTCATTATGTTGCCTTATCCTTAAACTTGATTAGCTTATCACGGTAGTAATCATACTGTTTCTGTCTTGAGGCAATATTGGCGGAAAGCCTGGCGGTGATATCGGGGAACAACGCGTCTAAGTTGTCGATGATTTTCACAATTCTGGTTTGCTTTTCGAGTGGCGGGAGTGGGATTATCGATTTTGTGATATTATTATTATACAACCTCAGTTTCCTCGCGGAGTTTAAGGTTCGCGGTAAAAGAAAAAGCGCGAACGCTGTCGATCTCGTCGAATTTAATAAAATACTTTCCTTGCTTTTCGTCGACCATCACGACGGCGCCCAAGCCAAAATGTGGGTGCTCCACGCGCGCTCCGACGGGAAAAAGCGCGTCGTCGCTGGGCCTTAAGAGGCGGAACCTGGGGCGGCGCTCGGAGCTAATCCGCGACACGTCCTTTTCGCGAGCGCCGCTCACTAAGTCCGCGATTTCGTAGAGGAAACGCGAGGGCTCGCGGCGCAAATTGTCGTTGGTAAAACCTTCGGCGCTGGAAAGAAAAAGAGATTTTTTGGCGCGGGTCATGGCCACGTACAGAATCCTTCTTTCCTCCTCCAATTCCTCGATCGTTTGAACATGCTGGGAAGGAAAGATATTCTCGTTCAGGCCGCAAATAAAGACCGTCCCATATTCCAGGCCCTTGGCCGAGTGGATGGTCATAACGCTGACGCCTTCGTTTTTACGGTCATTGTCCAAATCGGAAAAGAGGGCCGCTTGGCTCAGAAAATCGCCGAGGGTATTCTCCCCGTCTTCGGCGTATTCTTTTATAACGCTTTTAAGTTCCCCCAAGTTTGAAAGTTCCCTGTCGTTATTGCGGGTCCTTAGATATTCCTCATACCCGAAACGGTCGAGGACGGACTGCAAAAAGTCGTCCAAAGCGAGAGCGTCTTTCGCGCGCCGTAATTCGTCGACAGCTAAAATGAACGCCGCCGCTTTTTGCCTGAGTTTGAGGTCTTCCTGGCACAAATCACGGAGCGCCTCAAAAAGGGTAATTGAGCGCGCGTCGGCGCGGCTTTTGATTCTCTGGAGGGTTTTATCGCCGATCCCTTTGGGAGGCGTTTTTATGGTTCTCAGAAAGGAGAGATCGTCGCCTTTGGTTACCAAACGGAGATAGGCGATAATGTCCTTAATTTCCGCGCGTTTGTAGAATTCAACGCCGGCGAAAACGCGGTAAGGAATTTGGGCCTTAAAAAAAGCTTCCTCAAGGTTCCTGGTGAGATGGGCGGCGCGGACCAGAACGGAGATATCCTTTAAGTTGGCGCCCGCCTCGCGCTTTTTGAGGATTTCCTGGGCTATCCAGCCCGCCTCTTCTTTGGCGTCATCCCCGTTAAAATAGAGAGGCTTTTCCCCGCTAGGGAGAGTCGCTAGCAGTTCTTTATCGAGGCGGTCGGAGTTATTTTTGATTAAAGCGTCGGCGGCGGCCAATATTTCCGGGGTGGAACGGTAATTTTCCGCTAAAACGATGGTCTCCGTTCCCCCAAATTCCAAGAGTATCCTGTCAAACAGTTTGCGATGGGAGCCGCGCCAGCTATAGATTGTCTGATCCAAATCGCCGACGATGAAAAAGTTCCGGTGATGGCTGGCAAGCAGGCTCACGACTTCATATTGCTTCTGGGACACGTCCTGAAACTCGTCGACCATCACGTAATTCATTTTTTCGCTCCATTTCCGGAGCGTCTTTTCGTTGTTTTTGAGAAGGTGGAGCGTAAAGTTGATGAGATCGTTAAAATCCAGGCGCCAGTTTTTTTTCTGCTCGTAGAGGTATCTTAAAAAGATTTCTTCCTCAACGTCGGCGAGTCCGGACGCGTAGAGCTCTTTTATTTTTTCGTTGTCGGCTAGCGTAAAATAGTCCAAATAGCGCGTATCAATTTTGCGCCCCTCTAAAATATCGTCCTGGGCCTTTTTGATGGTCATCAGCTCGCGGGAAATCCCCATCTCCCCGAATATCTTGGCGAGCAGGTCCTGCTGGTCCACGGAATCCAATATCTCAAACTCGCCGTCTAACCCTAAGGCGAAGATTTCCTCCCGCAAAAAGAGGCGGCAAAAGGAATGGATGGTGGAAATATAGGCGAGGTCCAAACCGTCCCCCAAATAGCGGCGGATCCTCTTTTTCATCTCGTTGGCCGCGCGGTTGGTGAAGGTGACGGAGAGAATATTGCTGGGGGGAGTCCCCAGCTCGTCCACCAAAAAGCAGTAGCGGGCGGTGAGGGCGCGCGTTTTGCCCGTCCCCGGGCCCGCGATAACCCGCGTTCCGCCTTCGTGGGCCCGCGCGGCCCGCGCTTGGCGCTCGTTTAGTTGGCCGAGGATATCCAGGGGCATGGGGAGAGACCGTTAAAACAGTTTTTTCTTGTCCTGGACGTATTCCAGGCCCTTTTGCAGGCAAAGCCAAGCCCTTTCCAGCTGGCTTCCCAGGTACATGGCGTGCCCCAGGTCGGAAACGGCCAGGGCGGTCGCGAGTTTCTGGTAAACCTCGTGGGAGTCGCGGCCGCGGTACTCGGTCAGGAGTTCGGAGGTGGGGGCGTGGTGTTGGGCCACTATCTCTTTTTTTTCCCTGTCGACGGATATTTTAAAGTACCCGTTAGGGTCCTCGGCCATCCGGTAGGGCCTTTGGGCGCGGGCGCGGATAATTTCCCCTGTTTTGGGAAGGTCGTCGGCGTTGAGGGTGAGCGAGAGGGAGATTACCGTCAGCGACCCGACGCTCAACTCCGCTGGTGACGCGGGATCTCCCGGGTCGGAGCGCGCGGCGATTTTCTTCTGGGCCATGGCGACCGCTTCTTCCAAAAGCGTTAAAAGGGCAAAGGCGTTCAGGGGCCAAGCGTAGGAGGCGTTGTGGGACCTGAAAGTCGCCGTCAGGTGGATTTTCCCCTCGATTTTACGAAAAAAGAGGCTGACGAGGCAGGGGGACTCGTCGGCTTCCAAGTCCCGCCCATTATCCCAGAGGGAGATTAAGGCGTGCCGCGCGTCGCTTTCTTGGGCGAGGCTCGCGGCCGCGCGCTCCAAGAGATCCACGTCGAAGTGGCTTCTAATCCGGTTACCGTAGGTGTAGGGACCGCCGTCGTCCGCGGCCGCGGGGTTCAGGATGCCATTTTGATATTCAGCGAGGGTTTGCTGGTTTAAGAGATATGGCTCTTGGAGGATTTCCTCAGACGAATAATCTTGGGGAAAATTTATGACCGCCTTAAAATTTAAAAGCTCGCGCCTTTCTTTGCCTTTACGGAAAGTCACGGGAATCCCGAAGCGGTGGAGGCGGTAGAGGATTTCTTCCCAGGCCCCTAAAATAGTGTCGGCGACCACCGCGCCGGCCTTGGGCTCGGTGGGGAAGACGGAAATCTCCGGTCGGGGGAGAGGAATTTTGTCCGGGCGACTTTCCGGGGGCGCGGCCAGGGGGCGGTAGCTTTCGAAGAAATTTTTAAGAGCCGCGATTTTATCTCTCTCGGGGTCCTCGTTTAGGTCCCAAATTCGCGGGGGTCTCGCGAAGTCCTCGGGAAGGAGGAGGGAGTCCATGTGGTAGACGGATTTTCGTCCGACGATGGAGACGGTCTCCAAGTCTCTTTTTTCCCCGTCGGCGAGGATATAGCGCTGGAATCTTCCGGTTTTGACGATTTCCCCCCGGAAAAATTTGCGCAGATGCTCCCCCGCCCCCGCGAAATCCTTGCCGTAGAGGATCACCGTGTCCACCTGGGGATTAAAGTGGAGGTTGCGCAGCATTATTTTAAGGCCGCCGCCGTAAAGGCCGCCAATCGAGCAGATGGGGGAACCGTCGCGTAAGAGCTCGGGATAGAGTTCCCGGAGCCTCTTTTCCTGGAACTCGACGGGGGTCCACAGGGCGCAGATGGCCACGGTCCCCTGGGGGTTCACGATCCTGAGGGTTCTGACGGGGATGGCCGTTAGGAAGTTCAGCATAATGGGGTTCGCCACGCCATGGGCGCGTTGGCGAAAGGCTCGCTTTTTTTTAAAAACGTCGCGCGGGATAAGGGGGCGCGCGGAGACCTTCGTGGCGGTAGCCGCCTCGTGGGGAAAGGAATTTCGAGAGGCGCCAGATGTTAAAAAACCGCTTGAAATGAAAATTCGGTCAAGATTATGAAAATTTGGTCAAGATTATTATAGCAGACCGCGGCCGGGACGGACAGAGGGACGGAGTCGGAGGCTCGCGTCCTAGGGTCTAGAAGGCCGGAAAAGGGCAAGAAATTTCGCTCCTAAAAAAAATATTTTTTAATATCAATAAAGTCTCCTTCTCCCTCGCGCCGCCTATTCAGACGGTAGGAGCCGTTCCGAGGTCACCCCCAGGATGGACCCGGCGATTTTGGCCAGAGAATCCGGCGAGATTTGAAGGTTTTCATAGACCTCGAAGGAATCGCGGGCGAGCTTTTCCCATTCCCGGTCCCTCTCGGCGTCGATGGACCTGTAGGCCAGTTCGTAATAGACCTTGGCGATCCCGCGGCTGGCGAGGGCCTTCGCGCAGCTGACGCAGGGGGAGAGGGTGGAGTAGAGGACGGCGCCCTTCAGGCGCTCGGAAAGGCCCAGCTTTTCGGCCAAGGCCAGGGCGTTGGCCTCGGCGTGGAGGCTGCGGCAGACGGGGAATTTCAATTGGTCAGGGACCCGCAGGGAGCGGCGGTGGCAGTAGAGTTCCCCGTCTTTTCCTAAATCCACGCAATGGGGCTCCCCTGGGGGCGCCCCGTTGTAACCGGTCACCAGGACCCGGTTCTCGCGGACGATGACGCAACCCACCGGTCGCGAGGAGCAGGTGGAGCGGGTGCTTACGATCTTGGCCATGGCGAGAAAGTACTCGTGCCAATTGGGCCGGGGTATCAGCCTTAGGGCCGCGCTTTGGCGCGGGTCGGGGACAGCGATGGGGTTTGCCTTGTTCCGCAAGAGGCGCGTCCTCATAAATATAAAGTTAAAACGGCGCTGAGGCTTCAAGCGGCGCTTAGGCCGCGGCCCCGCCGCCCCGAGGGCCGCCGACGTTTTGAAAGGCCGAGTTAAAGTCGCGGTAAAGCTTCTTGTTGTCCGGCGTTCGGTGCCATTTTTTTATAAAATCGGGGGGAATCGCGGGGCCCGGCAGGATGGAGATCGCGTTCCAGGGGTCGGGGCCGGGCAGGGGATAGGCGTAATAGGGAGAGTTCGGGGGGAGATTTTCGGCGAGGACGACCGTGGGGAGCTTGTGGGCGAGCCTTCCAGCGTAAAGGCGATGGGCCCCGTCGTTAATGAGATTGTGGACGGAACCGTCGGACTCCACGGTTTTTTCCAGGATAGGGGGCAAGAGATCGGTGGGCTCGTCGCTTTGGTCCGTCCAGAGAGTTAGATAGCCCTCTAAGCCCAAAGAGTCGTGGCCGAAGCGCGAAAGTTCCCACTCCAGCCACTGGGCGCGATAGAGGTTGGGGGAGAGGACGTAGCGTTGCGTCGGCCAAATTTCGGCGTAACCAAGCTTGACGAGGCTCAGCGTAGCCGCGGCGTAGGGCTTGGACTCGGGGTCGAGCAGCATGGCGACCCGCCGGAGTTTTTCGAGCAATTCCTCGGCGGGGTGGCTTTCCACCCGCGTAATCTTAAAAAGTGTCATGGCGATCTTTAAGGAAGGCCCCGCGCGGGGAATCCTGAAGGAAAAGGGCGTTTCGCGGAAAAAGAAAAGCCGCGGGCGCCCCGGGCGCGGGGCGGAGCGGCGCGGTTATTTTAATGAATTATAAAAGATCGCCCTTAAAAAGGAAAGCTACTTAAGCGACGGAGCGACGGAGCGGTGGCGTGGGGATAGGGGAAGGGCCTTCGGCGGGCGCGCGGCGGGGAAGAGGAAGCGCTTTATAGTTGAAATAGAGAGTTATAAAAATTTATAAAAATGACTGTATTAATATAATTTTGGCAAATAATATAAAAACGCCGTTATTAAATTAGAGATTTCATTGTGGGGCTTTACTTTTGAAAGCACAAACTGTATCATTCCCCCAGGTTAAGGTATTAAATTTAAATTTTAACCTCCTTGGCTTGGGTATATGGGGCGCCTCTGGCCTTCGCTCTCCGTTGGCCGGGCCCCGTGGGCGCGGGCCGTGGGGATGGGCGAGGCCCTTAAGGTGGCGAGGCCCAAAATTTATAAGCATTAAGGGTGAGGATTTTTTTTGGCCAAAAGACCGCGCAAGGGACGTAACTCTCTCCGGAAGTTTTTCGCGGAGAATGGCGATTTGCAACTTTTAAGAACGGTTTTGACCTCCGCGCTGGGGCGCGACTTTGAGGTCGACTGGGCCGCCTTGGGCCTTTCCCCGCCGCGGGACGACGCCCCGAAAAAAGCGGCGCGCGCGGGGCGAGCCCCCGTCCCGCCCGCCAAGACTCCGCCGCCCGCGAGAAGGCTCGCTCGCGCGGAAGAGAGCCGCGCTTCCAGCGCGGCCAGCGCTCCCAACGCGCCCGCTCCCATGGAACCGCCCGCTCTCGCGGAGGATTCCGAGGCCCCCCCCATCTCTCTGGGCGAGGCGGAGGCCCCTGTCGCCAAGCGGCCCGAGGCCCCGGCCCGGAAGGACGTCGCCAAGCGCCCCTCGGCCTTCGACGCCTTAGCGCCCAGCGATCCTTACGCTGGCTTAAACCGCGAGGATCCCACGGAGATCGTGAAATTCTTGACGGTCCAGCACGGGGCCACGGGGGTGGATTTCGCGCTTTTTCGGAAAGTCTACCGGGGCGAGCGCCAATACTATTCCGTCTCGGATCTTCTGGACGCGCCGGGGCTCTGCCTGGATTTGGAGAAAAGGCTGGTTTTGGACTCGCGCTTTTACGCGGGCGATCTCGTCGTCAAAAGAAAAGCGTACCGGGAAAAGGCCCGAGCCGAGAGCAACCTTAGAATCAAAGAAAAGTGGGAGAAACAGGCGACTCTTTTAGAGGAGCTCATGCCCCGCCGCGACGGCTTTGGGGTGACCTACGGGTTGAGGCAGCGGTGGATCCCCCGCGAGTACGTCAAGGAATTTTTTCTGGAAAACCATTTTAGGATCTACGAGACGAGCCAGGACAAAGTGACGCTCTGCTCCTACGACGCCTTTACCCATAACCTCAACCGCTACCTAAGCTCCAAGAGCCTGACCGGAGCCACGGACTCGAAATGGGCCCATATGAAGCGGATCGAGAGGCTGGAGGCCGATTTTAACGACTGGCTCCACGCCCATCCCGCGAGTCTGGATCTGGCGGAACTCTATAACTGCTATTTCAACTCCTACGTCCCCGCCCGCTACGAGGCCGATCCTTTGGATATTGATCGCTTCCTGTCCGGGGAGCTGACTCTCCATCCCTACCAGCGCGCCGAAATCCGGAGACTGGCGGCCGAGGGACGGGGGATCTGCGCTTACGGGGTGGGATTGGGAAAGACCCTCATCGCTTTGGGCCTTTACGCTTGGGGGACCCTGCATCGCTTTTTCCAAAAAACTCTCATCGTGGTCCCGGCCTCGGTCTTGGCCTCCTGGGATCAGGAATGCCGGCGCTTTTTCACGCCATCCTTCTACGAGCGGGAGATATTCGTGGTGGGCCTGGGGACCCAAGGGAGCAAAAAAGGCTCTTTTGATCCCTCCAAAGCCCGCGCCGACATGAAGATCGCCCTGGAAGGGGATCATTCCCTGGTCATCATGACCAAAGAAAAGTTCGCGGCCTTGAGGCTCAGGGAGGAAAACCGCCTGGGTTTCGCGAACTATATCCTCAAGTTCTGCCCGCACTCGCGGACCCTTCTCTCGACCTTCGCGGCGGGGGACCGGGACTCCACGAAAGATCGGGACTGGCCCTATTTTGAGGACTTTGGCTTTGACAACGTTATCTTTGACGAGGCCCACGTCTTCAAAAATTCCCTTTCCTGCTCCTTCGCCAGCAGCCGTATCGCCTACCTCGCCTCTCCGGTCGTCTCCAGCGTCGCCTTGAACGCCATCGCCAAATCTCATTATATTCGCTCCCAAAACCAGAATCGGGGCGTTTTCGGGCTCACGGCCACCCCCGTCACCAATTCTCCCTTCGAGATCTTCAACATGCTCTCCTTAGTCACGGACTTAAGCGTCTTCGTGTCCATGGGAGTGAGCACCATCGACGAAATCATCAAGGTCTTCGGGAAGGTCAACGTCCAGGGGACGGTGCGGGTGAGCGGGGAGTTCGAGCAGAGGGAAGCCCTCATGGGCTTCGTGAACCTCGACGGCCTCCGCACTCTCTTTAACCGTTTCGTCCACTTTGAAAACGGGGCCTTTGTCCGGGAAAGCTTCTCCGGCCCCGCCCAGGCCGAGTTCCACGAACTCGTCCCCTTGGCCCCGGACCAGGAGCTCCGCTACCAAGAGCTGCGGAACCGCGCCCTTTCCCTGGAAAAGGGGGATCGGGGCTGGGGCAACTATCTGGCCAACATGCTCTCCATCATCCGGGACATGGATAGGCTCACCGTCGACGAGGATTCCCTGGAGCGCCAAAGCACTTTTATCCTGCCGAACCTTTCCCAGGCCGTCTTTCGGGAGTTTGTCGCGAAACTGCCCCTAACTTGGGAAATCTCGGTTTTAAGCGAGGAGACAGGCCTCAGGACCAAAGAGACCGTCTCCATGAGCTACCCGACGCGGCGGACGGACGAGGGCCACCTCTCCGTCAAGATCCCCGAGGACATGGACGATCTCGCCGTGAAAATCCTCTCCGAGCTGGGCTTCCCCGAGAGCGAGATCCGCCATCCCCTCAATCCCAAGTACGAGGCGCTCCTGGTTCGCATGCGCGGGTACTTGGAAGCGGGCGGCAAACAGCTGGTCTTCACCGAGGAAAAAACCCAGCACCGCAAGCTCAAAAGAATTATCGCCTCCAATTTGGGCCTGGGCCTGGCCGAGGTCGGCGTCATCAACGCCGAGGAGTCTTCGGGCTACCGCCTGGAAAAAACCATCCGCGACTACAATTACGGGCGCGTCGTGGCCGTCGTCGCCAACCGCAAGGCGGAATTGGGCGTGAACCTCCAACATGGGACGACCGCCATCCATCATCTCACGCTCCCCTGGACCCCCGCGAGCGTCCAGCAGAGGAACGGGCGGGGCGTGCGGCAGGGCAACCTCGCGAACGAGGTGGCGGTCCACTATTATTTCGGGGAAAAAACCTTTGACAAGTACCGCCACGCCATTCTCCAAGCCAAGTCCAATTGGATCGGGGAGCTTTTAAGCGGGGACTCCCTGACTCTGGCCAACGGCGAGGCCCCGGACCTGGAAGAGCTCTTCGATCTTTTGGCCAACAGCCCGGAAAAGGCCCAGGAGAGACGGCGCCAACGCCAGGAAGCGGCCATGGAGCTTTATCTCGCCAAACAGCGGGAGGGCCTTTTGGGGATGCTCCGAACCATGACGGTTCTGCACGCGCAAAACGTCCGGGGCGCCGCGCGGCGGAAAAAAAAGGGCGTGGAGACGGAGATGAGCCAGCCCAAGGAAGTCGCCGTCGTCAAAGATCTCGAGGAGCGCCTCCTCGATCTTATCGGGCGGCAGGGCGACGCTCTTCCCTACAAGGCGCGCGTGGAGGATTTGAAACGGAAAATCTGCTCCGACGGCTACTCCGAAAACGAGCTGAGCGACATGCGGGCGGAACTCAGGGATCTCTTGGCCAGGGGGAGCGATCCCCGGAAAGGCGAAAGGCTGAGGACTATTGAGCGGCTTCGCGTCGAGCTCTCCCAGGCCCGCGGGCGCTTGGCCAAAATCAGGAAAACCCGCGACGCCCTGACGGCGGAGGAGAACGCGATTTGGGAGCGGGACGCCAAATATCTGGAGCAAAACCGCGTCTACCTCGCGGAAATGAACCGGGACGGGAAACTCCCCTTCGATCTTTCCCTTTTGGACAACCTCGGCGAGATTCTCGTCACCCCCCGCTGCCAAATCGTCAAGGTGGGGGAGCTTTATTACCGGCCCGAGGAGGAAAAGCTCTTCAAGGTCGCGAAGGTCTTCCCGGAAAACAAGACCGTCAAGCTGAAATCCGAGCTTGAGGACGACCCCAAGGCGAGCCGTTCCGTCAAAGCCGCGGAGATCGACGACTGGGAGAAAACCACGGCCGCGGAGTTCGGGTCCAGAAAGGCCATCCGCTACGGCCTGATTCCCAGCGGGTCCCTTTCCCGCGAGGAATTCGAGCGGGACGCCGCCCATCTCCTCTTTGAGCGGAGCCGGGGCCTTGTCTGCCACAAAGACGGGGAGATGAGGGTTTACTGGGACGAGTCGGAGCCTTTGGAGGAAGGCGCGCTTCCGGTCTATCCGGAACCGCGGGACCCCGAGTTCTGCTACGAGGTCTGCCTCGCGTGGCTCAACGCCTCCGCGGCCGGCGCGGAGCCTCCCGCCGCCCTCATGGAAGACCTCTTTGGGGAAAACTTTCGGACCTTGGCCTACTCTTTTTCCGAGGCGCCTTCCCTCGGGATGATGGGCCTTAAGGAAAACTGAAACGCCGCGGAAGCGGCGGGCGTCGCCCTCCCGGGCGGCGCGTCTCAGGGTCAAAGCCCCTCGGACAGGGAAGGGTAAAGAGAGTTTCGCGAGCTTTTTTAGAGCCTCGGCCAAGGCCGGGCCGGAATTTTGGCGGGCGCTTTAATTAAGCCCTGGGGCGCTCGCGGCGCCCTTTAAGGAAGAAAAATGACCGAAAACCTGTCGCAAGCGAGGCTCATAGCGCTCGCGCGCCTGGGGCGCTCGCTTAAACGCTCGCGGAAAATAATTGAAGAGAAACTGTCCGACGAGGAGATCGAGGCGCTCGCGCGTCTGGCTGGCGCGATGGGCTGCCGCGAGCTCTGGGAGACCGCGAGCGCGAGCGGCTTGACCGTGGCCCACGCCGCCGCGACGAATGGTTGGCTTCCGAGGGGTTTCGACCTTTGGGAAATCGTGGACGGAGACGGCAAAACCGTGGCGAGCGCGGCGGCGCTCGCCGGTCGTTTGCCCGAGGGGTTTAACCAGTGGAGCGTCGCGGACCGCGACGGGCAAACGGTGGCCCACGTGGCGGCGGCGCGCGGCTATCTCCCGGAAGGATTCGATCGCTGGGAACTCGCGTGGCTCGAAAGCCTTACCGTGGCCCACTTAGCGGCGGCCTACGGGCGTCTCCCAGCGGATTTTGACCGCTGGGAAACCGCGGCCCCCTCCCGCCTTCCCGTGGCCCACTACGCGGCGGGCCACGGGCGCCTGCCGGAAGGTTTTGAGCGGTGGGGCTTTCTGGACGCCTCCGGCGTGACCGTGGCCCACTACGCGGCGGGCCACGGGCGCCTGCCGGAAGGTTTCGACCAATGGGACTTGCGGGACTCCGACGGTCTTTCCGTGGCTCACGCGGCGGCGAAGGCGGGGCGCCTGCCAGAGGGTTTCGACCGCTGGGAAATCGAGGACGCGGAAGGCCGGACGGTGGCGCGCGTCGCGGCGGAGCGCGGCGTCTTCCCGAAGGATTACCAGAAATGGAACGAGAGGCACTCCACCGGCCTTACCATGGCCCACTTAGCGGCGAAGGGGGGGCGCCTGCCGGAGGATTTCGACCAATGGGACTTACGGGATTCCACCGGCTCAACCGTGGCTCACGCGGCGGCGGAGGCGGGGCGCCTTCCCCGGGGCTTTGAACTCTGGAGCCTCGCGGACGCTAAGGGCCAGACCGTGGCTCACGCGGCGGCGGCGGCGGGGAGCCTCCCCTCGGGTTTCGCTAAGTGGGACCTCGCGGACGCTAAGGGCCAGATCGTGGCTCACGCGGCGGCGGCGGCGGGGCGCCTTCCCCGGGGTTTTGCTCTCTGGAGCCTCGCGGACGCTAAGGGCCAGACGGTGGCCCACGCGGCGGCGGAGGCGGGACGTCTCCCCGTGGGGTTTGACCAATGGAGTCTCGCGGACGCGAGAGGGAGGACGGTGGCCCACGCGGCGGCGGAGGCGAGGCGTCTCCCACGGGGGTTTGACCGCTGGGACCTCGCGGACGCGAAAGGGTGGACGGTGGCCCACGCGGCGGCGAAGGCGGGGCGCCTCCCCGTGGGGTTTGACCAGTGGAGTCTCGCGGACGCGGGAGGGATGACGGTGGCCCACGTCGCGGGGGAGCGCGGCCATCTCCCCTTGGGCTTTGACCAGTGGAGCCTCGCGGGCGCGAATGGGTGGACGGTGGCCCACTTCGCGGCGTTTAGCGGCCATCTCCCCTTGGGCTTCCGCCAGTGGAGCCTCGCGGACGAGGATGGGAAGACCGTGGCCCACGTCGCGGCGATTCGCGGTTATCTTCCGGAGGATTTCGACGCTTGGGATTTAAAGGATGGAACAGGCCGCACCGTAGCCCATTTCGCGGCGACTTGCGGCCATCTGCCAGAGGATTTTGACCGCTGGGACCTGCGCAATTCCGCCGGTCCAAGCGGGTCGGGCTCCTTCGCGGAGGCGCGCGGTCGTCTCGCGGAAGATTTTGATGGCGAGCGCCACATGGGCGTGGAGGGGATGACGGCGGCCCACGCCGCGGCGTCGTCTGGCAATCTCCCAGAGGATTTTCGCCAATGGGATCTCGCGAACGCGATGGGAGTGACGGTCGCTCATATCGCGGCCGAATTCGGGAACCTTCCAGACGATTTTGACCGTTGGGACCTCGCGACCCCGGACGGCTGGACCGTTTATCACTCCGCGGCGCACGCCGGGGGGCTCCCCGCTGGCTTTGACCGCTGGGACCTGAAGACCGATGAAGGCTTTTCCGTCGCCCACGCCGCGGCTTCCGCCGGGAAGCTCCCGGAGCCTTTCGCCCTTTGGGGACTCGCGACGGACGACGGCGTGACCGTGGCGCGGGTCGCGGCCAGGAACGGACATTTCCCCGCGGACTACGACGGCTGGGAAAGGGAGGCTTTCGACGGCTGGACCTTCGCTCACGTCGCGGCTAATCACGGGACGCTTCCGGAGGGATTTGACCGTTGGGATATCACGCGCGCCGCCGATAATAGGATGACCGTGGCTCACGTCGCGGCTGAGGCGGGGAATCTTCCGGCGGGCTTTGACCGTTGGGAACTCATGACCCTGGACGGCTGGACCGTGGCGCACCTCGCGCTCGCGCACGGTCACCTCCCCGACGACTATTCTCTTTGGGATCTGGAGAACGGGGACGGCGTCACCGTCGCCGAGGCGCTCGCTCGCTATCGCCGCGACGCGTAAAAAGGCGCGCCCCTCAACGCCCTGGCGGGCGCGCCTCGTCCGGGCGCCCTGGGGCGCGCTTTTTAGAAGACTCGCGCCGCGAGCGCGTCTCGCGCGCCGGGATCTCCTGAGCGCTCTTTGTAACCCCTCGAATCCTCGCCTTTTAAGGGGAGGGATTCGCCCCGCCGCCGAAAGGCGAGCGCCTTTCGCGGAAGCGCCCCGGAAAGGCTTTGGGCGGGGGCGGCGGCGCGGGCGTCCGAAGGCTCTCGCGGGCCTCGCGTTAAGAGGCGACGAGGCCCCTCGTCTCCTGAGGCCCCTCGTCTCCTTGAGATTAGCGGCGGAAGCTCTTCGCTCCGCTCGCGGAAGAGCGCCCCAAGCGGTCGCCGTGGGGAGGCGTTGGAGCCGCGGCCCACGGCGGTCGGAGGCCAAAATCTTTCCCTAACGGGCGTTTTAAGGGATATTTTTCTTGACACGGCGGCGGCCTTTTTTTAGCATTATTTTATCAGCCCGTTAACTTTTTTTGTCTTTTGGCCTTGAGATGGCGGCTTCGCGCCGAATGTCTCTCTCGTTTCGCGCCCGTGGGCCCGCGGCTCTCGGCTCTGGCCCGAACGGCGCGTTAGCGTTTTAAGCGGGGGATTGAACGCCCGGCGCCGCCTCAGGGAAGAAGAAATGTCCGAAATAAAAGAAGAAATACCCGAAATAAAAGAAGAAATACCCGAAATTAAGGAAGAAATATCGCGAGCGTTATACGAAAGCGGTTTGTGGCGGGCGGTATTGGATGAACTCGCGAATAGCCGGGAAAATTACGCGCGTTTTTTAGTCAGTTGCCAAGGGGTAGGCGTGGGCGACAACTCCAGCCCAGGCTTGGCCGCGGCGGTCTTAGAGGCGCGGGTCGGCGGCGACAAGGAGAGCCTCGCGAAACTTCTTTCTTGTTGGAACCGGGCGCGCGCGGATAGCTGGCCCGACGCTTTGGGCGCGGACGGGGGCGACGCGCGGCTGAGGGCTTTAGGCCTCCACTTGGCTGGGCTCGCGGACGCTTCTTTGCCCGAACTGTACCCCGACGCCGCCGCGACGGCGAGCGCGCTCGTTGGCGCGACGGACTCCTTTTCCGCTGAACTTTCGCGGGCGTGGGGCGCGTTTCGCGACCTTCTCGCCGGGAGGGAGCTTCTGTTCGAAGCCGCGGAGACGCTGGAGACGCATTTTGGCCGCCTCAAAGACGCCATCCACGCGAAAGCGGAAGATTTTTCCGCGTTGCGGGGGATTTGCGAAAGGAAGCTCGCGAAGATTTTAGATCGCCTCGCGCGAGCGGGGATCGTGGAGGGATTGGGAGCCGAAGAGCTTAACGGCGCGGCGGAGCCCGTCGGCCTTTTCGCCGTGGGCTTACCCGGGTGGCTCGCGCGCGTCTCCGCCGCCCTGGAACTGGAAGCCGAGAAGGCGGAGAGGGAATACCGGCGCCAGAGAGACGAAGAGGAGCGGTTGGCGGCCGCTGAGTCCGCGCGGAGGGAAAAGAGGAGGAAAGTCAACCTCCTGGTGCGGGTCGCGGAATTTTGGCCTGACGGGCGGGATAAAGCGATTATTGGGGAAGCGCTCCTTGAGTTGGCGGAAAAAGGGGAAAACGCGGAGCCGCGCTCCGACGCGGCGCTCATTGTCGACCTCATTGACGGTAAAGTCACGTTCGGCGCGGAACACGACGACTATTTTGAGCGTTACTCGCACGGATTCGCGCGCTTTATCGCGAGGGGCGGGCTTGCCCAATTTAGGCGCGCGCCTGAAGAGGAAGAGACGGAAGCCGTTCCGGCGGAAAAGCCCCAGGCGGGACCGGAAGCGGCGAAGGAAGAGACGGAAGCCGCCGCGACGGAACCTCTTCAGGCGGGGCCAGCGGCGGTAGCGGAAGAGACGGAACCCGTTCCGGCGGAAACGCTCCAGGCGGGACCGGAAGCGGCGAAGGAAGAATCGGAAGCCGCCGCGACGGAACCTCCTCAGGCGGCGCCGGCGGCGATGGCGGTGGCGGAAGAGACGGAAGCCGTTCTGGCGGAAAAGCCCCAGGCGGGCCTGGAAGCGGCGAAGGAAGAGACGGAAGCCGCCGCGACGGAACCTCTTCAGGCGGCTTCGGCGGCGGTGGCGGAAGAGACGGAACCCGTTCCGGCGGAAACGCCTTGGACGGAGCCCCCGGCGGAAGAGGAAGAGAAGGATGGCTCCGAAGGCGCCGCGGAAGATGACGCGGCGCGCGCCGAGCGCGAAAGAGTGGAAAAAGCTATTGGCGAGCTTAAAATAGAAATTATTGACGCGCTTAATAAACGCCAAAACGCTCTACCTGACGCTGAACTACTAAGTGGCGCCGATGAGCATGATTTTTTTAACCTTGTTCAATTACTTGAGAAACATTTGATATCCGAAAAGGATTTCGCGTCTCTTTACTGGTTTTCGCGCGCCGATAAGAGCCATTTTTCGCGCGCCGACACAAACCAAGATTTTATCCAGCCTTGGCTCGCGGAGACTCTTTACTACGGCGCCAACGGCAATTTTCGGCGCGAGGAGAGCAAAACGCGCCTGTCGGAACTTTTTGGCGTAGCCTTACGGCGCGTGAAAGAATTAAGCGACGTGGAAAGGGATCTCTTAACGGCTTCCCTAATAAGGCCCGCGCCAACGATTGAATACTTCGACGTCGGTAAGCTTCTTAACGCCATGGCCGACAAGAATACTCCGAAATCGGCTCTCTGGGAATTTTTGCGGGAATTGGGCGATTTAGCCGCCAGGATTCAGCGCGGGGAGTTAGTCCTGGGGGAAGAGATAGTCAGCGAGGCGGCCGCCGAGGAAGCGTTGGACGCGGATCTGTCCGAGCTTAGGGAAAAGACCAATAAATGGAGGGAAAACGCGCCTCATAAGAGAAATAAATACATTCCGGCGTCCAGCGTCTTTTACGCTCTCGTCTCGCCGGAAGGAGAACTGAGTAATCTGATAACTTACGCGGAAAACGCCGTGAGCGACGCGGAACTCAAAGAAATCGCCAAGGTCGTGAACGATTGGAAGAAAGAAAGCTATAGAAAGAAAAAGATTGGCGATATCCGAAGGGAACTGAACGGTCCCGGAGCCAAAGAAATAGTGGCGGGAGCCCTTAAACAGTTACTTGACGGTATCAACGTGGCGGTCAAACTCGCCGACGAATGGATAAGGCTTAACCAGAAAAGGCTCCGCGGGGGGCGAGAGCGCTCCAATCTTGCCCGCGTCCAGGAAATCCTCGCGAGCCTCGCGAGTAAAGCCGACTCGGCGAGCCGGGAATTGGGCCACTCTCGGTCTGACCCCGCCCAAAGTTTGCTTTATAACACGCTCTCCGAGCTCGCCGGCGACTGCGTTTCCTTTTTCGCGCGGAGCCAGGCGCGGAAACCGTCCCCGGAGGGCCTTCCCGAGCTGGAGACGAAGCTTAAACTGTGGCTCCTGAAAGCGAACTCCCAGGCCGCCGAGACTGACGGGGAAGACCTTTCTTTCTCCGACTTCATCAAGGCTTTTAAAAACAACGCGAGCGAGAGCGATAACTGTCTGAGGCAATTGAGCGGGGGCGCCGTCCATCTCGTCGCGGCGGCGGTCGCCTTGGACCCCAAACTCGCCGAAAAGGACGATCCGGAGGTCTCCGAACGGAATTTGGGCGATTCGCTGAGGGCGGCCTGCGCGACGCGCCTGGAAGACATTAGGGAGGAAATTGTCATAGTCCAAGACTCCGTCGAGGAACGGTACGTCTGGGGAGGGCTCCAGCGGGCGAAACGCGACTCTCTCGTCGGAGAGATGGACAACCTTTCCCAGAGAATGGATTCTCTCGCCGAGGGCCTGGGGAAGGATGGAAAGGCGGCGCTCTGGTCCCAGCCCCTTACTCTTTCCGAACTCGCCAAAATCCAGGTGGCGGCGCGTCGGAGCCTTGAGGAGCTGAAGATTTATGACGCTGAGGCGATGGATGAGGTTGAGCGAGCTCTGGACGAGTTTAAAAGCCTGCCCAGAGTCCCGGAGGATGCGGTCAATCTGATCCGGGAGATGATCGACCATCTGGAGAGCGCGGCGGCTCTGGACCAGATGACGCGGTTTAGGGATCTTCTCGACCGGGGCGAGCCTATAAAGATCGAGCCGGAACGCGCCGTTATTTCTTTTGTCGAGGACTTTTACGACGATCTGGAGCGGATCCATCGGGAAGGCGCCGCGAGCCATCCCGGAGAGGGTCACGCCGCGCCCGATAGTTTGCTCTCGCTCTGGCGGCGACTCGGCGAGGAGCCGCTGAATTTCCTCTCCACCCCTTTTTGGACGTCAATTTTAAAGCAATTTTTGCGGGGCCTGGGGTTTTCCTTCCACGAATCCGTGAAGTTGGAAAAAAGCGTGGAAGGGGCGCCCTATTTTTGGACGCGCTTGGACCCTGAGGAGATGACAATTGATTCCATTCTCCCGCTCTGGGGCTCGAAACGCGACGGGCGGCACACGCTCGCGTTCGGGTGGGGCAATATCGGCGTCGATCAGATCGCTCAGTTCGTGAATTCACCCGGAGTGGACCGGGACGCCTCGCTTTTTGTCTTTTGCTTTACCCGCCTGAACCGGTCCAGTCGGGTAGCCTTGGGTCGGCAGTTCCGACGGGCGGGGCGTTGCCCGGTCGTCATTGACGATAATCTTATTGACTGGCTCGCGCGGCGCGAGTTTGGATCTCTGGACATGTCCCACGCGACGTTGGAGGCCGGGGCGGCGGGCGGCTACTTCAATCCCTATACCCCAAACGTGGCGGGGGGAGGCGTGCCCAAGGAGATGTTTTACGGTCGAAGGGACGATATCGAAAAACTCTGGGACAAATACGGGCCCTGCCTCCTGTACGGCGGCAGGCAGCTCGGCAAGTCCGCCATTCTCTGCTACCTGGAGCGGGAACATCACGCGCCGGAAAAAGGCGATTATGTCATTTATGAAAGCGCTGGCGACACGCCCTTAAACGCGATAATTTCCGAAATGCTGGAGAAAGCGGGCCTCGGTTGCCCTAAAGCCAACGCCAAAGCGCGCGAGTTGGGGGACCACATTCATAAGGTTTTGAAGCGAGATCTCGCGAAAAAGACCAAAAGGATTCTTTTTCTCATAGACGAAAGCGATCTCCTTTTGGACGCCGAAAGAGCGGAAAAATTCGCCAATCTGGCGGTTTACCGCGACGTTATGCAACAGACCGACCGCGATTTTAAGATAGTGCTCGCGGGGCTTCATTCCGTGCAGCGCTTTCAGCATTACCCCAACAATCCGCTCAAGCATTACGGCGATCCCTTGCGCGTGGGGCCGTTGGCCCCCGCTGACGCGTACAACCTTATCGCGCGGCCAATGAAGGCGTTGGGAGTCGTTTTCGCGGCGCGGACCCTGGTCCACAGGGTGCTCTACCGCGCCAATTACCATCCGAGTTTATTGCAGCTCGCCTGCCACGCGTTAGTTGAGCACGTCTTGAAAAACCTTACGGAAGACGAGGCGGGCCCTCCGTTCATGATCGCCAATGAGGTGATCGACGACGTCTTTCGGAAGGCCGAGCTCCAAAATAAGATGCGCGAGCGCTTCCAATGGACGGTGGATCTTGACCCGCGCTATCGGGTTATCACTTACACGATAGCCTATTTGGAGAGCTGCGGTGGGAGCGAGGACGGGCGGGAAGGATTGCCGGCGACCGAAGTCTTCAATTACCTCAAAATATACTGGCCGCAAGGTTTTAACGACGTGGAGTTTGACGCGGTGGAGAGCCTGATGAGCGAGCTGGAGGGATTGGGGATTCTCCGGAGGATAGCGGACCGTTTCGCCCTCCGGAGCCATAACATCTTAAAGCTCCTCCAGTCAGACGTGGACATCGAAACTGAGCTGGATAGGTTCAAGTTTATCGATTACGTCCATCCGAGCGGACCCGAAGGCGCGCGGCGCGTCCTGCCCGGAACGGGCGCGAGAGACCCCAGCCCGCTCTCGTACGCGGTGGAGAGTTCTTTTTTAACCGAGGAGACGGGCGCGAGCCTGATCGTCGGCTCCGAGGCCTTGGGCTTAGGTCGCGCGCCGCTCGCGCTGGAGACTATTTACGCGGAAAGGTTCGGGGAATCGTCTCAAGGAATGGCGAAGATCGTGCGCGACTCCCTGTCGGCCGCGAAGCAGGAGGGCGAGGTCAGGCGTTTTTTTGAGTCCCGCAAAAACCGCGGCGCCGAGCGCTCCATCGCCGTTCTGGTCGCTGGAGATCCGGTCAAGTTTTGGGACGCCTTCGACCAGGCCTCCGCCTTTCTGTGGAAACGGAGGTGCGACGCCCATTTTAAGCTCATTGGCGTCGTCAGCCCGTCGGCGTTCATTTCTCCCCTGGCGGCGAGCGTCTTGAAGAAGCGCCGTTTTGTCGAAATTCATTACCTGGAGCGCTGGAACCGCAACAGCGTCGCCAACTTTCTGGATGTCGTGGGCCTCGCGAGCGACGCCACGAGCCGCGTTTTGAAAAAGACCGGCGGCTGGGACTGTCTCGTCTTGCCGGAATTGAAGGGCGCGAGTAATCTGGCGAGCGCGGAAGGGACGGAAGGGGAAAGGCTTTTGGCGCCGCCGGGGTTTCACTCCCTCGCGGGTTTCGCGGATCCGCCGCCGCTTTATAGGGCGCTCAATCAATTTTTCGTCAATTTCGGCCAAGACCCGTTTACCGAGGACGTGTTCGTGGAATATGGGCGAATGTACGCGCGCGAACCGGATGATGGCTCATTAGGCTTTGACCCCTCCGACCAGGAGCTGAAGGACGCCTTCTACTTTCTGCGGCGCCTGACCTTGATCGTCCAGGACGCGCCAACGGAGATATCGCGGGACGCCGCGCGGAGTGAAGCTTCTTATCGCGCCGACGCCTTCTATCGCGATTCCCTCATGGCGGACAAGACGCCGGAATAGCGGGCGCCCCGAGATGATCTGGAGAACCCCGAACGGGCGGGCTTTCGTGGAAAGCGTTGACGGAGATCTGGCCAGAGGCGGCAACGCCGTTCTGGAGTTGCCTAAACCCCTCGTCCAGGTAAGGTTCCTCGAAGAGCTGAAGCTTATTCTACGCCAGAAAGGGCGAGGCTTTTTGAGCGTTTTCGATCTCTCCGGGCGCTCGGCGCGCGCTTCCGGGGAGCTCTGGGCTATCCTCCGTGACGGCGTGGCCTGGGACACGGTCGCCGCTCCCCCCAATTTCTGCTCCCCGCCCGCTCTATCCACGCTTTTTCGGGCTATCGCCGCCAACGATCGCCTCTCTTTTTTGGCCCTCGCCGGGCTTGATTCCTTAGAACCCCAGGCCCTGGGAAGCCTCGCGCGGGGCGTTTCAGAGTGGGCGCGGCTCGCGCGTCAGCCGAGCGAGTTCCAGCGGCCCAGCGGCTTACGGCTCGTCCTTTTGGCTCCGCCCGCTTTTCCGGAGACGCGGACGGACCTTTTCCTCTCGAAGCGCGTCTTTTGGGGCGTAATCCGCCAGAGCGACATGGATTGGGCCTTGGCGCGCCTTTTGGAGGAGACTTCCGCTCAAGTCGCGCCCGCGTCCGTGGCCGAGGGCCAGGCGGAGCACCTTTTTCTGAAGGCGCTCTGCTTGGGGCTTTGCCACGAGGATTTTTGGCTCATGGAGCGCTTCGTCCGCGCGCTACCGCGGAGCCTGGGGGAAGTCTCCAAAATACTGGAGGAACACCCGCTCCAGAGGGTCGCGCGCGGGCGCGAACTCCCGCGCGCGGCGGTCGCGCCCCTTCATCACCCCTCGCTCAGCGGCGGTCGTCCCCGTCCCCGGCCCTCAGGGAAGGAAGAAAAAGAACTGTGGGCGGAAGGGCTCCTCACGGCCGGCGGGCAGTCTGGGGCGCACCCGACCCTCCTCGACGAAACGGAATTGGAAAGGGCCGTGGCGGCCGCCCAGAGAGAGGTTTTGCTGCCGGTCGCGGACCACGTTCACGAGCTTTTAAAGGCGACCGTGGAAATGGCCCACGGACCGGGGATCTGGGAGCACCTCGTGAAAGACGACGAAAGGCGCGCGGATATTTTAAGCGAGATCTCCCCGTTCGCCTTTTTTCTCAAAAACGAGATTAAACCCAAGGGGAGCTTCGCCGTCCACCTGAAGGCGGCCGCCGTGGATTGCGCTTTTTCCTGGAGGGCTATCCGCCACGCGAATTCCCACAACCGGTTGGCCTCGTTCGCGCTAATTCTCCAAGCCGTCGAGGATTTGCGCGAGTTTGGCGCGCGCCGCGAAAGGGCGTGGCGTCAGGAGAGGACTCCCATGGGGCGGCGCGGCGGCGCGGGCCCGCGGAATTAACGCCGAAGTCGCCGCCGCGCGCCATGGCCCGGGAAATCCGCGCCGTCCGCGTTTCTTCATAAATTTTTACGCGCGGAGCGCTTCGCGGCGCCCGCGTTCAGCGCTAATGGGACGGCCGAGGCCGCGGCTATTTTGCCTCCCTTTGCTTTATTTTTTTGGGTCGTCGCCGGGACCGCGGCGTATTTTGACCAGAGTCGAGCTTACCGCGTTTCGCTCGCTGAACTACTCGCCAGCTCTTTCGAGTATGCTATAATAATACGTTAGCCGACGCCGATTTCGGCGCGACGCTTTCCAAAGATTCGCGAATCGTCTCGGATAACGATTTAGGTGGCTGGACATCTAATTTCAATTCATATCACTTAACGCGCGCGTATCTCCATCAAATACACGCGTCTTTCGTAGCCAATAGTTTTTGGTAATACGCTAGGAGGCGCTTTTGGACAAAGACAGCCAAGTTATGGCCAAACACGCTTTGGAACAAATCAAAGCTATAGCGGGCCCGGGGGAGTTTCAACCGCGCCCAATGCTGCTCCATTTTCTCCTGAACTGGGACGGTCGAATAACGAGTATGGAGAAACAGATCTGGAAACTGGAGGAACTGAAGGAGCCCCGGGAACCCCATCATATAGCGATACTCAATCAGACTATCAAGGAAGTCAGAGAGACGATGGGGGCTATCGAAGCGAAGTACCCCTGGATGAATCTAATGATGTATTTTTTAGGGGTAGGGGCGCCCCCTCCGACGCACGACGAAGTGCAGCTCACTCCGGAGAACCGGGAGTATTTTCAGGAACGCTGGACCCCGGAAGAAGTGGAAAAGGAAGAAGCGATCCGTCAGAGCTATCCCCAGCCCGAAGAGATGGAGCGGATTCTGACGGAGTTGGAGGAGCCCCTGTTGCTTCTGGACGCCCACGCCTGGAAGGCCGAGGCTATGGCGATGAAGTACGTGCGGGAGACTCCGGCGAGACGGAAGTCGGACGCGGAGTTCCTCACGATGACGGCGGAGGATCACCTGGCGCTGGCAGAGGAGCTGGCCCGGGAGGACGCCGAGCTGGAGCCCGAGACCGAAGACGACAGCTGGGAGGACTCCGAGATAGACTCCGAGCCCGAGCCGGAAGACGAGTCCGACTAACCTCCGATGAGACGACGCGGACGGACTCGCTCCAAGGCCGTCCGCAAATCCTTTCCCCGGAGACCCGGCTGGAGGAGGCCTGGAACGCCACCAAACGCGCGGTCTCCGGGCTCGCCTCGAGTCTCAACGACGCGCTCAAAAGCGCGCTTCCGGAGCGCGTGGCCCAGCCCGTGGGCCGGACGCCCGCCAGCGTCCCTCCCCGGACCACGACGGATATCGCGCGGACTATTTTGGATATGAACCGGGCCCGCGATGAGGCCGCGAGCCGCGCGCGCCCGGCTGGGGAGGGCTACGCCCCGTCCTTTATCCGCCCCCCGAAGGCCAGCGAGTTGGAGAACTCGGACTATGAGATCTCCTTCGCCACTAGGACCCGGGGCGCGTTTGAGGAGCGCCAGGCCGCCTTCAGGCGGTTCGCGGGATTCCTGGACCCACTCGCGGCAAGGCTGAGGCCCCCCTCAACAACGCGCTCTCCTCCGCTTACGCTTAGGTCAAGCGGTTTCTGACGGAGTCGCTTCCCGAGACCTTCGCCGCGTAGAGGCCTGACTGAGGCGGGTGGCTAAAGAAAGAGGCGCGAGAGAATTATGGTCCGCTGGCGTGGGCCGCAACGGCGCGCCGTCCGTCGCTTTGAATTTGGACCCGTTCCCCGCGTGGGTGGAACGAAACTGGGCCCCCACCCCGCGTCATCTTAAGGGGGACGCCGTCGGATCCCGAAGAATATGGGCGCGCGTTTCCGGAACTAACGGCGCGCCCGCGATTCCCGTAGCCGTCAATATCGCGGCGACTATCGCGGAATGGGCTCGTCTTTGGGGATACGCGCCGTAAGCTCGCTGACGATGATAGCCCGCGCGTCCTCTATAAATTTGAGCGTTTTCACGCCGTCGAAGCGCGTGGCTTTGTCGAGGCGTTCCTGAATGACGAGGCCCGCTTCGGCGACGGGGCTCGACCGCGTAAAGGTTATGAACAAGGACGGGTAAAAAGCCAAGCCGTGGAAAACGCCAAGGAAAATTCGCGGGCTCGCGAGGCGATCGTCGCGGCGTATAACCTTATCCCACTTGACGTTCGCCAAGATTATCATTTTGATTTTCCAAAGCCGCGCGCGCTTGTCCAGCCATTGAAGTTTAGACGCGTTTTCCCCCATAGAATCCTCCATAACGAATCCGCGGCGTTTTCGTTTCCTCGCCACGATAGCTAGCGGATAACTTTGGGTTGTCTTAAAGTTTCGTTCAATGGCGCGCGGGGAAGAGCTGGCCCATCAGGGCGCGCTTGTCGCCGCTTCGGGCCGCTTCAGTCCTGGCCGCCTTTTACGTCTCGGCCAGCTCAGTAAAGTCCCCCCTCGCTCGTTTCGCGATTGGAGGGCTTTCTTGTCGACGCGAGTTAAAAGCGGATACGACGGGTCCACGCGGAAGAGCGCGCCATTCCGGTCATGGCGGCGGATGATTTCCAGGTCGGGTCAGCGCTTAATCAGGAAGCGAAGCGTCCGTTCCGCGACTTTCTAATATAGCCTGGACCCGTTCCGCGCGCCGGCTGACAGCGCGTCAGGCGATAGTTTGGATTCCTGGCGGCGGTCGCTCCCTTGGAGGGGGCGGGAACGACGGGGAGCGTTTCGTCCGCGCGAAGGCGGCGCGGACATGGGAAACCTCGGGCCCGCTACGGAGGAGGCCCGCGCGGGCTCTTCCCCGCGCGCTTCGCGAATTTTTTGGGGGGGATTGAAGAGGCGACGGCCAGAGACTCCGTAAGCCGCTCGGTCGCGGCGCGGAGAAATCCGGAAGAAGCCCGCCAGTCCGCCGCGCGTTTCTGGAAGCCAGGGTGGGCGGCTCCAAAGGAAGCTCTCCGATTTCCCCAAACGCGCGCGGCGACTGGGAGCCGACAAATTCAGCGGGCGCGAGCAAGGCCAGTGGCGCGGGCGGCGGGCTTTCGGCGGACGTTAATTTGGGGAACTCGCGGGCGCGCGGGAAGGCCGCGCCCCGCGCCAGGGGTGGGCGGGACGTTTCCCGGGCGGGTAAGCCCGCCCGGAATTTGGCGCGCGCCGGGGGAGAGACCGGCGCGGTCGCCGGGGCCTGGCGCGCCGCGCGGCGCGAGCGCGAGTTCGGGGGGCTTTTGAGGAATTTGAGAGCGGCGTGGGCGTTGACCGTTTGACGCTCGCGGCGGGGCCGCCTTCCGTCCTTGGGGGGCGGGGAGATCCTGGAGTTGGGGGAGGCGCCGCCTTGGGGCCCGCGCGGAGGCGGGGAAGGCCGATATGGAGAAAAGCGGTATCGGCAAAAAATAATCGCCGTCGCGCGGAACGGGAGATTGGAGTCTGGCTCCAGAACTGGGAACGCGCGGATTTCAAGGCCGCGTCGCCCTTTTTCGCGCCAAAGACGGAGCCGCCGTGGAGGTCTGGGCGCGGCGCTCGTTTTTCTGTTATAAAGGGATTCGCGGCGAGGCGAGAGCTTTGGGCCTCGCCACGCGCGAGCCTTTTTTTAGTCCATGAGGAGCGAATAAAGTTGGGTAAAGAATCCCCGAAAAACGAATTTCTGAAGATGGCCCGCGAGGGCCGCTTGCCGGTCGGCTTCAAGCGCTGGAGCCTGGCGGGCCCGGACGGTTGGACGGTGGCCCACGCCGCGGCCAAGGCCGGGTGTTTGCCCGCGGATTTTGACCGCTGGGAAATCGTGGATCGGCTTGGCCAGACGGTGGCTCACGTCGCGGCTAAATTCGGAAACCTTCCCGAGGGTTTCGCTAGGTGGGAAATAGCGGACAAAAAAGGTTGGACCGTCGCCCACGAGGCCGCGAAACGGGGGTTTCTGCCCCCGGGCTTCGCGCGCTGGGACCTCGCGGACAATAAAGGGACGAGCGTGGCCCGGCTGGCCATTGAGGAAGGGCGGCTGCCGGATGGGTTTGACGATTGGCTGACGCCGGACGGCCGAGGAAAAACCGCGGCCCATTACGCGGCGCGGTTGGGCGCGCTCCCGGAGGGTTTTGACGACTGGGAGACGGCGGATAGCGACGGGATGACCGTGGCCCACGAGGCGGCGGCTAACGGGTTTCTGCCGGATGTCGCGGGCCTCTGGGAAATCCAGGACCGGGAAGGCTCGACCGCGGCCCACGCCGCGGCGGCGAATGGGCGCCTGCCGGAGGGCTTCAACCTTTGGGAAATCGCCGACGCGCGCGGCTCGACCGTCGCCCACGTCGCGGCGGGCGAAGGCTTTCTCCCGGAGGATTTCGCTCTTTGGGAAATCCAAGATGGCGAGGGCGACTCCGTGGCCCTCGCCGCGGCGCGCGCGGGCTTTCTCCCGGAGGGCTTTGACCGCTGGGAAATCCGGGACGCCAAAGGCTTTAGCGTCGCCCATTTCGCGGCGGAAAGCGGGCTTCTCCCGGAGGGTTTTGACCGCTGGGACGTCTTAGGCCCCGACGGTTGGACCGTTTACCACTCCGCGGCGAAGGGAGGGTATTTGCCGGAGGGTTTTGACCGCTGGGAAATAAGCGACGACAATGGCGTCTCCGTGGCGCGGGTCGCGGCGGTAAACGGGAATTTGCCGGACGATTTCGCTTCGTGGGAACTCGCTGACGCCAAAGGCCTGACGGTGGCCCACGCCGCGGCCTTGGCCGGGTTCCTGCCCGAGGATTTCAGCCAATGGGAGCTTTCTGACCGCAAAGGTCGGACCGTGGCCCACTTCGCGGCCGAGGCGGGGATCCTGCCTGAGGATTTTAGCCTCTGGGAACTCGCGGACGAGCGTGGCTTTACCGTGGCCCACGTCGCGGCCATGGCCCCGGGGGGACTCCCGGAGGGCTTTGACCTTTGGGATCTCGTGGATGCCGATGGTTTTACCGTGGCCCACTTCGCGGCCGGCGCCGGGACGCTGCCTCCGGATTTTAGCCAATGGGATTTAGCGAGCGATAAGGGGCATACCGTGGCCCACGTCGCGGCCCACCAAGGGTTTCTGCCCTGGACTTTTAACCAATGGGATCTAGCCAATGACGAAGGCCAGACCGTGGCCCATGTTCTGGCGGAGCGCGGAGCGCTGCCCTCGGGTTTTAACCGCTGGAATCTCGCGGACGGCGAAGGCTGGACCGTTTACCACGCCGCCGCGCTTGGCGGCGTTCTCCCGTGGGGCTTTAAACGCTGGGATATCGCGGATAAGCGCGGCCTGACCGTGGCCCACGCCGCGGCGGAGGCGGGCAAGCTCCCCGCCTCTTTTAACCAATGGGAACTCGCGAACGAGGAAGGCTGGACCGTTTGCCATTCCGCGGCCGAGGGCCGCGCCCTGCCGGAGGGTTTTGACCGTTGGGATCTCGCGACTGTCAGCGGCCTGACCGTGGCCCACGTCGCGGCGAGGCGCGGACCGCTCCCCCGGGATTTTGACCGTTGGGATCTCGCGACTGTCGACGGCCTGACCGTGGCCCATTTCGCGGCCAATCACGGCTATCTGCCTACGGATTTTGACCGCTGGGAACTCGCGGCGTCCGACGGTCTGGCCGTGGCCCACGTCGCGGCGAAGTTCGGCCATTTGCCGGAAAGCTTTGACCGTTGGGATCTCGCGACTGTCGACGGCCTGACCGTGGCCCACGTCGCGGCGGAGTTCGGCCATTTGCCGAAAGGCTTTGACCGTTGGGAGAGCGCGAGCCAGAGAGGCTGGACCGTATTCCATTCCGCGGCCCTTGGCGGCCATCTCCCGCGGGGCGTTGACCTTTGGGAGCTCGCCGACGAAAATGGCGTGACCCCGGCGCACGTCGCGGCGAAGAGCGGAGCCTTGCCCCAAGATTTCGCCCATTGGGAACTCGCCGACAATGACGGCGTAACCGTCGCCCACTCGGCGGCGAAGGCGGGAAATCTCCCGCCGGATTTTAGCCTCTGGGAACTGGCGGAGCCCGATGGCTTAACCGTGGCCCACATCGCGGCCGCGCGCGATGAGCTCCCGAAGGATTTCTCCAGATGGGAACTCGCGATGAGCGATGGTTTAACCGTGGCCCACGTCGTGGCTGGGGGGCTTGATTTAGCGGATTCTTCCGACGATGATTCTTCCGACGACGATGATTCTTCCGACGACGAGGAGCCCGTGGGTTACGATGATTTCGCGAGCGACGAGGACGACTCTTCCCCCGTCCCCAGGGAGGACGACGCGAGACGGCTCCCGGATGATTTCTCGCGATGGGATCTCGCGAACGAGAATGGGGTTACCGTCGCCCACTTGGCGGCCGAGACCGGGAAGCTTCCGGCTGATTTTAACCGTTGGGAACTCGCGAGCCATGATGGGACTACCGTGGCCCACGCGGCGGCTCTGAACGGCTCTCTGCCCAAGGATTTTGACCGTTGGGAACTCGCGACCGAGAAAGGGATGACCGTGGCGCACTTTGCGGCCAAGAGCGGCCATCTGCCGGAGGGTTTCGCTCGTTGGGATTTGAGGGACTTTTCGGGGTTGACGGTGGCCCACGTGGCGGCTTTAGGCGGCCATCTGCCTGAGGGTTTCGACCAGTGGGAATTGGCGGGCGACATCGTCTCGATCCTGTCCAAATTGGCGGAGGAGTCGGGCGTGGATATGCCGGAGGATTTTGATCCCGTGGCGTTCGGGAAATGGACTGGGGGGACCGTGGCCCACATGGCGGTCGCGCGCGGCAATCTCCCGGATGGATTTGACCGTTGGGAACTGGCGCTTGAAAACGGTTTTACGGTAGCCCACGCGGCGGCGGAGAAAGGGCTTTTGCCGGATGATTTTGACCGTTGGGAACTCGCGACCCGCGATGGGGTGAGCGTGGCCCACGTCGCGGCGGCGCTCGGCTATCTCCCGGAGAGCTTTGACCGCTGGGAATTGGCCAATAGCGAAGGCTGGACGGTGGCCCACGAGGCGGCGGCGTCCGGGAATTTACCGGAAAGTTTTAACCTTTGGGAAATGGCTGACAAAGATGGCTGGACGGTGGCCCACTCGGCGGCGCAGGGCGGGAGTTTGCCGGAGGGCGTTGACCGTTGGGAACTCGCGTCCCATAACGGGACTACCGTGGCCCACGTGGCGGCCTTCGACGGGTGTCTGCCGGAGGGTTTTGACCGCTGGGAGCTCGCTGACGGCGGAGGAGTGACGGTGGCTCACTCGGCGGCGGATGGCGGGCGTTTGCCGGAGGGTTTTGACCGCTGGGAGGAGGCGGACGGCGAGGGGTGGACGGTGGCCCACTCGGCGGCGCGGGCTGGGAGTTTGCCGGAGGGCTTTGACCGGTGGGAAATCGCGGACGACGATGGGGTGACCGTGGCCCACGCGGCGGCGTTTTTCGGGCATCTGCCGGAGGGTTTTGACCGCTGGGAGATCACTGGCGGCGGAGGATCGACGGTGGCGCACGCGGCGGCGGAGGGCGGGAACCTGCCGGAGGGCTTTGACCGCTGGGAAATGGCGGATAAAAATGGGGTGACCGTGGCTCACGCGGCGGCGAGGAGCGGGAACCTGCCGGAGGGCTTTGACCGCTGGGACATGGCGGACAAAGATGGGTGGACGGTGGCGGACGTGGCGGCGGAGAACGGGTTTCTGCCGGAGGGCTTTGACCGCTGGGAGATGGCGAATAGCGGAGGGATGACGGTAGCCCACGCGGCGGCGAGGGGCGGTCGTATGCCGGAGGGATTTGACCGCTGGGATCTTACCGCCCGCGATGGCGTGACGCTGTTCCACATGGCGGCGTTTGGCGGGCATTTGCCGGAAGGCTTTGACCGCTGGGAATTGGCGAACGACAGGGGGTGGACGGTGGCTCACGCGGCGGCGGCGGGGAACGGGAATTTACCGGAAGATTTTAACCTTTGGGAAATGGCGGATAAAAATGGGGTGACGGTGGCTCACGCGGCGGCGAGGAGCGGGAACCTGCCGGAGGGCTTTGACCGCTGGGAAATGGCGGATAAAAATGGGGTGACGGTGGCTCACGTGGCGGCGAGGAGCGGGAACCTGCCGGAGGGCTTTGACCGCTGGGAAATGGCGACCGAAAAAGGGTTGACGGTGGCGCACGTGGCGGCGTATAACGGGCATTTGCCGGAGGGCTTTGACCTCTGGGAATTGGCGGATAATGATGGGCTGACCGTCAGGCGGGTCGCCGCCCTCTCTCGCCGGGACGACTGAGCGCTTAAGCCTGGGGCCCGCGCGGCGACGGCGGCGTTCGCCGCGTTATCCAAGGGGATAATCTGGGGCTTCCGGCTTCCCGCGCCAACCTTGGGTTCCGCCCCCTTGGGTAACCCCCTGGCGGGGAAGGCGGCCGCGCGCCGCGCGAGGCCGCGACGGATCTTTCGTCAAAGGCGCCCAATTCGCGGAAAAGCTGGCAAATTCGTCTCGCTGGCGCGAACGGTCTTGGAGACGGCCCGCCTTAAGGCGGCGCGGAAGCGCGTTTTTCGCTTTGGGGAGAGACGGAGGCGGGCCCCAAACGTTTTTCCGGCTTGTCCTCCGCCCCCGCGCGGGGAGGCCGTTACGCCGGATAAACTCGCGCTTTTGGGGAAGGCGGCGGTCGCCCTTGGGAACGGCGTTTTTGTGGCTCTTTTTTCCGGCGGTTTCCGGTGGGCCCATTCTTTTTTGGATTTTTTTTTAACGAGGTCTTCAGGAGGGCTTTTCTGGCGAAGCCGGAAAAGCCAAAGCGAAAGAAAGGGGCCGCGCGGGGCGTTTCAGGCTGGAGGGCCACTGTTCGCGCGCCACCCTCTAATTTCGCCACGGCCAGTGGCGAAATTGATTCGCGCTTTGCGGACGAATCTGGCGATAGCGCGCCAGGCTAGCGGGCCGCGGAGACGCGCGCGATATCAAGGCGCTGTCGCGAGCCCTTAAAAAAGCGCGCGAGGCTTTTGGAGCGGGAAGGATTGTCATGGTTGGGGACGGGGGCGCGCTTGGCTCCAAGGGCGCGGCGACCTTTTTGGAAAACCTTGGCGCCGACTGGATTGCCCCCATCCGTTCAGCTTCCGTAAAGAAGCTTATCGCGGAACCTTTCTTCCCGCTTCCTCCTTTAGGCGATGGCGCCGCGCGCGAATACGCGTCCCCTTCGCTCTATCCGGGGGAGCGCTTGGCGGTTTGGCGAAATCTCGCCAATCAGAATAAAAAGGCCGCTAAACGCCAAAAAGCGCTCGCGGGCGCGGCGAAACTCTTTGAGCGAATAAAACGCGCGGTCGCGAAAGGAAGGCTCAAAGACCAAAAGGACGTCGCCCTGGCGGTCGGCGGGGCCCTCAGTAAGCGCGCGCTGAGGAAGAGTTTTATTTTAGACATAAGGGACGCTTTTTTTGACTATTCCCTGGACGAGGAATTTCGCCTCCAAGAAAGCCAATTAGACGGGCCGCGCGTCGCGAGGACTTCGGCGCCAGCGGAGGCGCTGACAATTGAGGATTGCGCGAGGGCTTGCCAAAATATGGCGCGAGCCCCAAAAACGCTTCGCGCGGCGCGAAGCCGAAAGTTTAGCGTTTGGCCCAATCTCCGTCATTCGGACAAACGTTTTAAGGCGCGGATTTTTCTAACGGCGCTGTCTTATTACGTTGAATGGCGTTTAAGAGACGCGTGGGGAGAATTAATTTCCCCGAAGGCCGCCCTCGCGCCGCGAGGGGGACGCGATCCCGAGGAGCGCGCCAAGGCGGCGGAAAACCCCTCCGCGAGCGCGTCCTTTCCAAAGAACGGGGCGGATATCCCCACGATAACGTTCGCGCGCTTGCTTAAAAACCTCAAGCCTATCTCCACGGCGCGCGTTTCCTTCATGAGTTTTAAGGGCGAAGAGGCGGCGAGTTTTGACTTAAATCCCGATTTAACGCCCCTCCAGATCGAAGCCTATCGGCTTTTGGAAAAGATTCCGACGCGCCCCTGAAACGCGCGCGAATTTTGGCGAGAGCCCCCAAGACGGGCGCGGGCGCGGGCGCCGCGAGCCGCTCGCCTCGTCGCGCCGCTCGCGGGCGCCGCGGCTCAAGGCGGCCCGCGCGAGGCGCGAGCTGGCGGCCAGTCCCGTTAAGGCGACGGGCCCCGGCGGGGGCGCCCAAAGTTCCCGCGAGCCCGCGCGGGGCGGGATAAGGGCCGCTTTCCCCACGCGCGCGGGCCGAAGCGCGAAGGGGAGAGAAGGGGAGCCTCCCCTATCGTCGCGGCCGCTAAAAAGGCTATAATCGGAGGCGGCCCCGCTTGAGACGCTCCGCCGCGCGTCGCGGGGCGCGGCGAGCGGCGGGAAAGGCGACGGAGGATACGTTTTCGCGCGAAAAAATAAGGGCCCTCGCGGAGAGCGAGGAGCTTACGCTCGGCTTCGCCCTCTGGCGCGCCGCGGACGGGAAAGGCGTGAGCGTGGCTCATGTCGCGGCGGCCTTGGGGAGGTTGCCGGAGGGTTTTGACCTCTGGGAGCTTTCCGCCGCGAGCGGCCTTTCCGTGGCCCATTTCGCGGCGGCGCGGGGCCCGCTGCCCAAGGGTTTTGACCGCTGGGAAATCGCGGATTCGGAGGGTTGGAGCGTCGCCCACTCCGCCGCGCTGGAGGGAAATTTACCGGAAGGCTTTGACCGCTGGGAAATCGCCGACGCGAAAGGCCGGAGCGTCGCCCACTTCGCGGCGGCCCGCGGGGTTCCGCCGGAAGGCTTCGACAAGTGGGAAATCCGGGATGGCGACGGCGAGAGCGTCGCGCGCGTCGCGGCGGCGCGCGGGCATTTGCCTTCCTCTTTTGACCGCTGGGAAATCGTCGACGGCGACGGCTTTTCGGTCGCCCATGTCGCGGCCGTTCACGGGCGTTTGCCCCCCGCCTTCGACCGCTGGGAAATCGCGAGCGATCGCGGCGAAACCGTGGCCAGCGTCGCGGCCATGGAGGGGCGCTTGCCGGAGGGCTTCAACCGTTGGGACTTGGCGGATCGGGAGAGCGGGACCGTGGCCCACGTCGCCGCGGAATTCGGCGGCCTCCCCAATGGCTTTGACCAATGGGCGCTGCGAGACCGCCACGGTTGGACCGTGGCCCACGTCGCGGCGGAATTCGGTCGCCTCCCCGAGGGCTTTGACCAATGGGCGCTCCAAGACGGCCAAGGCCTCACCGTCTACCACGCCGCGGCGCGCGGCGGGCGTTTGCCCCGAGGCTTTGAGCGTTGGGAGATAGCGACGGAGAGCGGCTGGACCCTGTGGCATTCCGCGGCGGAGGGCGGGAAACTGCCCGCGGGATTTGACAGCTGGGAACTGGCCGACAAAAAAGGCTCCACGGTGGCGCACGCGGCGGCCCGGGGCGGGAAGCTGCCCGCGGGTTTTGACCGCTGGGAACTTTCCCGGCCCGACGGCTGGACCGTCGCCCACCAGGCGGCCTGGCGCGGTCCGCTTCCGAAGGGATTCGCGCTTTGGGGCTTGGCGAGCCAGGCGGGCGTGACCGTGGCGCACGTCGCCGCCGAGCGCGGGACTCTGCCGGCGGGTTTTGACCTCTGGGAACTCGCGGACGGAAGCGGGCGCTCCGTGGCGCGCGTCGCCGCGGAGAGCGGGACTCTGCCGGTGGGCTTCCGCCGCTGGGAAATAGCGGACGGAAACGGTCGCTCCGTGGCGCACGTCGCGGCGGAGCGGGGGAACTTGCCTTGGGATTTTGACCGTTGGGAACTTTCCGACGCCAACGGCGTGACCGTCGCCCAGGCGGCCGGGCGGAAACGCCACGACGCCTGAAGAGGCGAGACCTTTCGGCGCTCAGGGCCTCGCGGCGTTTTTTTCCGCGTCCGGGGCGGCGGGGGAGGCCAAAGGTCGAGGGGGGCGGGGGCGCGCTGGCTAAGGCTCGGATTAAGGCTCGGATTAAGGCGCGGGTTAAGGCGCTGGCTAAGGCGCTAGCTAAGGGTTCAAGAGGGCCAAGACGCGACCGCCCGCGCTTCTTTCCACCTTTAAGGGAAGCTCAAAGGCCGCGGAAAGGATTGGCGAGGTCAGGGTCCGCTCCAGTTCCCCCTGGGCCAGGACGGCGCCGTTCTTGAGGAGCAGGGCGTGGCTAAAAAAGGGCCCGATTTCCAATGTGTTGTGGGTGGTGAGGATCACGGTGGGGCCGTTGGGGGCGCTCGCCAGCCTTCTAGTCAGCTCGAGAAAAAGCTCCCGACCGCCCATGTCCAGATTGCTCATGGGCTCGTCTAAAATCAGAAGGTCTGGCTCGGTTAAGGCCGCCCTGGCCAGGAGCGCCCTTTGCCTCTCTCCCGAGGAGAGCAGAAAAAAGGGCCTTTCCAGCTTGTCGCTCAGCCCGAAATCCGCCGCGGTTTGGCGGGCCTTTTCCACCAGGGCGGGCTCCGGGTCCGCGTAGAGGCCTAAGGAGGCCATGGGCCCGGAGAGAATGGTCCCCAAGAGGGTCTCGCCCCCGGGGGTAAGATCGGCCAGGGCCTGGGAGACCCAGCCGATTTTGCGCCGGAGGATCCTTAAGTCGACCCGTCCGAGGCGCTTTCCCAAGACGGTGACTTCCCCGTCCGTGGGCCAGATATAGCCGGTCACGACGCGCAAGAGGAGGGTCTTGCCCGCGCCGTTGGGGCCCAGCACGGTCCAGTGCTCGCCGCGGCGGACCTCCCAGTTAAGGTCGCGGAGGAGGGGCGTTCCCCCGCGGCTAAGGCTTACCCCGCGGAGATTGACGATCGGGTTGAGGCTGGCGTTTTCCATTCAAGCCTTTCTTTGGCGGCGCGTTCGCGCTAGAATTGGTCTCCCCCAAGAGGCGACCGGTAGCCCGGGGGGCGAAAGGGTCGGAGCCTTTGGGGGGCGCGCTCCTCTGGGGGGAAAGACTCCTTATAAGGCCAAAAGGTTTTTCATGCAATACCGCGTCCGCAAGGCCCATGTCCAAGACGTGGGGCCCATCTACGAGCTTTTGAAAAGCCTCGCCAAAGGGGGGCTTCTTTTGCCCCGCAGTTTCGCCAACATCTACGAGTCGCTGCAGACCTTTTTCGTGGCCGAGGACGGGCTGGGGACGGGAACTATCATGGGGATCGGGGCCCTCCAGGTGGCCTGGGAAGATTTGGGCGAGGTCCGCTCCTTGGCGGTCAGGGACGAGTACAGGGGACAGGGGATCGGCCAAGCCCTGACTTTGGCCGTGGAAAAGGAAGCGTGGGAATTAGGGATCCGGAGGACTTTCGCCTTAACTTACGTACCCGAGTTTTTCGTGAAATTAGGTTATCGGATCGTCGGCTTGGACGCCCTTCCCCAGAAAATATGGGCGGTCTGTTTTAACTGCGTCCATTACCCCGACTGTAAGGAGATCGCCGTGGTGAAAGATTTCGCGCGCTAGGGCGCTAGAAGTCGGCGGGGAAAAGACGCGCCGCGCGGCCCGGAGGCTTATTTACGCGGTCGCCGCGGCCGCTCTTTCGGGGCGCCTAAGGGCCTTTGGGCCATGGCTTCCTTGTAGCGCGCGAGGGTTAGGTCGGCGCATTTTCGCGCGTCGGCGTTGATCTCGCTCGCCCAAAAGCGCAGGACGGTCCAGCCGCTCGCCTCCAAGCGCGCCTCGCTTTCCCTGTCCCGCCTAACGTTGGCGCTAATCTTGTCGCGCCAGTAACGGGGATAGCGGGAGAGTTCCTCTTCCAGGGACGCGAGGCCCCGGAGGGCCCAATTGTGCCCGTGCCAGTAATCGCCGTCGCAGAAGACCGCGAGGCGGGCCCTGGTAAAGCACACGTCGGGCTTTCCCGGGAGGTTTTTGACGTTGACGCGGTACCTCAGGCCCCGCGCGTGGAGCGCGCGGCGCAGCGCCATCTCGGGAGCGGTGTTCGCCGATTTGACGGCGGACATTATCCGGCGCGTGATCTCGGGGTCTCTCGCCATTTTTTAAGCCCCTAACCCAATAGCTCCGTCGCGGTCGCGCCGCCCTCGCGCCCAGTCGCGGCGCCTTCCAGAAATTGGCCCACGGAACGCGCGACGGCGTAGGCGAGCGTCGGGGGCACCGCGTTGCCGATTTGCGAGACGCTCGCCGTTTTCGGGTGGGTAAAGAGAAAATCGTCGGGGAAGGTCTGGATGCGCGCGAGCTCGCGGATCGTGAGCCGGCGGTCCAGGGAATAGTGGAACTGCACCCGCGACTTGGGGTTAGCCCTGACTGTATAGGCGGGAAGGTCCTTTTTATTTTTCTCGTCGCCTTGGCCGTTGCCCTTTTTGGCGCGGGCGGCCGCGAAAAATTGGCTTTGGTTGGGCACGCTCTCGTCGGCGACGCGCGCCAAATCGCCGATAGCCCATTCGACGCTCCGGTGCGCGCCTTTGAAGCGGGCCTCCGGCTTGGGGGGAAAGCCGCGCCGCGCGTGGACGTCGTCGCGGGCGCAGACGATAAAGAGGCGCTCGCGCCTTTGGGGCACGCCGTAATCCGGGGCGAAGAGTTTCCAGACCTCGACCCGGTAGCCGGCCTCCGCCAGATCGTCGCGGATGGTTCGGAGAACCGCTCCGCGCGCCATGCGCTCCAGGTTCACGACGTTTTCGCCGATGACGATCTCCGGGCGGCGCGCGACCATATAGCTTACGAGGGCGCGGTAAAGCCGCCCCCGCGCCGACCCCAAGCCGCGCAAGGGGCCGCAGGAGGAGAATTCCTGGCAGGGAAAGCCTCCGATCAGCGCGCGGGCCTCCGGGGCCTTTTGGGCGTCCAGGGAGGCGAGATCGGCTATTTGGGCTCGGCCCTCCCCAAAGTAGCCGTTATAGGTTTCGACGCAGCGCGCGTCGTTGTCGTAGGCGGCTTTAATCTCGAAGGGAAGCCTGGGGAAATCTTCGCCGCGGTAACGGAAGCCGCCCCGGAAGCCCAAATCCAGGCCGCCGCAACCGCAGAAATACGAAACCACGCTATAGGGCTTTAGCCGTCCTTTGGCGGTCACGCCGCTCTCCTTATAGCGTTACGCTCGCGGGCGCGCGCGCCGCCTTTATTTAAAGTCTAAAACGCCTATATATAACGCTTTCGCGCGCGTCCTGTAAAGAGCGCGCGCCTTTCGCGGGCGGGAACCCTTGGGGGCACGCTTAAAAGAGCTTGTTCGCGTCAATTTTCGGCGGCGGAAGGAGTTTGTCCATCTCCTCCACGGTGGGGAGCGCGGCCAAAGAGGGCAGGTCAAAGGTTTCCAGAAAGCGGGCGGTGGTGGAATAGAGGATGGGGCGTCCCGGGAGCTTGTCCTGGCGGCCGGAGACGCGGACGAGGCTCTTTTCCAAAAGATTCCTTAAAACGCCTCCCGCGTCCACGCCCCTGATCTTTTCGATTTCCGCGCGGAGGACGGGTTGGCGGTAGGCGATGACCGCCAGGGTCTCCAAGGCGGCTCTGGAAAGGCGGGCGGGGCTTTTTTTGTGGAGCCTTAACGCGTAGAGGCTCAGTTCCGGCCTCGTCCGGAATTGGTAGCCGCCGGCGACTTCCCTGACGTCGAAGGCCCTATCCCCGCTCGCGTATTCCTCGCGGAGGGCCTTTAAGGCCTCCGCGATTCGCGCGGGGGTGCTCTCCCCTTCCAGGGCGGCGTGGATTTTGGCCGCGTCCAGGGGGACTTCGGAGACGAAGAGGAGTCCTTCCACGATTTTTTTAAGCTCAAGCATAATGGGCCCGCGGCGCGCGGCCCTTTTGGGGCCGCGGGATAAGAGTAATCAGCGGTAGTCGTGCTCCAGGCTGGCGCGGGCCGCGGGGTCGGCGAGAAAGACCCGCGGCCCCTCGCTTTCGGTTTCCACGTCCTGGTAAAGCCTTAAAAAGCCCACCCGGGCCAGCTCCAAAACGGCCAAAAAACTTAAGGCCACGTTGGGGCCGGCGTCGCCGGCCACGACGACCTCCCGAAACGGCGCGCTTTGGGCCACGGTCAAAAAGGCCCGGATGGCCTCAATCCTTTGGCCGATGGTTTGGGTCTCCAGGTTGAATTTCAGCTCCAGCGCCGCCGCCGGGGCGCGGGAGGCCAAGGCGCGCCAGGCCTCGACGAGATCCCACAGAGACGCCCTGACCGTTTCCTCCGCCGGCGCCGCCTCAAAGTCTTCGCGATTCCCCCTGGTAAAGACGTCGCGGCCCAGAAGGAAGCGCTCCCCCAAGGAGAGGGCGGCCTCCTGGATAGTCAGGTATTCCATGAGGGGGCCCACGATCTCGTCGCGGGGGTCTTCCGTCTCTTCCCCCTCGGCCTGAAAGCCCGGCGCGAGCATTTTCGACTTGATCTGGGTCAGGGTGGCCGCCATGACCAGAAAATCCCCGGCGACGTCCAGGTTCAATTCCCTAAGGATCTCGAGGCTCTCCAGGTATTGGGCGGTAATGAGGCTGATGGGGAGATCGGAGAGGCTCACCTCGTTTTTTTTGATGAGGTGGAGGAGGAGGTCCAGGGGCCCCTCGTAGATATCCAGCTTGAGTTGGAGGTCGCCGTCGGAGGGCATGGCTTTACAGGAGGAAGGACGCGATGGAGCGGATAAGGGGCCAGAGGACGCGGCCGACGGCTCCCGTCGCGACGAAGAGGACGAAAAAAACGAGCATGATGGGAAGGCTTCCGCGCTCGAGGAAGAGGACCGTCTCGCGCGGGAGGACGCAGGAGAGGACCCGAAAGCCGTCAAAGGGGGGAATGGGAATGAGATTGAAGAGGCAGAGCCCGAGATTTAAATAGAAGGCGATATAGAGCATGTTCGCGATGGGGTCCCTGAAAAAAAGCGGGACGCCCTCCCAGGACTCGCTCCCGACGACAAACCTGATGGCCAGCGCGAGGATTATGGCCAAGGCCAGATTGGACAGGGGCCCGGCCGCGGCCACGATGGACATGCCGGTCACGGGGTTGCGGAAATAGCGCGGATCCACGGGCACCGGCTTGGCCAAGCCGATAAAAAAGGTCATGAGAATGCAGAGGGTCCCCAGGAGGTCCAGGTGGGCCAGGGGGTTGAGGGTGAGGCGGCCCCGCTCCTTGGGCGTGGGGTCCCCCAGGCGGTTGGCGACGTAGGCGTGGGCGAACTCGTGGACCGACAGGGACATGAGCAAAGGGACGATCATGAGAATGACGTCCGAGATGGACCGACCGAAAATCGTCATGGGGGGAAAGTCTAACCTTTTGGCCGCCAAAGGGCTTGGAGAAGGATGAGGGAGTCGCCGCGGCGGCTGGGGAAAGCGAAGGAAGAGGGCGCGAAGGAGTGGGCGGAAAGGCCCGCGAGCAGCTCCGGGAGTCTCGCCCGGGGCCAGGAGAGGGAGAGGGCGCCCTGGGGGGCGAGCAAGGCGGCGGCTTGCCGCAAAAGCGAGGAGAGGCCGCCGCGGCGCTCCTCCCGCCCCCAAAGGCGCTCCTCTCGGGGGGAGCGTCCCCGGCCGGGGGCGAAATAGGGCGGATTCGCGGTCAAATAAGAGATTTTTCCTCCTAAATCCTCGGGTTTTAAAGCGCGCCAGTCTTTGACAAGGATCTTTAGGGGCGGAGAGTCGGGGACGAGCCGGCGCGCCCGCTGGGCGTTGTATTTTAAAAAGGGCGAAAAAAGAGGCTGCGCTTCCACTAAATAAAGTCCGTCCGCGCCTCGGAGCCTTCCCGCGGCGAGGGCCTCCAAGCCGACCACCCCGCAGCCCGCCCCGAAATCGGCGGCGATCCCCGCGAGAAACTGGGGGGCGGAGTGGGCGAGGAGGACGGAGTCTTGGGAAAAACGGTAGCCGCGGTGAGGTTGCGACCAGTCCGCGGAAAGGGGGTCGGGAAGGGGCATGGGGAGGAGCGGGCCGGCCAACGGCGGAAAAAAGGGCCCCCTTGGGGAAACGGGCGCTGGCCTCAAGCCTCTTCCGCATTATATATCACCGGAGGGGCCTTTTTGTCCAAAAAGGGGGCCTTGGCCCTGGTCGGGGCGTCAAGGCCTGGGGCTTAAAAGACGCGACTCGTAGTCCCTACGGGGCGGGAGAGGGCTCGCGGGGATGAGCGCTCGCTGAAACGCCGTTGGCATTTCGCGTGGAAAGGGAAGGATATGGGAAGGACGAGACGACCGGAGGGCGCCGCCCGGGTGGGCTGGGATTTTCCGCGAATTTCCTTCCTGGCGCAGTAGCAAAAAGAAGCCTTCATTTGTCTTCGCTGATTTTTTCCATCGCCAAAGGTCATTAACGATAACAGCTTAAAAAATGATGATCAAATACATTAACTATTAAACAGTCATTATATAAAATGACCCACTAATTATTGGAATTTTGGTTCAGAAATAAAATTTAAAAATTCTTTTCCAATCGTAGTTGTCCTATTTCCCACTACGAAATGATCATAATTGTCATTTGTTAAAGGAAAATCATAAGATTGTGTAGTAGTTAGATTTTTGTAAAATAAATCATTCATAATTATTTTGCAAAAATCTTCTTTTTGATCTAGGTTAGGAAAAATTTTGGCAATCAAATGAAAGAAATTCGGATTTAACATATAAGAACCATCATAATTGTTAAAATTAATTTCTTTAACGCGTTCCATTTGACCATCAAGTAATTTTAAAAATTCTATGTGATACTCATTAAATTGGTCGAGTAGAGCTATGAAAACTTGTTGCTTAATTTCATCAAAATTATTGTTTATAGTAGAATTTAGCACAGCATTTTTAAGAGCGTTTATTTTTTCCTGTTTTGTCGTTGTCAAAGCGATTTTAGTCGCTTTAATAGCCATATCGATGAAATTATCATTTGAAATAATTTCTTCTAATGTGCCAAGGCGTTCTATGACATCTTCTAAAGACTGGCCAATAAATTCAAACCATTGTTCTTGTCGTCTTTGAAGAGGGCGTTGCAAAAAATAGCCAAGCAATTCACTGCAAGTTGCTCCAGCAATTGGAATAATCCCTAAAGCTCCTTTCAAGAGAGCCAAAGTTTTGCAAGATAGAGTTCTATCTTTGGGAAATAGAAATTTTGATTCTTCGTCAGCCATAGCCAATCCCTTTGAGCCAATCTGTAAAAAAAAAAATTAGTTGGCTTGCGATTAATGACAACTAAGTCGAATCAATCAAAAGCTAACTGAAACGTAAAAATTATCCGAAGTTCCCTATCCAGCTTTATAACCACAAAACCACAAAACCACAATATTGGGATCGCTATTAGGCGTTTTAGCCAAATAGCTTACAACAATCATTGAGTTTTTTGACAGGGACACA
>JAISCZ010000104.1:5000-37553 GCA_031265205.1 Deltaproteobacteria bacterium
GGTATTCCGCGCCGGAGAGCGAAGGGACTCCCTCGATGGCGAGCTCGTCCGTCCCGAGGCCCTCGATCTTCGCCCCCATCTTGATCAGGGCTTCCCCGGTGTCCACCACCTCGGGCTCCTTGGCCGCGTTGGAGATGGTGGTGACGCCGTCCGCCAGGGCGGCCGCCATCATAATGTTTTCCGTGCCGGTGACGGTCACGGTCTCAAAGCGGATCCGCGCGGCCTTCAGCCCCCCCTTGGGGGCCGCGGCCACGATGTCCCCCCCCGAGAGATCGAAGGTGGCGCCCATTTCCTTTAAGGCCGTAAGGTGCAGATCGATGGGCCGCACCCCAATGGCGCAGCCGCCCGGCAAAGAGACCTTGGCCCGACCGCATTTGGCGAGGAGTGGCCCCAAAACCAGCGCCGAGGCCCGCATGGTCTTGACAAGCTCGTGGGGCGCCTCCGGGCGGTCGATATTCCGCGTCTCAATGGTGGCGACCTCAGCCTCGCCGTTTTCCCAGAAAGGGGAGACGCTCCCCCCCATAAAAGCGATGAGCCGCCCCATGGTCCGCAGATCCCCCAGACGGGGGATATTGACAAGGGTCAGAGGCCCGTCCGCCAGAATGGAGGCGGCCATGAGGGGTAGCGCGGCGTTTTTGGCCCCGCTGACCCGCGTCTCCCCCTTGAGGGGAAAGCCGCCTTCCACCACCAATCTGTCCACTTATTTCTCCTCTTGCCCCTCGGCCCCGGGGCCGCCGCTCCCCTCTTTCCCGTGGTCGGCGCGGTTGAATTCCAAATAAGCGTAAGCGCTGTGGTTGTGAATGGACTCAAAATTTTCGGCGGCCACGGAAAACCAGGTGAAATTGGAGTCGGCCCGCAGCTTGACGGCCACTTCCCGCACCACGTCCTCGACGAAACGGGGATTGTCGTAGGCGGTCTCGGTCACGAATTTTTCGTCGCTCCGTTTGAGGAGCGAGTAGACCTGGCTGGAGGCCGAGTTTTCGATAAGCTTAATCAAGTCCTCCATCCAAAAAAAATGCTCGTACCTCACCGTCACGGTCACTTGGCCCCTTTGGTTATGGGCCCCGTAACTGGAAATCTCCTTGGAACAGGGGCACAGGGTCGTCACGGGGACTAGCACGGACACCTTCAGGTCCGCCTCCTCCCCGGACTGGGTGCCGGTGAGAACGCAGCCGTATTCCATAAGGGCCACCGCCCCGGTGACGGGCGCGGCCTTTTCCATAAAAAAAGGAAAAGACAGCTCCAAATGGGCGGAAGCCGCCTGGAGGCGCTCTTTCATGTCCGAAAGGATCGAGGGAATGGTGGAGGAGGAAATGCTGTTCCGGTGTTTGGCGAGAATCTCGATAAACCGGGACATATGCGTCCCCTTATGGTTATGGGGAAGCTCCACGTACATATTGACGGAGGCCACGGTTCTCTGGGAGCCGTTTTCGCGGTCTTTCACGTCCACGGGGTAGCGGATCTTCTTGACCCCCACCTGATCTATTTTAAACCGCCGATTGTCCGACTGATTTTGGACGTCGATCATCATATCCCCTTGCGTCGCCGAGGGTGACTGGGCTGCGAAAATCATCAAAACGCCTTGGCGCGGTTTTGGGCCTTCCCGCGGGAAGGCGCCGCCCCATGGCGCGGTCTCGCCGTGGGGCGAGAGGAGCGACTGACCATGGGGGGCGCGGGGGCTAAAAAGCGCAAAGGATAGCCCCCGCGCCTCCTAGGGGAAACATGGGCCCGGGGCCGCGCGCGAGGAGCGTCGCGCGGCCTCTCTCTCCCTAGGGTTGAAGGGGAATCGCGGAAAAGGGCGCTTGGGGACGCGGGAAAGAGGCGAGGATTTTTTTATAGACTCTTGGCCCCTTAAAGGAGAACGGCTCTGACGAAAAAGCCCTCCATTAACTTCCCTTGTCGCCCCGCGCGGGCGCCGATTTCCCTGAAAAAGATTCTTGGATTTTAGTTGTTCCCCCCAAAACTGTCAACAATCATGACTTTTAAGCCGGAGCCTCCGCGAGGCCCCGCGCTGGCGCGCTTTCCCCCCGAAAGGCCGCGGGGGATTTGTCAATAAATCCCTCCCCGCGCTCGCCCTTCCGGGGCCGCCGTCACTCCGCTTCCGCCGCCGGCTGGCCCTTCTCCTGGGGCCGCTCCAGGCTCGCGGCCAGGGAGCCGGGGAAATTGGGGTTAACCGTGATGGCGGCCCGGCCCCTTTGTTCGTGGAGAAAGGCCTTAAAAGCCGCGTCGGCGACGGCGCTTTCGTAGTCCCTGAGGGCTGCCCGCGCCAATTTCTCGGGGCTGGGACGGGGAACGACGGCGCTCACCGCGAAGACCCAGTAGCTTTCCGCGAGCGGGAGGGCCCGGGTGAGTTTTTGGGGATCTTCTAAGGCCATGGTCAGTTCCGCCCCCAGGTTTTCCGTGGGAAACAGGGCCGCGGCCTTGCCCGGGCGGGCGTCGAGACGCATTGTTTCCGAAAGGAGAAAGGCGAGCCCCTCTTCTTCCAGTTTTTGGGTCAAAGCGTCTAAGCCCCCCCGACGGTAGCGGGGAGAATCCAAAATCCGTAGGGCTCGGGGAGTTTTTTCCGTTAAAAGGGCCCGTCCCGCGAAAAGGGTGGGCAGGGAATGGGTCTCGCTCCAGTTTAGGAGATATTTTTCCCAGTCCCGGCTCGCGCGCCGCCCCTCCCGCAGAAAGACGCTCTGGAAGAGCTTGCGCAATAAAAGGCGTCGTTGGGTGGCGTCAATTAAGGAGTCAAGCGCCTCGCCCTTGGGAAGCCGGCAGCCGAAACTGGCGTCCTCGGGTCCCTGGCAGCCCCAGGAAAGGCGCGCTTCCTCCAGAAAGCCGCGCGTCTCTTCCTCGCTGACGGAGATCCCGCGCTCCAGCGCGGCCTGGCGGACCAATTCTTCCTCAATCAGGCGCTCCAAGATCGTCTCCACGGAAAGGGCCCCGGGGGCCTCTTCAGCCGTCAGGGGCGGATAAAAACCAGACCGCAGAACGGCCTCCACGCTTTCCCGGCTAATGGGAACGCCGTTGACCAGCGCCGCCGCGTTGGAATCCCAGAGCTGTTTCTGGTAACGCTCGCGGAAAAAGCGCGTCCCGCCCAGCGCCAGGGCCCCGACGGCGAGAACGAGCAGGGCCGCCACGGCCCCTTTGCGCAAAAAACGCGGCAAAAAAAACTCCTCCCCCCCAAGGGGCTTCCCCGTCCCCCCAAGGCTTCCCCGGGGACCTTAATCCACGCGCGACAGGAATCTTAAGAACTTGATAATAAAAACGGAGAGACGCTCTTTGGCGGCCAGGCGCTCTTGGAGGGCCTTTAAAGGGAGGCGGAACTCCCCCGCGGGGGAAAGGGTGGCCTTTTTGCGCTTGTCGTTGGCCATATTCAGCAGTTTGTCAAGAAGGGCCCCTTGGCCCGCGAGGCTTTCTTTCCGAAAATCTATCGCGAGACCCTCCAGGGAGGCCGCGAGCTTTTCAATCTTGAGGCGCTTGGCCAATATCTTGATATAGGAGAGATCCAAAAGATTGCGGGCCTCCTCCGGAATAGGCCCGAAACGGTCCTGGAGTTCCTTTTCCACGCCTTGAATCTCCTCCAAGCCGGAGGCCCGCGAAAGCCTACGGTAAAGGTTGATCCGGCTCGCGGTGTCCGGGGCGTACTCCTCGGGGAGGTACGCGCTCGCGGAAAGGACAATCTCCGGTTCGTAGTCTTCCTCCAGGGGCTCGTTTTTGAGCTCGGCCACCGCCCGCTCGACCAAGGTGGCGTACATCTCGTAGCCCACCAGGGAGGCCTGGCCCGACTGGGCCGCGCCCAGCACGTTGCCGCTCCCCCGAATCTGCAGATCGTGCAGGGCCACCTGGTAACCGCTCCCGAGCTCGGCGTTTTCCATAATCGCCCGCAGCCTTTTGCGGGCGTCCGTGGTCAAAAGGTCGGGGTCCTCCACCATTAGATAGGCGTAGGCCTGCTCCCCTCCCCGTCCCACCCGGCCCTTAAGTTGGTAGAGCTGAGCCAGGCCCAGCCGGTCGGCCTGATCTATTATTATGGTGTTGGCCGAGGGAAAGTCCAGCCCCGATTCCACGATGGTGGTGGAAACCCACACGTCGATTTCCTTGCGCCAAAATTTTCGCGCCATCTCCTCGAGCTCGCGCGGCTTCATCTGCCCGTGACCCACCCCGAAACGGACGAGAGGCATGAGGCTTTCCAGGCGCCGAATCCAGCGGTGGATGTCCCGGACCCTGTTATGGATAAAAAAGACCTGCCCGCCCCTGGCCAATTCCCGGTCAATCGCCTCCACGATCAGGGAATCGTCGTTCCGGACCAAACTGGCCCGCACCGAAAGGCGGTCCAGGGGCGGGGTCTGGATAATGGACAGATCCCTGACGCCGGACATGGACATGGAAAGGCTCCGGGGGATGGGGGTGGCGCTCATGCTCAGAACGTCCACGCCGACCCGCAGTTTTTTCAGTTTTTCCTTGTCCGCCACCCCGAAACGGTGCTCCTCGTCGATGACCAAAAGGCCCAGGTCTTTAAAGACCACGTCCGAAGAGAGGAGACGGTGGGTCCCGATGATGACGTCCACCTGGCCCGCGGCCAAATCGGCGACTATCTTTTTTTGCTCGGGGGGCTTTTTAAAGCGCGAGAGCGAGGCGACGGACACCGCCTGGCGCTCAAGCCTTTCCCTGAAACTCCTTTCGTGCTGTTCCGCGAGAATGGTCGTGGGCACCAAAACAGCCACCTGCTTGCCGTCGGAGACCACCCTGTAGGCCGCCCGGATGGCCACCTCGGTCTTTCCGAAACCCACGTCCCCGCAGACCAGCCGGTCCATGGGGCTGGGGCGGGCGAGATCGCGCAAAACGTCCTCAATGGCCTTTTCCTGATCCGGCGTTTCGCTGTAGGGAAAAGCGGCCTCAAAATTGAGGAAATCCCCGTCGCGCGGGGAAAAGGCGAACCCGGGGGCCATTTTCCGCTCGGCGTAGAGCTTTAAGAGTTCCTCGGCCATGGCCTTGATATCCTCTTTGACCTTGGCCTTGATTTTTTCCCAATTGCCGCTCCCCAAACGGTCGAGGGGCGGGGGCCGATCCGTGGCCCCCACGTATTTGGAGACGAGCCCAAAATTTTCCACGGGAACAAAGAGCGTGTCCTCGCCCCGATAGGCGATGACCAAAAAATCCCCCCGGTAGCCCGCGGACAGAACCTTGTTCTCCAAGCCCCGGTAATGGCCGATCCCGTAGTCGGCGTGGACCACGTAGTCCCCGGGGCTTAAGTCTATCAGGCTGGAAAGCCCCAGTCCCTTGATCTCCTCGGCGGCCCGGCGGCGGCGGGCCCGCCTGGTCCGGAAGATCTCCTCCTCCGTCAGAAAGGCCTCCCTGTCGTAAGGCGCCACGAAGCCGCGCGAAAGTTCCCCGACCTTAAAGTCCAATGTCCCGGGCTGGGAGGTCTCGCCTTTTTTGAAGCCGAAAAAGCGATCCTCCCCGCCGTCCTGGAGGGAGAGATTCCGCTCGAGCAATAGCTCCACCAGCCGGCGGGACTGCTCGGGCGCCCTTGAGACCAAGTTGACGTTCATTCCGCGCCTTAAGAGGGATTTAATTTTCCCCACCAAGGGCGCCAGATAGCTTCCTTTTTCGCCGGTGGGAAAAGAGAGCCCCAAGTCGCCGACGCTCTCCGTCTCCAATAAAACGTCCAGGTCAAAGCCGTCCGTCGAGCCGTCGGTAATTCCGGCGTCCCTGGCGACGATAAGCCCCCGTGGCGCGTTCAGGAGGTTTTCCGCGAGCGCGGCGGCGTCCTCGTAGAGGGTTTCCAGCGGCAGGTGGGGAAGGCCCATTTCCCGGAGGCGCGCGAAATGGTTCCGGAGCCCCAAAGCGGCCTTCTCCCCCTCTTCCGCCATCCTTCCGGGCTCGTAAACGATGGCCAGGGCTTGTGATTCCCGGAAAAAATTTTGGAAGCTCGCCAAATAGTCTTCCAAAAGGGGCGACCAGTTTTCCCAGTCCGCGAAATTTTTGCCGGCCAGAAGATTATTGGCGATGGGCTCCCACAGGAGGTCGAGCCAACCGTTCTCCATGGCCAGCTTTTCGAGCTTGGAGGCCGCCTGGGCCAAGAGGTCTTCCCTTAAGGGAACCGGGGAGAGCGGCGTAACGTTGAGTTCCGTAATTTTGGCGAAGGACCTTTGATCGTCGAGCCTGAATAAGCGCAGCGACTCCACGAAATCCCCGAAAAACTCAAGGCGGACGGGATTTTTCCGCTCCACGGGAAAAATGTCCACGACGCCGCCCCGGACGGAAAAATCTCCCGGCGCCTCCACCTGGGTGACGTTCTGATAGCCGGATTCGGCCAGGTAAGCGCGGAAAAAAGCGAAATCTATTTCCTCGCCCTCCTCGATCAGAAGAGAACGACCGATTATCTCCTCCGGGCCGGGCAATTTGCGCAGGAGAGCGGCGATAGAAGTCACGACCAGGGCGGGCTCCTCGTCCAGAAGCTTGCGGGCCGCGACCATCCTCGCGCCCAAGGCCGTAAAGCCGGAAAATTTCTGTTTGAAGGGATTGCGGTCCAGGCCCGGCAAAAGAGAAATATTGCCCCCGGGGTTAAAAAAGAGCAGATCCCCCAGCAAATCCTCGGCCTCCAGGGCCGTAGGGACGACTATCAGAATTTTGCGCCCCTTTAGCCTCCCCTCCACGAGCCGGGTCGCTTGCCTGGCCAGAACGGGAAGGGGCGTCCCTCCCACGGAAATCTTTCCGCCCCGAGGGTCCAGGTCCGCTATGTCGCCGCCGTATCTCTTCATAAATTCCCGTAAGGCCAAGCTAAAAGGAGCGGCCCCCTCTTCCAGCGGCTCGCCGCGCGTCCGCGCGCCTCCCCGCGCTTTCGTGGGGCAAAAGCCAAAATATAGAGGAAAATCCCGCGAATTTCCATAAAAAAGGCTTCTCGGCGCCCCCCAAATGGCGCGCGGGTGACCCCAAAGCGGCGGGCGCGGCCAAGGCGCGGAAAGTGCCTCCACCCCCCAAATCGCTTCCCCTCGCGCGGCTCGCTTTTAAGGCGCCGCCTTCCCACGAGCCGCCCCGAGGGTCCCCGTCCCCCGCGCGCGGGACCCTTGGGGGTCGCCGCAAAAAAGCCCCGCCCGCGCGGAGAGCGCTCAACTATGATAATGTCAAGGAGCGCGGGGAAAGGCCGCGCGCCGCGCCCCCGCGCTCCTCAGAGGGCCTTCCCGCCGCGGGCGACCCCAAAGTCAAGCCTTTGGCCGAGGACAAAAAAACGTCTCCCCCGGAAAAATCCCCCGCCTTCCCGGATAGGCGCCTATATATTAATAGATACGCGAGCGCGGGAAAGGGTCCCCGCGGGGGCTCAAGGCGCGCGCCCCCGCAAAGACGCGCCGCCCCCCTCGCGCTCGCCCCGCGCCGCCGAAGGTCTTGCCGCGGCGTCCCTTCCTTCGCGTCGAGGCCACAAGCGCCTCTCCGCCATCAAGCTCGCCCAAGAGGCGTTTGCTTCAAAGCCCCTTAAGTGATAATATTTTTTAGGAGTAAGGCCTTGAGAGGAGGAAAGGTTGAGGGGGCGTTTTAAGCTTTCGCTTTCCCTCTCTCTTTCCTTTTGTCTCTTCGCGCGGCCCCACGGGGCTTTTTTTGTCTCCTAATTTTTTTGGCGCGGGATATCCCAAGCGCCGCCAGCGCCGGGCGCGGTTTTTTTAAATCCCTCCTCGCCTTTTCGCTTTAAGCCACGCCACCCGTTGGCGGCGTCTCAAGTCCCGCGCGTTTATGAGGTATTTTTAGTGTCGCATGACGTCAAAGATCTTTCCCTCGCCAGCAAAGGAAACGACCGCATCGAATGGGCCGCCCAGAGCATGCCCGTCCTGTCCCTCATCAAAGAGCGTTTCGCCGCGGAAAAACCCTTAAAAGGCCTCCGTTTAGGCCTCTGCCTCCACGTGACCACTGAAACCGCTTCCCTCTGCCGCGCGCTCCAAGCCGGCGGGGCCGAAGTCTATCTCTGCGCCTCCAACCCCCTTTCCACCCAGGACGACGTGGCGGCCGCTTTGGCCCATATCAATAAGATCCCCGTTTTCGCCATCAAGGGCGAGGATCACCAAACCTATTACAAGCACATCTATTCCGTCTTGGACGTCAAGCCCCAAATGACCATGGACGACGGAGCGGACCTCCTGTCCACGCTGCACTCGGAAAAGCCGGCTCTCCTCGCGGAAGTGATCGGCGGCACGGAGGAAACCACGACCGGCGTGATTCGCCTCAAAGCCATGGCCAAGGACGGGGCCCTCAAATATCCGGTCATCGCCGTCAACGACGCCATGACCAAACACTTTTTCGACAACCGCTATGGCACGGGCCAAAGCACCATTGACGGCATGATCCGCTGCACCAACCGGCTCATCGCGGGCTCCGTCTTCGTGGTGGCCGGTTACGGCTGGTGCGGTCGGGGGGTCGCCAAGCGGGCCGACGGCATGGGCGCGCGGGTGGTGGTGACGGAAGTCGATCCCTTGAAGGCCCTGGAAGCCATCATGGACGGCTTCGAGGTCCTCCCCATGGCCACGATCGCCCCGCAAGGCGATTTTTTCGTGACCCTCACCGGGGACATTAACGTGATCCGCCCCGAGCACTTCGAGGCTATGAAATCCGGGGCTATCGTCTGCAATTCCGGACACTTCAACGTGGAGCTCGATTTGGACGGGCTGGCGCAAATCGCCTCCCAGCGCCGCCACATCCGGGAATTCGTGGAGGAGTTCACCATCAAGTCCACGGGCCGGACCATCTATATCCTCGCCGAGGGCCGACTCATTAACCTGGCCGCCGCCGAGGGCCATCCCTCCAGCGTGATGGATATGTCCTTCGCCAACCAGGCCCTCGCCGCGGAATATGTCAAGCTCAACCAAGGCAAGCTCCCCTTAAGCGTCCTGCCAGTGCCTCTCCATATCGATCAGGAGATCGCCCGCCTCAAGCTACGGGCCATGGGCTTCGTTATTGACGAACTTACCGCGGAGCAGGAAAAATACCTTTCCTCCTGGGAATCCGGAACCTAAACCTCTTCCGCCCGAAGGCCCTCTTTTGCCCAAGCTCTTTTTCCCCAATCCGGGAGGAGACGCCCGCGCGCGCCTCCTCCGCGCCATTTTGACGCTCTTGGCCGCCATCGCTCTCGCCCTCCCCCTCGCTCCCGCGCTCGCCCAAGAGCCGGAAAGCGAGACGGCGGAGGCGCCGGATTACGCGCTCCGCGATTTGGAAGGGAGACTCGGCGAGCTCAAAATTGGCTTTGAAAACGACCTCGTGGGGGTCAAGGAGCAAAACGCCATCCAGGCGCGCTCCTGGAAAGCGATGTCTTTCGCCTTTTTTATGGCCTTAGGCGAAATGAGCCCGGAAAATTACGGGGATTATCACGCTAAAAACGCGCCGCCCCTGGACGTTATTTTCGCGGATCGCGAAAAAAGCTGGGAACTGAAAGAAATATCCGCCATCAAAAAGTACTACGAGGCCTTGACGAGGATCGTCACCATCCTCGCGGGCCAGAAGGGCGACAAACTAACCCTCGCCAAATTGAAAGCCATCCTCGCGCGCCCGGGGAGCGAGCCCGGAAAAACGCGCACCCGCCCCACCCAGGAGGCGGAGGCCAAGGTCTTTTGGTCCAATCGGGTGGCCGCGGTCTTTCCCCTGGCGGTGGAGCTTTTAGCGCCGGAATACTCTCAGGAACTGGACGACATCACGGAAGACATGCTCAACCGCGCCGAGATTATCGCCATTCGGCGCGATATCCATTATCGGGCCCGCTTAGATCTCCTCTACCTCAATAATGTCCAATCCTTGGCCAGCATGCTTTTCCTCATCGCGGAGAGCCCCAACTCGCCCTTCGCGAGCGAGGCCAAATCCCTGGAACTCACGGTCGAGACTCTCTCCCTGGACCCACAAGTCCAGCTGGCCGATAAAATTTCCCTCTACCTCGTAACCAGCGCCCAGCTCACCATCCCCATGGCCCACTGGCTCGCCACCGGGCCATAGAGGCCCGCGGCGGGAGTTCATGGCGCGCTTTTCCTCCGCGTTCGCGGCGCGGCCTCGCGATTCGCCCCACGATCGCGCCCCGCCACAGTCTCGCCTTTTCACCGATCGGCTCCCTCGGCGGCGCTTGACGGGCCGCGCGCCCTTCCAAACGCCGCTTGGGCGAGGCGACGGAAGCGTCGCTTTGGAAGCGCCGGAACAATGCCGCCGCGGATCTCGGCCGCCGCTGGCGCGGCGCTCTTCCAGGTTAAAACGCGTGTCCGCGCTTTTTAAACCCAAGCGTTCGCCAAGGGACTTCGAAAAAGCTTCCAAGCTTCCTTGTGGAGCCATTTAGCGTTTTAAAATAACGCGAGAACCGCCACAAAAGGCTTAAAAAGACGGCGCCGCTGTATCATCTCCCGCGATTCATGATAAGGGGTAAGCGAGGTAAATAACCGATGTCCCCCGCCGCGGCGAAAGAATTGAGCCCACGCCGCGAAGGCGCGCGAAACCCAAAAAAGGAGAGCGACGCTCCGTTTGGGTTAGAGGGGCGACGCGTTAAACGCCAGCCCCGGAACTTCTTTAAAGGAAAGCCGAAAATCGGCCTCTCAATCGCGATGGGGAGCGGAAAACAAACGGAACGCGGAACGGGACCGTAGCGGGCGCTGGCGCGAAATGACATTAGCGTTAAAGAGTGGCGCGAAGACGAAGTTCGCTAAAAGAACGCTCCGGAACGGAATATTTTGTTCGTGGAATATTTTATAAAGCGTAAGCGTATACGAGCGATAATAATAGCGAAACAAGGCGTACAGGAATATTTGGCGAAAAAATTGAAGTAAAAATCAAAACGTTACGCGCTTTTATAAGCGCGAAAAGCCTTTAAGGCTCGTTAAAGCGTGGGAAAAATAATTAAAGAAATAAAAATTACGCTAAATGATTAATTACGCTAAAAAAATTAATATCCGTGAACCGCTTGTGTATTCGGCAATATTAAGTTAATTAAAAATTAATTAAGCAAAAAAATTCGTCTAAAATATTTTGACGCTCATAATTTTGGTAACTGGCGTCGTTAAGGAGTATGCCATAAGGATCCGCTGGTTAATTACAATTTGATGTGGAAGGGTATAGTTGACGCGCGATGACGCGATTCAATTTCGCGAATAAAATATTAACCCAAGGGAAAGGGCCAAAAGCCCAAGGGGCGACTCGACGCGGCCCCGCCCCCAAGGGTCTTGGCCAAAGCGGCCCCATGAGGGGATAACCGCTCGGAGATGGGCCCTAAAGCCGCGCGCGGAAGCGAAATATTTTGACATTTAGCCGATAGTTGGCTAATATTAAGACAAAAGAAGTCAATATCGCCTCTGAATTAATTATTTATGGCTTTACGGGCGGCGGGCGGCGTTTCCCCGCTACCAAAAGCGCCCCAAGGCCCTCCCAGGAGGAAACTATGCTCCCAACGGTAACCCGCTTTGTCGGCTTAAGCGCGCTAGCTCTCTTATGGATCCTTTCCCCTGGCGCTCGCGCCGACGAGACGGTCAACAGTATCGGCATGGAATTCGTTTTAATTCCGGCGGGCTCTTTTATAATGGGCGCCCAAGACGAAAGCGGAAGCGCCGATGAATTGCCGCGGCACAGAGTCGCCATAAGCAAGCCGTTTTACTTGGGAAAATACCAGGTAACGCAAAAAGAATGGCAGAGCGTCATGGGAAACAATCCCAGCGCGCGCGCGGGGAGAAACCTTCCGGTGGAGATGGTTTCCTGGGCTGACGCTCAGGCTTTCATCGCTAAACTCAACCAAAAGGAGCGCGTCAGGCGCTACAGGCTTCCGACTGAGGCTGAATGGGAATACGCGGCGAGGGCCGGCGCGACAACCGCCTTTTTTTTCGGCGATGACTTCAGAGGACTCGATCGCTACGCCTGGCACGCCGATAACTCAGACGAGCGAACCCACCCCGTGGGCGGAAAAGATCCGAACCCCTGGGGCCTATACGATATTTTCGGAAACGTTTGGGAATGGACCAATGATTGGTACGGCGATGATTATTACGCCAATAGCCCATCTTCCGATCCGCCAGGAGCCGTCCGCGGTAAGGCGCGCGTAAACCGTGGCTGCTCTTTTCACTTCATCTTTATCTGCTCTTCGTCCTATCGGGGCTTTGACGAAAACGTGGATTACGTCCATAACGATATAGGATTTCGCCTGGCGTTTACCGCCGAAACGGAGCCCGCGCTCCAAATTGATTACAAGAACCGGCGGGCGCGAAACTATCAATAGCCACCATTCTTTAAGAGGCGCGAGTGACGGGCGCGCCGCGAGCTTTTTAAGGCTAAACGCGTATTTTGCCCGGTGGCGGTTCCATTAAAAGTCAGGAGCGAGCGGCTTTGGGTCACGTGGCGGAATAAACGTAACGCCTATAAAATTTTTGGAATCGGAGAAAATAATGTTCCGCCAAATTACGCCGCTCGTCCTTATCGCCATCGCGTTATTCTCGCTCAATCTTGACGCGCGCGCCCAGCCCCAAGAGGTAACGAACAGTATCGGCATGGAATTTGTTTTAATTCAGCCAGGAACTTTTACGATGGGAAGCGAAGAATGGACTGACGCGTCGCCGCGGCGGCAAGTCTCCATTACCAAGCCTTTTTATTTAGGGAAGTTCCCCGTTACTCAAAAAGAGTGGGAAACGGTTATGGGAAGCAATCCCAGCTCTTTTAAGGGAAGCGATAATCCCGTTGAAACAATATCTTGGGATGACGCGCGAATATTTCTCGCGAAATTAAACGCGCTGGAAAAAACGGAACGCTATCGCTTGCCCACGGAAGCTCAGTGGGAGTACGCGGCGCGGGCCGGCGCCACTAGCGAATACATATTAGGCGACACGATTGAAAATTTAGACGATTACGCTTGGCACGCTGACAATTCCGATAAGTCCACCCACCCAGTGGGCCTCAAGAAACCCAATCCCTGGGGTTTATATGACATGATAGGGAATGTTTGGGAATATCAGAACGACTGGCATGACCGAAATTATTACGCGAACGCTCCAAACGCGGATCCAATAGGTCCAACTGATGGCGAATCGCGGATTTCACGCGGGTGCTCATGGGATTTCATCTTTACCTGCGCCTTCGGCTATCGCGCCGCGTTCAAACCATCAAGCGCGGATGACGATGTAGGTTTTAGGGTGGCTTTTGACGCGGCGGCAATCGTTCCTAACGTTAAGCGTTTCAAATTACGTAGAACGCCTCAATAAGATCGATAATATTTACCTTGTCCCTTATAGGAATATAGGCGCGAGTCACGTCACGTTTAATTTCGTTCCAAAAGGCTCGCGTCTCTCTTTGATTCCCCAACGGTCGCGGTAAAACGCGCGCGGGTATTCTTTAAAAAGAGATTGGACGCGCGCGGATTTTCGCGATAAAATAGGGGTCCCGCTGACGGAACGTTTCGGGATAAAACGCGACGCCCACGGAAAGTCGCGGAGGATTAAGTTTAACGGACGCCCAGGGCAAGCGGTCCGGAGAAACGAGCTATTCGCGCGAATTACGGTTGCTCCGTTCCACCAGGGCCACCCTGTCCACCCACTCGCGGCTATCCGAGCCTTTCACGCCGAACGCGGATTTGCGGCTAAAATGGGCCGTAAAGGGCGAACGGCCAGCGCCGCTTCATCGCTCGCGAGACCTTTGACGGCCATCTTTATGGGCGCGCGAAGGGAATTCTCGCCCTGGAGAGGCCAATCCCAGTTCAATATTCCCCGTTCCCAAGACTGAGCCATAAAATACTTCGCGTTATAAAAGACATAAAAAACGTTAACGGCGATTCCGTGACTAGGGGCCAACGCTTCCTCGCGCTCCGTCTTTCTATGAATACATGGAAAATTGAGAATAGAAAGATATTGTCTTTTCAAGGAAAAATGGACCAAAATTATATTTTGTAAAAAATTTAATACTATAAAACATTAACTTAATATTAGGCTAATTGTCGCGGCTCAGTGACCCTAAAATAAAATAATTCCCACGATTCCAAGCTCCGCTGACCCGAGCCCCTGGCCCAAAACGGTGAGCGCGATGGCTCTCGCGGAACCTCTATTAATCGCTATAAATACAAAAAATGGCTTCACGCTCCGCTACCGACGTGAAATTTTTTTTTGACTTTAAGCCAAAAATTGGCTAATATTTAGAAAAGTCAGCCGTAAATTGTCCCAAGGCCGATTATTTAGGGACTTTATCGCGTAGTTTTCGAGAAATACCACTATTAAGGCGACTTAAGCCCCCTCTGGAGGAAACAATGATCGCGCCGGTTATCCGCTTCGCCGCTTTAAGCGCGCTGGTTATTTTTGGGGCCCTATCCTCTAGCGCTCGCGCCAACGAGGCGATTAACAGTATCGGCATGGAATTTGTTTTAATTCCGGCTGGCTCTTTTCTGATGGGCGCCGTTGACGAAGGGGAAAAATTAGACCAGTTCCCAAGACATAAAGTTACTATAACGAAGCCGTTTTACTTGGGGAAATACCCCGTAACCCAGTACGAATGGGAAAGCGTTATGGACAACAATCCCAGCGCGCGAGCGGGGAGCGATCTGCCGGTGGAAATGGTTTCCTGGGCTAACGCGAGGGAGTTCATCGCCAAACTCAATCGTAAGGAGAACACAAAACGCTACAGGCTACCCTCAGAAGCCGAATGGGAATATTCGGCGCGGGCCGGCGCGACCACCGCCTATTTTTTTGGCGACGACAAAGGAGATCTCGAGCGGTACTCTTGGAACAGCGATAATTCCGGGGGTCATACTCACCCCGTTGGCGAAAAAGAACCCAACCCCTGGGGCCTTTACGATATTTTCGGAAATGTCTGGGAATGGACCAATGATTGGTATGGCGGGGACTATTACGCCAATAGCCCTTCCTCCGATCCGCCAGGACCAAGCGACGGAACGGCGCGGGTAAACCGGGGTTGCTCTTTCCACTATGTCAATATCTGCCTTACGTCATATCGCGGAGTGGACAGTGGCGCTGATTATTTAGATAACGATATCGGTTTTCGCCTGGCTTATACGGTTGAGACCGCGCGACTTTCCGGCGCGGACAACGCGGACCGCAAGACGAGAAACCCCAATAAATAGCTCCCTCAAAGGGAGCGCTCTTTGCCGCGGGGAAAGCGCCAGCGGTTTAAATTATCCGTAAACGTCTTCGGAGGATGATAAACCCCGCTCGGAAACTCTTTTCAAGGTTTTTTAATTTGGAGCGAAGCGTGTTCTATAAAATTTTTCCGATCGCTATCTTTTCTCTCGCTATTGCCGCGCTGGCCCTGGACGCGCGCGCCCAATCCGATGAAATAACTAACAGTATCGGCATGGAATTTGTTTTAATTCCCGCCGGATCTTTTATCATGGGCTCAAATCCAGGCTCCAACCCCAGCGAGTGGAATGAAGACGAAGGCCCGGCGCGTAAAGTCACTATCAGCGCTCCCTTTTATTTGGGGAAATACCCAGTGACGCAAAAACAATGGGAATTTCTCATGGGTTCCAATCCCAGCGAGTTCAGAGGCCAAGATAATCCCGTGGAAATGATAAATTGGCGTGACGCCAACGCTTTTATCGCGGAACTTAACCTGCGGGAAAGAACTGACGCCTACCGTCTGCCCACCGAAGCCGAGTGGGAATTTTCGGCGCGGGCCGGGACGACGACCGAATATTTTTTCGGCGATACTCCAGAGCGCCTTGGGGATTACGCCTGGTATTATGGCAACGCCGATGGGGCCACCCACCCTGTGGGGCTTAAAGCGCCTAATCCCTGGGGCCTCTTTGATATTTTGGGAAACGTCTGGGAATGGGGAAGCGATTGGTATGACCCGCTTTATTACGAAAACGCCCCCTCCGTTGATCCGCAAGGACCCGCGAATCCCGGAGTAACCTCTTTCGGCCCCGAGCGGGTTAGGCGTGGATGCACCTGGGACTACACCGTTCTCTGCCGCTCCGCCAACCGAAGCGGCAACTCGCCGGAATCCGGGACCAACGAAAGCGGTTTTCGCGTGGTTTTCACGCCAAGGCAAGCCAAGCCGGAAATGAAAAATTAGCGTCGCTAAAAATATTTTATTAATCCGGTTTTAATCTTCACCCCTCGCGATAAGTATTTTTCTTTATGACGCGTTTATATAATATTCAAGCGATAATGACGCTTGAGTCTTTCCGCTAACATTTGAGGCGCGAGAAAGAAAACGTTCGCGAACGTTTAGGCGTTTTTTTGCGCGCGGGCTTTTGTTATTTTTTCCGCGTTTCGCTTTCGAGCGCCCATATCCGTCCGAACGGCGCTCAGATCGCGTCGCTCCAGTCGCGCTAGCGTTTCGGCAATAGATTATTCCTTCGCTTTAAGCGTTTCGCGATCTCGCTCGAAAAACCCAAAAATCCGGCGTCATGGCGCCGCGCGCTTGATGGCGGGCCTTGCGTCTAACTCCGCGAGAGGTCGTATTCGCGCGTGGGACAGCGTCAAACACGCCCTCCGAGTCCAGCTAGCGACGCCCTGAAAATACGCCTATTTTCCGAGCCAGGAGACGAAGATATTGACTTAAGACGCCGCGATAGCGGCGACCCCGACGCGAACCTTTGCCGTAGTCAAATAATAGGGGGAGCGCTTACCCCGTTAACTTACCAATCCCCTGTTTGAAATTTAAACCATTTCCAAACTGTATCGCCTTAACTATCAAAAATTTTCGCTCTTCATTTGAAAGACGAATAAATCTCCCAAAATCTTATAGCTTTTCTTAAATTGCGCTCAAGGCGCTCTTTAATATTACGGGTATCCGTTATTAACGCGAAAATGATCTCGATTGCCCCCCACTGTTAATCGCGCGAACGGGATGGAAAACGATGATCAAATTATGGACGGTTAACTTGAATTCTCCGTTGTTATTAAAGGGCGCGCGCGTCTTGGAGGCCTCAGCGGCATTCGCTACCCTCTTTTTTCAGGATCGCTTGGGTTCCTTCAGAAATAAGATCTATTTCGCTCCTGATTTTGATATTTTCTCAGAGACTTACATTGTTCCCGATCATATTTTCCAAACCCATTTGAAATAAATATAACTTCGGCGTTTATGACGCGCTTCAGAAATTTTGCGTTAATTTCCGTTCACTCCTTCAATTTCAACCCACGCGCTTCTATCCCTTTTTCAGCGCCAGTGACCGGATAAGTTCGCGTCGCTGGCGCCCATTTTACCCCCGGAGGCGAAGAGAGTATTTTTCGCGAAAAATTACGCTGGGAAATTATCTGGCGCTTGACCCTTGCGCTATCTATCTTTGACGCGCGTAATCCAAACCGACCAAAAGAGTCATCATATGCTGTTGGTTAACTCGCCAAGCCTGTGTATTGGAGTCAGTTAGCCCATTAAAATATTTTCTTTCGTTTACGATAGTTAAATATTTATTCGAGTTCCCCACGGATATCAGTTCTGAGGCGAGCGAAGTCGCGGCGTCCGTAAAAGCTGAGGCTAAATTCGGAATTGTCATTTTCAGCGCGGCTTTCGCGGCGCCTGTCATTGTCGTTTCCATAACTTTAACCGCGTCGGAAGCCACAGTCATCGCGAGAATTAACGTATCGCTAAGCGCGGCCGAATATAGATCCTGAATCATATATTCTTGCGCTCCGGCTTCTCTCATTTTCGCGGCGTTTTCCGTGAGCGTTATAAAGTTGATCGACAAACGTATAGCTTGATCCGAGGATATCATCGGATGTCCGCCTAACGCTTCTCCTATATTTTTAATTGAAGTCATAAATTTTAAAATTACCGCCGCCGTTTGCAATGAGTCTTGCGGCGGATTATTTTTATAACTAACAATATATTCGGCGATGTTCGAAATTTCATCGCAAACCGTAATTCCCATGTCAACAATCTTTAGCGACGTGGATTGGTAAGCTTCGGCGACAACGCCTAACGCTTCTTTCGCTCCAGTCACGATTATTATATCCAAAGCTTTATTGAAAACCTCCAAGAACGTTGGCGCGTGGTAGTCTTCATACTGTATCGCGTCAATTTTTTTATTGAAATGGTTATCAATCGACGCGACCAATACCGCGTATTCCGGGTCTTGGGATATTAGAAAATCAAAATTTTCATTTATGACGTCAATGGCTTTATTTCGATATTCTATAATCAGCGCGGCTTTACGTTCTTCCAGAATATAATCGCGTAAACTTTGGTCACCCGCGTAAAAATCTGGAATTAACGCGCTTATCTCTCGTATTTTATTGTCAATGACAGACTCAAATATATCGTGATTATAGACAAAGTTTATCGCGTCAATGAAATCTCGCGAATCTCTTCCCGAAGACGCGTAAATATAAGCGATATCCGCTTCTATTTTATCGAGATAATCATAAAACTGGGTTCCGCCAGCGGCCTGATAATTAGCTATCCGGCCTTTTATTTCATTTAAGGCGACCGCGACGTTTCGCGGGGTTATCTCGCCAATTGTCCTCCATGAGCCCGGAGCGAAGATGGCGTATCCCTGATTACCCGCGCCGCCGCCGACAACGTTTCCGGCGATAACGGCGAAGTTGTTTTCTAATAACACCGTGGCGGTCCCCCCATTTGTCTGATTTCCCGACTTGACGGATAACGAACCTTCCGTGACTCTGATGAGTCCGGCGCCCATCGCCCTTAAAATTATCTTCCCGCCTGAGCCCGTGGAGGAGCGCGCGTCAACCACGCCGGCGACCGAGATAGTCCCGGCCACGACTTGGTCCAACTGATCGACCGTCAGAACCACGGTCCCGCCTTCGCTCGCGATCCTCCCCGCGTTTTCAACGCCCAGCCGGGCGCCGACGGAGTCATAAAACCCCGCGGCGCGGGCGGGGTCCACGTCAAAGGCGATAATATCGTCCCCGAAGATATCCAACCTGAATCTGTCGGACGAAGCCAGGGCCACCCGGCTGAGCTTTCCCGCGATGACCCCGTTATTGCGGACCGTTGGGGCGACCAAAGCGGCGTATCCGCCTTCTTTGACGCTTATCGACCCCGCGTTGGCGATGACGGCGGTCGGAAACCCTTTGATGGGGAAATAATAATAGCCGCTTAAGAAATCGGAGTCGCTGATATCGTTCGTGGTGGCGATAAACCCTCGCGCTTCGACCTTTCCCCCGCCATAGACGACAATACCTCTGGGATTTACTAGAAAAATATTGCCGTTGGACCAGAGCGTCCCCCGCAGTTCGCTGGGCCCGCCGCCGCCGATTACCCGGTGAAGAGCGGCGGAATTGGCGTTAGGCATCCAATGCTCGAAAATCTCGTTGGGAGCTATGTGGAAGCTGTTCCAGTTTATAATGGCCCGATTCGAACTCTGTCGCAACGCGTACGTGTTCCCGTAAAGCTCTTCCGTAACGTCTCCGCTCATCACGTCTCCACCCATGGGGTTAGCCAGGGAAAGGGACGGCCCAGGGAGCGAAAAGGCGAAAAAAAGGAGCGCGAGAGCCACGGGCTTTGGAAATCTGGCCATGTTTCTTCCTTAGGGAAGGCGCGAGCGAGGCGCGCGGGAACGAAAAACCCACTTAAAAAGCGAAAGACGCGCTTAAAAACCAGCGAGGCGAGGCGTTATCGCGGGAAGCGGTTTTGAGCGGCTTGGCGACAAAGGTATTGACGCTGACGCTGGAACCGCTTTCCGGAAAATAAAAAAAAGTCAGCCCCACCCCGGCGGAGGCCAGCTCCTCGTGGGGATCTTCCCCCGCGCTCTGGCCCTTGGGCCAAACTCCGCCCACGTCGTAGAAGGCGTAGGGCGAAAAGCCGGTGGTCTCGGACGAGCGAAAAGGCCGACGGAGTTCCGCCGAGACCGCCGCGCCGTTGTCGCTCTCCAAGGTCCCCGGGTCGTAACCTCGGCCAAAGCGTCCCCCGCCGAGGGAAAACAGCTCATAGGAAGGCAGGACGGTCCCGGCGAGCTGGATCTCCCCCGCCACGGCGACGTCAAAGCCCCAGGGGAGCCTCCGCCGGCTGGAGACATAGAGGTTGGCGCGTTTATAGCTCGCCGGGGCGAGCGGAGACGAGGACTCCCAGTCGCGGTCGGTGGCCCCGAAGGCGTCAAGGCCAAAGGTCGCCGATGGATAGATTTGGGTTACTCCCCCCCACTCGTCGGCGAAATCAAAATTGACCCCCAGCGTGAGCGCGCGAACGCGATCCCGCGTAAAGGGCGCGCCCAAGAGCTCAGCCTGGCTGTCCCGGTGAGCGTAGGAGAGGCCCAGGCTCAGGTTGAGGGCGCGACCGCGGATTATGGGATAATTCGCGGCCAGCTCGAAGGAGTGGCTCGCGGTCGCGTGGTCAAAAAGTTTGGCGAAAATATTGCCGGGTCTCTGGCTTTCGCTGTAAGCGTAGGCGAAAGAGAGCGCGAACCCACCGACCCATTGGCGACGGAGCGAAAAGCTTAAGGAATAGTACTCGCGCCAGTCCCACGCCTGGACGTAGCCCAGGACGAAACGATCGCCAATTTGGGGGAACCCCGCGAAAGAAAAGCTCCCCGATGCCATCCAAGGGCCGGTGGACTCGGTCCCGCTATTGGCGAAGGAAAGGGAGCCTTCCGCCTCTACCCGCTTGACGCCGATAAGGAGCGAGGCGGCGTTGGGCGTCTCGCTTTTCTGGAAAGTCGAGGAAACCCTGAGCCCCGAGCCTTCGTTCGCGAGGGTTAGGGCTCGCTCCAGGGGCCCCAGACGGAAAGGGCGGAGGGCCAAAAGCTCCGCCTCGAGTTTGGCGAAATAGGCTTGGGCCTTGGAAAGAGTAGCCGGATCGCCTTCCCAGGCGATTTCGTCGAGATAGCCTTCCACGGCCAAGAGGGTTATCTCCGCTCCCAGGGGATCCGCCTCCTGGGTCGGGAGGACCACGCGCGAGAGAATAAAACCGGCGGCGCGGTATTTGGCGCTCATTTCGCTCGCGATCCCTTGGATTTCCCCAGCGGTGACTCTTTGGCCCAGGAGGGGCGCGTACGGGGCCACCAGTTCGTCCGACCCAAAGGCGGTGGCGCCTTCGACCCGCAGGGAAGCGAGAACAAAGCTTTCTTCGAGAGCGGGGGCGCTCGCGGACGGCGCGCTCGGCGCCGACGGGGGACGCGGAGCGGAGAGGGGCCCGGGCCGCTCTCGCCGCGATTCCCGGTCCATTACGTCCACGCCACTGGCCGGCGAGCCTTGGGCCCAAGCCTGGAGGCCGCCGCAAGCCACCCAGGCCAGCGCCAGGCCAAGGCCCATCCAAAAAGAATTGACGGAAACGGAAGCGGACACAGGGAAAAAAAGCTTTCCGCGCGCGGGCGCGCCACTTGAGGGGAAGGCCAGTAAGGCTTGAGGTTCCCCAAAATTAAGCTAAAAAATACGTCGCGGCCGGCCACGAATATTGCGGGCGGGGAAAGGAAAACGCGCGAAGGAGCGCGTAAAAGCGTAAACCAACAGCGTCCCCAAGTCTTATGAACGCGAACTTATCGCTGAATTAAAGAACGCCAACGGCAAGAATAATATATAGCTGACAGTTTAAAGCCTGTCAACAGAGATTCGCGCCGCGAGCGCCAGGACATAGCGAAAAAAAAGCTTTTCCCCCTAAACCTTATCCCATGGCGAGGAAGGCTGGGAATGTGGTTCAGCCAAAATGAGATCTCGCCCAAGCGGCGGAAAACAGGCCAAAGCGGAAGCGGCTTGATCCATAGGGCGTAGCCTTGCCCAAGGGCCCAAAGGCGTGGCTTGACCAAGAGGCTAAAAGCCAGGGGGCTAGGGGCGAAGCCCTGACCAAAGGGACAAAGGCGGGCGGTCGGCTCGCGGAAGAGGACAGAGCGCGGATTTTTATATAATTCACGCAAACGGGGCCCTTTATGATCGCCGGGATATCGCGCCAAAAATAGCGCCTCAAGGGTAAACCCCGAAAGGCTCCATTCAAGGAGCCAGCGCGGGTCGCCCCTCGTCAAAGCGCGAGCGCGCCTCCATCGCGAGCGACTTGGAAGCGCGAGCGACTTGGAAGCGCGCGCGACTTGGAAGAAGAGGCGTATCCAATTTTCGGGGCGGACGGAAATCGGCGAACCCCTCGCCGACTTTGGAAAAAGCGGGGGGCCCCCAGCGCGCCTCGCGGAGAGAGCGCGCCGACGGGACATGGGAGTGACCATCCAACCGCCGTCAAAAAGAACTCGCCCCCCGCCAGGACCGCCTCCAATCGCTAAAATATCAAAACCCTGGCCGCCGCGCTCGGACGAGTTCCGGCGGGCGGAGATTGGACGCTTCGCGAACCGCCGCCGAAAGCGCTCGGCTCCAAAAGAAAAGCTAGCGTGCCTTTGTGGACAAACGCGACCGCGCGGAAGCGAAAAGAGCCCAAGCGTTCGAGGGCGTTCGCGAGGGCCCACGCGGGGCTTATGGCGACCGCGAAGAAAACCACAAGCCCGCTCTAAAAGCCTTCCTACCGCGCTCGCGCCGCTTTTGGCGAGCGCGCGAAATCCCCCTTAAGCCAAGACGCGACCCATCGCGTCCCTTCCGCCGGCGCTTGGGAAGTAGGGACGGCGCGGGAGCCCGGCGGGGCGAGGCTAAGGGCGCGGCGCCTCGCCGGCTTAGCCCCCTCCCATTCCCTGGGGCGTATATGCTATTCTTGGCGAGAATAAGGGAAATTCTTGGCGAGAATAAGGGAAATGGCGAGTTCTGACGCCTCCGCGAGCCCTTCGCGCCAAAACCTTTTAAGGCCGCGCTCGCGCGCTTCGCCGCGAGGCGGAGCCGCGGAAAACCGCCGGCCCCGCCCCACGCGCGGCGTGGGAAAAAAGAAGGCGACGGTCCCCCTAAGCCTCACGCTACCCCGCGCGGCGTCGCCCCCAGAACTCCTTTGGAAGCCCGTTCCCGCGCCCGCTCGCGGGGCTCGCGATATCTTCCGCGATTGGAGGAAAGCTTGTTTAAAAATATCTCCTTTCCGCCCCTCCCCCTGGCCTTTCTGGCCGTCTTGCCCCTCGCCTTGGCTCTGGCGTGGACGCCCAGCGGTTCCGCCCGCGCCGCGGATTGGGTTAACAGTCTCGGCATGGAATTTGTTTTCATTCCGGCCGGCTCGTTTATCATGGGTAGCGACCCCGACGCCGGCCCCAGCTGGGCGGACGAGAGGCCCGCCCGGATGGTTGAAATCACCACGCCATTTTATTTGGGAAAATACCCCGTCACGCAAAAAGAGTGGAAAGCGGTCATGGGCGGCAATCCCAGCTTTTTCCAAGGAGACGACCGCCCCGTGGAAATGGTTTCTTGGAACGACGCGAATTCTTTTATCGACAAGCTCAACCAGCGCGAAAAGACCCATGGCTATCGGCTGCCCACCGAGGCCGAGTGGGAGTTCTCGGCCCGCGCCGGCTCGACCACTGTCTATTTCTTCGGCGATTCCCAAACGCGCCTGAGCCAATACGCCTGGCACAGCGATAACTCCGACGAGGAAACCCACCCGGTTGGGGAAAAAGCTCCCAATCCCTGGGGCCTGTACGACATTTTAGGGAACGTCTGGGAATGGACGGGGGACTGGTACGATGAGGATTATTACCAAAAAGGACCCTCGCGCGATCCCCAGGGGCCCGCGAGCGGGTCTAACAGGGTGCGGCGCGGCTGTTCGTGGGATTTTAGCAATCTCTGCGTCAGCGCCAACCGCAGCAACGTCACGCCCCAAAAACGCCAAAAAGACCACGGCTTTCGTTTGCTTTTCACGGGATCGCCGCCACCTCGCCCCCAGATGGCCAGGCGTTTTCGCTTTTGGGAAAGCGGCGACGGCTCTTAAAGGGCGGCGCGCGTGGGGGGGGGGAGCCTCAAGCTTGTTTCCCTTAGGGCCCAAGGGGACGGGGAACGGAAGCCAGGGGCCTCTCGCCTCGGGGCTCTATTCCTCGCCCCATCGGCGTCGCGGCTCATTGTCGGGGCCGAAAAACTTGGAGACGCGCCTTAAGCCCGCCAATCGGCGGGCGCTCAATATCCTCGCTGTCGCTCGCTTCGTTGACCGCGCCTCAAGAAAGTCGCCAGCCCTTCAGATCGCCCGAGAAAACGAAGCTGGAGGCAATTTGGAGGAAAGAGTGTTTAAAAATATTTCCCTTCCGGCGCTCCCCGTAGCCTTTCTGGCCTTCTTCCCCCTCGCCTTGGCTCTAACGTGCGCTCCCAGCGGCGCCGCCCGCGCCGCGGATTGGGTCAATGGCATCGGCATGGAATTTATTTTCATTCCGGCCGGCTCGTTTATCATGGGAACCGACCCCGATTCAGACATAGGCTTTCCAAAAGAGAAGCCCGCGCGGAAAATTGAAATCACAAGGCCTTTTTATTTGGGGAAATACCCCGTCACGCAAAAAGAGTGGATAGCGGTCATGGGCGACAACCCCAGCTTTTTCCAAGGAGACGACAGGCCAGTGGAAATGGTTTCCTGGGACGACGCGAACTCTTTTATCGACAAGCTCAACCAGCGCGAAAAGACCCAGGGCTATCGGCTGCCCACCGAGGCCGAGTGGGAGTTCTCGGCCCGCGCCGGCTCGACCACGGTCTATTTCTTCGGCGATTCCCCAACGCTTTTGAGCCAATACGCCTGGCACAGCGATAACTCCGACGGAGAAACCCACCCGGTGGGGGAAAAAGATCCCAATCCCTGGGGCCTGTACGACATTTTAGGGAACGTCTGGGAATGGGCGGGGGACTGGTACGACGCGGATTATTACCAAAAAGGACCCCCGCGCGATCCCCTGGGGCCCGCGAGCGGGTCAAGCCGCGCTCAACGCGGCTGCTCATGGAAATATAGCAATCTCTGCCGCAGCGCCTACCGCGGCTTCGACTCGCCCGACGCGCGCGTTAATGACTACGGGTTCCGTTTGCTTTTCGCGGGGGAACGGCCCTCACCTCCCCTGGAGACCAAGCGCTCGCGCTTACGGAAGAACGGCGGCGACTCTTAAAGGGCGGCGCGCGCGGCGGAAAGCCTCAAGCTTGTTTCCTCTTGAGGGACAAAGGCTTGGGACGCTGAGGGCAAGAAGGATCGCCTCGGCCGCTCTATTCCGCGTCCCTTTGGCGCCGCGGCCCATTGTCGGCGCCGAAACGCTTGAAGACGCGCCCTAAGTCCGCCGAACGGTGGACGCTCAATATCCTCGCCGTCGCTCGCGCGGGCGCCCACGCCCCCAATAAAAACTAAAAGCCTTCAGGCCGCCCGAGGAAACGAAGCTGAGGCCAATTTGGAGTAAAGAGTGTTTAAAAATATTTCCCTTCCGGCGCTCCCCGTAGCCTTTCTGGCTTTATTCCCCCTCGCCTTGGCTCTAACGTGCGTTCCCAGCGGCGCCGCCCGCGCCGCGGATTGGGTCAATGGCCTCGGCATGGAATTTGTTTTCATTCCGGCCGGCTCATTTATCATGGGAAGCGACCCCGATTCCGTCTTCGGAGATCGGAATGAGACCCCCCCGCGGAAAGTTGAAATCACCGCGCCTTTTTATTTGGGGAAATTCCCCGTCACGCAAAAAGAGTGGATAGCGATCATGGGCGACAATCACAGCTTTTTCCAAGGAGACGACAGACCCGTGGAAAGCGTTTCTTGGGACGACGCGAACTCTTTTATCGACAAACTTAACCAGCGCGAAAAGACCCAGGGCTATCGGCTGCCCACCGAAGCCGAATGGGAGTTCTCGGCCCGCGCCGGCTCGACTACCGACTATTTCTTCGGCGATTCCCAAACGCTTTTGAGCCAATACGCCTGGCACTCGGGAAACTCCGACGGAGAAACCCACCCGGTGGGGGAAAAAGATCCCAATCCCTGGGGCCTATTCGACATCATCGGGAACGTCTGGGAATGGACGGGTGACTGGTACGGCGAAGATTATTACCGGAATGGCCCCGCGCGCGATCCTCTGGGGCCAGCGAGCGGGTCAGACCGAGTTCACCGCGGCTGCTCATGTGGTTACAGCTATCTCTGCCGCAGCGCCTACCGCGGCTTCGACTCGCCCCAAAAACGGGTGGATGACTACGGGTTCCGCTTGCTTTTCGCGGGAGAGCCGCCCTCTCCCGCCCTGGAAACCAAGCGCTTTCGCTTACGGAGGGGCGGAGGCTCTTAGAGAACGGCGCGCGCGGCGAAAAGCCTCAAGCCCGTTTCCCTTGAAGGCCAAGAGTTTTCGGCGCGTGGAAGCCAAGGCCTCGCCTCGCTGGCTCTATTCCGCGCCCCTTTGGCGTCGCGGCCCATTGTCGGCGCCGAAAACTTGACGCGGCGCCCTAAGCCCGCCGCTCGGCGGGCGCTCAAGATCCTCGCCGTCGCGCGCGCTTTCGCCCTCGTCCCAAGAAAGGTTAATTCTTCAGGCCGTCCGGGAATACGAAGCTGGGGCCAATTTGGAAAAAAGTGTTTAAAAAACTTTCCTTTACGCCACTCTCCTTGGCCTTTCTGGCCGCCTTGCCCCTCGCCTTGGCTCTAACGGGCGCGCCCGGAGGCGCCGCCCGCGCCGGGGATTGGGTCAACAGTCTCGGCATGGAATTTGTTTTCATTCCGGCCGGCTCGTTTGTCATGGGAAGCGACCCAGCTTTCAACTCCAGCTGGCCGGACGAGACGCCCGCGCGGAAGGTTGAAATCGCCGCGCCTTTTTATTTGGGGAAATACCCCGTCACCCAAAGAGAATGGAAAGCGATCATGGGCGACAATCCCAGCTTTTTCCAAGGAGACGACAGGCCCGTGGAAATGGTTTCGTGGGACGACGCGAACTCTTTTATCGATAGACTGAACCAGCGCGAAAAGACCCAAGGATACCGGCTCCCCACCGAGGCCGAGTGGGAGTACTCGGCCCGCGCCGGCTCGAGCTCCGACTATTTTTACGGCGATTCCCCATTGCTCTTAAGTCAATACGCCTGGCACATGGGAAATTCCGACGAAAAAACCCACCCCGTTGGCGAAAAAGATCCCAATCCCTGGGGCCTGCACGACGTTTTGGGCAACGTCTGGGAATGGACGGGTGACTGGTACGACGCGAATTATTACCAAAAAGGCCCCGCGCGCGATCCCCTTGGGCCAGCGAGCGGCTCAAGCCGCGTTCGGCGCGGCTGCTCGTGGGATTTCACGGTTCTCTGCGTCAGCGCCAACCGCGGCTCGGGCCCGCCCCACAACCGCCGAAATGACAACGGGTTCCGTTTGCTTTTGGCGGGAGAGCCGCCCTCCCTCCTCCGCGAGCCGAAGCGCTTGCGCTCGCGGGGCGGCGGCTCTTAAAGGCGCCACGCTCTGGAGATCCTTACGCTTCTCTCCCTTGTGGAACAAGGGTCGCGCGCTAAAGGACTAAGGGCCTCGCGCGTTCTATTCCTCGCCCCTTTGGCTCCGCAGCTCATTGTAAGTCGCGAAAAATTTGGAGACGTGCCCGAGCCCGCTGATCAATAGGCGCTCAATATCCTCGATATCGTTCGAGTTGATGACCGTGTCCAAAGAAAGGCTAAAGGCCCTCAGGTCGTCGAGGGAAGTGAAGCTGGGGCCAATTAGGCCGATAAACATCTTGCGCCGGATCGCCAGCTCGAGGCTGTTGACCGCCTTGAGGAGTTGGTTGGATTTAATGGTGGCCCCGTAGTAGTCCTCCTGGATGAGCACCACCTGGAAGCGCCCGAATTTCAGCTGCTTGGCGGCGTCGCGAACGTTTAACGCCAAAGAGACCTTATAGCCCATGGCCGTGAGCTTCTGCTCCAAGAGCGTCTGCGCCTCTTCGCTGTCATAGGCCACCAAAGCCGATTTGAGCCCCTCGGAGCCGATGTCGTCAAGCTCCATGATGCTCCGGACTTCGTTAACGCTGTAGCCCGGCCCGGCCTGGGGCGGGGGAATCGGGGGCCCGGCCTCCCGGAAAGCGGTCCCGTCGGGGCGGGCGGGGCTCGGCGGGACCGGGGCGCGCGGAGGGGGAGCGGCGGGCGGAATCGCGGTAAAATCGGGGGAAGCGGGCGCGTCCGGGGGAGCCTCCAGGGTCACGGTGTTTTTCTGGCCGCAGGAAGGGCAGGTAAAGGAAAAAGGTTTACCCAACGGCAATTTGGCGTTGGGCGGGATATTGAGTTTCTTCTGACAAAAGGAGCATTCAATAATCACGCTACTTGCCCTTCCCGCGCGCCCAAACGCGCCTTCCGCGCCCGCTTTCCATGGAGAGGGCTAAGCCCGACCCTGGGCGGCCTGGGGGTGACGCGCCGGGGCCTCGGCCTCGGCCTGAGCCTGAGCCGCCGCCTGAGCCGCCGCCTGGGTCTCGGCCGCGGCCTGTTCCAACTCGTCCTCGTCGGACTCCAGGGCGAGGCCCCGGACGGCGTAGATGGACTCGCCGGACTCGGCCTTAATGGTGTCGATGCCCCGCGACATAACGGATTTTTTGGAGCTATAGGTGAGGGCGATATCCTCGGTGATAAGCTTGGCGCGGTAGAGATCGAGGATATGCTGGTCAAAGGTCTGCCAGCCGCCGGCGGTGAAGCTCCAAATGGCGTTGTAGAAGGTGCGGTCCGGCTCCTCGCCGTTGGTGATGATGTCCTTAATCATGAGACTGTTGCCCATAACCTCCAGGGCGGCGACGCGCCCGCCCCCCACCTTGGGCAGCAGGCGCTGGCTGACCACCCACCTTAAAGAGTCCGCCAAGCGCACCCGAATGAGTTTTTCCTCGTCGGAGTCAAAAAGGCCCACGATACGGTTGACCGTGGTCCCGGCGTCCACCGTGTGGAGGGTCGAAAAGACCAAGTGCCCCGTCTCCGCGGCGCTCAGGGCCATTTCCACGGTCTCCCGGTCGCGCATCTCGCCCACCAGGATGACCTTGGGGGCCTGGCGCAGGGCCGAGCGCAGCCCCTCGGAAAAGTTGCGGAAATCCAAGCCCAGTTCCCTTTGGTTAAAGGTGGACATCTTGGGGTGGTGGATAAATTCCACGGGGTCTTCCAAAGTCACCACGTGCACCGCCTGATTGGCGTTGATGTCGTCCAGGATAGCCGCGAGGGAGGTGGTTTTGCCCGTGCCCGTGGCCCCGGTCACGAGGATGATGCCGTTTTTTTCCTTGCTCATCCGCCCGAAGATTTCCGGGAGTCCCAAATCCTCGATGGAGCGGATATAGTTTTCCAGCTTCCGCATGACGATGCTGTAGCGGCCCTGCTGGGAAAAGATATTGACGCGGAAGCGGGCCTTGTTTTCCAAGTTGAAGGAAAGATCGCAGCTCCCGGTGTCCAGGAGGGTGTTGATGAGGTGACGGTTCCCGCGCAGGAGGCTTAGGGCCAAAGTCTCGGTCTGATAGGAGGTGAGCTGCCGGATTTCGGGCTCGAAGAAGACCGGAATAAGCTCTCCCCCGCTTTCCACCTGAATGGGGTGCCCCACGGTCATATTGATATCGGACACGTCCGGGGCCGCGCTCATCAATTTGTCGAGGATAAGTTCCAGGTGAAAGAGGTGCAGCATATTACACGTCCGTAAAATCTTCGGGGGGGGAAGTTAGGTATTGCCTGAATTTTCCTTTGTCTCCGCAGTAATTGTAAGCGTCCGAGGGGCTCACGCGCCCGGCCAGGAGGTGGTCCAAAATGGCGTCGTCCAAGGACTGCATCCCGAACTTGCGCCCCGTCTGGATGGTGGTGGCGATTTGGTGTATTTTTCCCTCCCGGATAAGGTTCCGGACGGCCGGGGTGGCCAAAAGGATCTCCAGGGCCGCCACGCGGCCGGGCTTGTCCACCCGCCGGAAAAGCGACTGGGCCACCACCGCCCGGAGGGCGTCGGCCAGGGAGGTGCGGATCTGGGGCTGCTCGTTGGCCGGAAAGATGTCGATAATGCGGTCGATGGTCGAGGCCGCGGAGGTGGTGTGGAGGGTCCCCATCACCAAATGCCCCGTGTTGGCGGCCTCCAGGGCGAGGCTGATGGTCTCCAGATCCCGCATCTCCCCGACCATAATAATGTCGGGGTCTTCCCGCAGGGCCCCTTTGAGGGCCGTCGTGAAACTGCGGGTATGGGTGTAGACCTCGCGGTGGTTCACGACGCAGTTGATGGAGTGGTGCACGAACTCGATGGGATCCTCGATGGTGAGAATGTGATCGTTGCGGGTGCGGTTGGCGTGGTCGATGATGGTGGCGAGGGTGGTGGATTTGCCGCTGCCCGTGGGCCCCGTGACCAGGACCAGGCCCTTGGGGAGGGAGGCGAGGCGGCTGATAACCGTGGGGAGCCCCAATTCGTCGACGGTGGGGATGCGGGTGGGAATTTCGCGGAAAACCGCCCCCACGCCCCATTTTTGGTTGAAGAAGTTGGCCCGGTAGCGCGCGATGTTCGGGATCTCGTAACCGAAGTCCACGTCCCCGGTCTCCTCGAAGACCTTCACTTTCTCCTCGGGGGCGATCTCGTAAAGCATCTTCTTCAGTTCCGTGCTTTCCAGAACTTTGTACCTAATTTTCTCGATCTTGCCTTTGAGGCGCACCAGTGGCTGATTGCCTGAGCTCAAGTGAAGATCCGAGGCTCCCACGTCGTGCATGAACTTAAAAAAGGCGTCCAGAAAGGCCAAGCTCCACTCCTTGCCCGCGCGGGAAGGCCACAACGCGCGAAAGACCGCGAAAAAGCGCTCGCGCGCCCGATTAGAAAAAAAACGGCGGGATACCCCAAGCTCCCTAAGATTTCTGGCTTTTGGCCCAAGAGTCCTTCAAAGGGACGATTCTGTTGAAAACCGGCTTTCCGGGGGGCTCTGGGCTGTCCCGGTCCACGACGAAGTAGCCGAGCCTCTCGAACTGATAACGGTCGCCAGGCCGAAAAGTCGCGATGGCGCCCTCGATCCGGGCGTCTTCCCGGGTCACGAGACTTTCGGGATTGAGTTCCGTCGCGAAATCCCCGCTAGGACGGGGGACGCGAAAGAGACGGTCGTAGAGGCGCGCGACGATGGGCGTGGAATAATCCCGCGACACCCAGTGGATGACCCCGGGGCGCTGGGCGCGCTTGCCGCCCGCCGCCTCGCTGGGACGCTCCAACGTGACGCAGCGCAAAAGCGCGGGCCGCCCGTCCGGGCCCATTTCCACGCTTTCGCACTTAACATAGCACGCCCAGCGCAAAAGCGCTTCCCTCTGGGGGGCGAGCCTGCGGAAGCCACGGGCGGGCTCCAGCTGGAAGTCGTCGCGCTCGATAAAAATCTCGCGGGAAAGACGCGCGCCGCGGAAGCCGAATTTCCCCGGCTCGTCGGGAAAGAAGGGGGCTTCCGTTTCCCGGATTTCCCCCGGCGGGATATCCTCCAAAATAACTTTGAGAGGATCCAAAACCGCCAAAACCCGGGGGACGATGGGATTTAAAACGTCCCGGATAGCCTTTTCCAGCCACTCAAGCTCGATCCAGCTGTCCTTCTTGGCGACTCCGATGCGCTCGCAGAAGAGCCGCAGGGCCTCGGGGGGCGTCCCCCGGCGCCGGGTGGCCGCGAGGGTGGGAAGCCTAGGATCGTCCCAGCCGTCCACGATCTTTTCCCGCACCAACTCCAAAAGCTTCCTCTTGCTCATGAGGGTGTGCTCCAGGTTGAGGCGGGCGAACTCGATTTGGCGGGGCCTGGGCGCGGGCCAAGCGAGCTTTTCCAAAACCCAGTCGTAGAGGGGCCGGTGGTCCTCGAACTCCAGCGTGCAAATCGAATGGGTCACGCCCTCGATGGCGTCGGAAACGCAGTGGGCGTAATCGTACATGGGGTAGATGAGCCACTTGTCCCCGGTCCGGTGGTGACTGGCCTTTTTCACGCGGTAGAGGGCCGGGTCGCGCATGTTAAGGTTCGGGGAATTCATGTCGATTTTAGCGCGCAGAAAACGGCCGCCCTCGGGAAACTCCCCCGCGCGCATGCGGGCGAAAAGATCCAGATTCTCCGCGACGCCCCGGCCGCGAAAGGGGCTGTCGCGCCCGGGCTCGGTAAGGGTCCCCCGGTATTCCCGGGTCTCTTGGGGAGTAAGGTCGCAGACATAGGCGTCCCCGGTCTTAATTAAGGCCACCGCGCTTTCGTAAAGTTTCTCGAAGTAGTCGGAGGCGTAATACTCGCGCTCCTCCCAGTCGAAGCCCAGCCAGCGGACGTCCTCCTTGATGGAATCCACGTACTCGACCTCTTCCTTGGCCGGGTTGGTGTCGTCAAAGCGCAGATTGGTTCTCCCGCCGAAATCGCGGGCGAGCCCGAAATTAAGGCAGACGCTCTTGGCGTGGCCGATATGCAGGTACCCGTTGGGCTCGGGGGGAAAGCGGGTGACCACCGGGCTCTTCAGCCCGCCGGCTAAATCCGCCTCGATCGCGGCGCGGATAAAATTTTTGGCCCGCTCGTCGCGCTCTTCTTTGCTCATAGGATCAAAGCTTTCTAAATATAGCCCCAAAAGCGAGGCCAAAAGCTAAACTTGACTATTTTACGCTCCCCGTGGCGCGCGCGCAAGGCCAAATAGGCGCGCTAGGCGCGACGGGCGCGCGTCGCCAGAGCGGGCGCGGCGGGCTCTTTCCGCCTTCAGCCGCGCGGGAAACGCGAAAAAGCGCATTATAACAAAAAAAACGGGCTTCTTTGGAGTTTCGCGGGGTTAAGTCAAGCGCGCGAAAACGCTAATTTTATAAAATCAAGACCCTTTTCTCAAGCGCTCTTTGGCGGCGAGGGTGTAGATTAAAAAAGGTAGCAATTTAGTTGAATGAAATTGGCATATCGCTAGGAATAACGTATTCGTTTTGGGGTAAGCCCTGGCCTGGTGGAAAGGCCAGGTTTGTCCACCAGGC
>JAISCZ010000139.1 GCA_031265205.1 Deltaproteobacteria bacterium
CCTGGCCTTTCCACCAGGCCAGGGCTTACCCCAAAACGAATACGTTATTCCTAGCGATATGCCAATTTCATTCAACTAAATTGCTACCTTTTTTAATCTACACCCCCGCGCCGGGTTAAAGTTTTTGTTATAATCAAAATTCGCGAGCGACTCTAAAAAGAAGCGCTTGACGATTTGACGCGCCCGCGGCGCGCTTTTTCCGTCTCAAGGAAAAGCGCGCCCGGCGTTTAACGCGAACCATTGGGCTTCGCGCCCCGCCCCCCGGTCGCGCCGGGGTCTTTCCCCGCGAGGGGACGCCACGCAAGGAGGCAACTTTTGCGCAAAATCGCCTTGGCTCTTATGGCCCCTTTAGCTTTCCTCTTTATCCTCGCCTTGGCCCCAATCCTCCACGCCCAGGCCGAAGCCCCGTCCCCGGCGGTCCAGAAGGTCTTCGATTTCATTAAAAGTCGCGGCGTCTATTACTTGGCCACGACCGAGGGCGATCAGCCCCGGGTCAGGCCCTTCGGAACCTTGGCCGTCTTTGAGGGCAAGATCTATTTTCAGACCAGCAAGACCAAGGAAGTTTCCAAGCAGCTTTTGGCCAACCCCAAAATCGAGATTTGCGCTTTCATGGACCCGGACACTTGGATTCGCGTCCAGGCCATAGCCGTGGAGGACGATCGCCTGGAGGCCAAGCGTTTCATCTTGGAAACCCATCCTGAACTTCAGGGCATGTACTCGGCCGATGACGATAAAATACAGGTCTTTTTTCTGAAAGACGCCACGGCCACGTTAAACTCTTTTTCCCAGGAAGGATGGACCGAGACCTTCTAGCGCGCGACTTCCTCCTTTAAAAGGGCGCCTCGCGCGCGAGTTGACAAGTGGCCGTCGCCCCCGCGTGTCCGCCTAAGTCCAACGGCTTCGCGCGTCTTGACTCGGCTTTTTCGCCGCGGCCCGGACGCGCTATTTTCGTCTTCTCCTCGCGCTCCCGTTCTTCATAGATGATCTCCCGCGTTTCCTTGGCTTCGCGCGTTTTGACTCGGTTTCTCGCCGCCGCGGGCCGGTGGACGCGCTATTTTCGTCTTCTCCCCGCGCTCCCGTTCTTTATAGATGATCCCCCGCATTTCTTTGGATCCGCGAGTCTTGACTCGGTTTCTCGCCGCCGCGGGCCGGGTGGACGCGCTATTTTTGTCTTCTCCCCGCGCTCCCGTTCTTCATAGATGATCTCCAAGACGTTTACGGAATCTCGGAGGCGAGTTCCGCGCAATACCTGTGCCGTTGGGGAGCGGCTTCCTAAGGGCTTGCCCCGTAGCCGTGACTCCGGGTCGTTTGAGCGGAAGCCTCAATAGAGGTTGGGCGGCCCGCGAGCCTCGAACGAAGGGATAAGGCCGTGCCCCGTCCCCACGAGCGCCATCGCCGCGCGCGGGGCTTGAGGCGCGCCGCCAGAATAGCCTTAGGCTCGCTCCTTAACGGGCTAAAGCGGCTAGAGGACGCGCCTTTTTAATTTTTCGCCATGCGCCACGGTCTCCCCTTGGGGCGAAAGATGACCGTTAGAGGAAAGCGACGAGGCCCGCCTCTTAAAAAAACTCCCGTGGCCGCCCGCGGGAAGCGGCGGTAACGCCCAAGAGGCCTTCGGCGCGAATTTTAGCCTGAACGCGCGCTCTCTTCGTCGAATAAATCCTCGGGCGCCCCGCTTTGGAGCCGTTACCGGTATCGGGCGGGTGGCGGGCGCTCGTCAGTCGGTCGCGCCTCGTCGCGGCCGTCGGCGCGCGCTCTCTTCTCCTCGCGCCAAAAGCCTCGACGCGCGCTCTTAAGCCTTCCGGCGTTTGGCCTTATTGTCTCCAGGGCGGCCCTCTGGCCGATATCGCCAGGCGCGCCGTCGCCGCCGCGCCCGGCGGCGGGGGGGGCTCAGGGAAAGTTTGAAGCGCGAGAGGACGCTCAATTGGCCGCGAGGAATTCTCCCTGGCGCCTGAGAAGCGGCCTTCGCCTCAAATATCGCCAGCGTTAACGCCTCCGCGCTTTAAAAAAAAAGCGTGGGATTCGCGCCGCGCGAGCCAAGATAACCTTCGCGGAAAAACGCGAGCGCGAGTTCCCTATCGTCGGGCGGATCGGGGCCCGATGGCTTCGCGCGCCTCGGCCGCGCGGCTTTCTCCTCGCTCCTGAAGGCGTCTCTCCCCCGTCAAGCCCATGGCGCCTCGCGCTTCCAGGTCGCCGGACGCGTCGGACGCGCCTGGCGGGTCGCGAACGCCGCGCCTGAGCCGCGAGATTTCCCTTAAGATTAATCTTCCCGAAGCGTTTCCTCAAATTTTCCCACCGGAGACATTCCCGTTAGACGCTCTTTTGGGCGTTAATTTTCTTCGCCAAAGCCTGGATTTCTTCTAAAGAGAGCTTAATTTTACGGAGCGCCATGAATTTTCCTCTCCGGCGCGCGTCCTCAAGCGAAAGGGTGGACGCGCCTCTCGCTCCGTTTGGCTCAAGGCCTCAAGGCCACGGGATTTATCCGCGAGCCTCCGAAAATGAAATATTTCGCGACATTCCTATCCGGGCCGGCATTGCCGTTTTCCTCTTCGCGAAGCGCTTTGCCGCGCCCAACCGCGCTCGCCCCGGACGCTCTGGGGCCGCTGTTTTAAACGCCGGGGGCGAGGGCGCGCGTTCCCCCGCCCCCCGGAAAAGCGCTGGAGACTCTTTTCCGGGCCTTAGCCCCGCAGGGCCTTGCCCGAGAATTTTAAAGGCGAAAGCGAAAACGCTCTCTCCGGTTGAATTTCTCGTCTTGGCGCCCTTGCCTTTCTCCCTTTTCGGGTTTGAGCGCGCGCCGCCTTCCCCCCTCGTTTGCCCCCTGGGGAATCGCTCTGGGAGCCCCTCTTCCGGCGGGAATTTCCTTTGCTTTAAAATTTTTCCGCGCTATAGGAGTGGAGAGATCCTCTAATCGTTGGCGTATAAGTTATTCAATATAACGACTACGGCGCTTTGGATTCGAATAATCGCCCCATATTTTATGTCTGTCGCCTCCAATATTGCTCTTGTTCGCGAGGTTTTCTAACAATAAACTTTTAACGCGCGATTCTTTTAGAGCTAAAAATCTAAACTGTAAAAGTAATTTTACGCGCGCCGCGATAAGCCATCATTGGCCTTTTCATTCCTTTTCCGGAAGGCGGGATGAGCTTTGGGCGCCGTTCCAATAAGCGCCGCGATGGACGCGAGGCGGGGCGCCTCAACCTGTCAAGCCCTTGAAGTTAGGCGTTTTTTCCTCTTTTTTCCCGATTTCGCCCCCAGGGAAACGAGGTTCCGCGAAAGACGGAAGCGCGCGGCGAAAAGCCCAAGGCCGCGGTCAAGGTTAAAAAAATGGCCCCCGTGAAAGCGGCGCGCCGCGAATAACCCTTGCCCCCGACTGGGCCTGGACAATGGCCTCAGTGGCGGGACGTGGCGTGATAACCCCGTTCGCGCGGGGCTTCGCGGCCGCGTGAGTTCTCTATGGCGGCTTTGATGGGCGCCGGCGAGGACTCAAGCTAATTTTTGTCGCAGGCGCGAGTCGCCAAAGCCGCGGTCGCGTCGGCTCGCGCTCTTTCCAAAGTTCGTCCTCACCAGGTCGGCGCGCGCGTTTAGCTCGGCTCTGGGGAGTTGATTCTTCTTCTCCCACGCTCTTTGCCCTGGACTCTCGCCAGGGAAAGGGCCAAGATGGGCAAATCTTCCCGCGAGCCTTCCTTAAGGAGGGAGAGGCGGAAGACGGGGCGCTAGCCTCCCCGTTTTTTTTCTAAAACGCGCTCCAGAGGCCTTCGGAGGCTCCTTAATCCATCCGACTCGCGGGGGCGTTTTCTGGAAGACGGGGGCGCGCGGCGTTAAAAGGCTTCAGGTCTCTGAGAGTCCCGTTCGTGGTATATTGGCGTGGGCGCGCCATTTCCCGCGGGGTCCCTGGGGAATGGCTTGTTCCTCGCGGGCCAAGGGAGGCCCTTGAAGAAAAGGCCCCGG
>JAISCZ010000012.1 GCA_031265205.1 Deltaproteobacteria bacterium
CATGTCGATGTGATCCTTCATGAAAAATATGGGTGGCTTGAAGTAAACGCAAAGCTCGCCCAGCAGGTTATCGCTGAGATAGAAATCTTGTCTTTTCTTTTTCGCGGTGCCGCGCAAGACGACGAGCTCCATAATGACCCGCGCTCTCTCCTTCTTCTCCTTTGAGAGTGTCTTTACCAGTGGGGGGAGGTACTCAAACAGCTTGTCGAAATGGGATTCTCTCCAGGTTGTCACGAACTCGTAATCAATGACGAGCTTGTTGCGCAGCTCGACCGGGCAGTCGAGAAACCTTCGACCCATGTTGGTCAGGAAGATTTCCCTGTTGAGAAGCCTGGAGCCTTCGGAAAGCTCTGGGGGAACTTGCAGAAGCCGCAAAATGGCGGGACGATATTTCTCGCTGGCCATAAGCGCCTTGAGGAAGCGGTCCACTGGCTGATGAAGGACTAAGTCCTCCATATTGAAGTTAGGCACGTCATCCCCCCGCAGTCAGCCTGGCAATCGGGAACGGACAGGCGAGCCAGCGCCGCAATCACAAACAAAATTACGAAACCGGGATCAACATCCTCACCTGCGCCGCGCGGGAAGTCCCGCTGGGAGGGAGCTGGTTCGGAAACAGTCCCGGCGGCAGGGCGTTCCAAACGTGAGACTCCCTACACAATCCATTTTACTACATCAAATTAATCCGATTCAAGCCCCTCTCGGCGGCGGCAGCCTAGCTGATACGCCATTCCCCCAAAAGCGTCCGCGTCAAAAAAGAAGTCCTGGCCAACGGCCTCGCCGTTTAGAGGGAAGAGAACTCCGTCAACGCCATTCCGACGGTCATCCGCGCCACGCCTCCAAGGCGTAATCGCTAGTCCTGGAGCGCGAAATCGCCTCACCCCACCGCAAGCTCGCCCGCTAATTCGCGCGCTTCGGAGAGCGGAACGCGAACTCCAAGATCAAGGTCGCGGACTAAAGCGTCTCGCGGCGCCTGGGGATTCCCAAGTTTCGCTTCGGCGTGGCCGAAGAGACCGACGCGATTGGCCTGGCCACGGGCCTCGCCCGCGCCGAGGCGGGCGGCGAAATGCTCACGACCTAAATTCTGGAGCCGCCGGGCAAGGGCAACCTCATCTTAACCGGATAACTGGGCAAGATCACGCGGAAACCAGCCCGCCGGCCCTTTGCCACGTCCGCTCCATCTCCCCCAATCTGGGCCAGGACCCCAACTTCCACCATAAGAACGATGTCCCCGCGCGCGCGCCGGAGGAGGCCATCCCCAAGGACGGGCCCTTGGTCGGAATTACCCTGGCGCGGGGCTTGGTGTCGGCCAAACCAAAAGGAAGAGCGGAAGGGACGCGCCCATGACCGGCAATAATCGCCAAGCGCGGGAGAACTCTCCCCCTCGCCGGCCTCAGAGAGAAGATCATGGCCGCCCACCATGGGGAACTCAAAACCCTCATTATCCCCCAGGATAACGAGAAAGCCCCCCCCAAAGACATCCCCGAGCGGATTATCAGGACCTTCAATATCATCCCCGTCAAGATGGCGGATAAGGTTTCGCGGAGCGCCCTCGCGAGCGACGAAGACTCGCCCCTCTTCCGCGAGCCCGAGGAGGCCGTCAAAGGCCCCAAGGAAGAGGACGAACTCCCCGATGCCCCGCTCGTGAGCCTCGCGCCCGGCGCCCCGAACCTGAAGGGCCCGAGACTCGACGCCTAAAGAAGGGGCCGCCACCGACGCCGTGGGGCGCGCGGGGGTATTTCCCCACCGCCCTTCTTTTTTCCCTACGCTTGCTCCGCGCGGCCAAAACTAAAGCGCGGCCAGGGAGAGGCTACTCACGCCTTCCGGCTTTTCCGCGCGCCCGCGCGGCCTTTCGCGCTTCGCGGCCCGCTTTTTCCGGGCTGTCGAACCGCGCTTGAGCCTTCCCCTGGCCCCCAAAGGCGGGGGAGGCCCTCGGAAAAAGCTTTTGGGGGCGCCAGAGTCCCTCGCGCGGCGGGAATCAACTCCCTTCGTCAGGCGCGCGAAAAAACCTTGGGCCAGCTTAATCTTCTCTCCCACAAATTGTCTGATAGCGCCCAAAGGCGATAACTGGGTTCCAAGCGTCCTGGATTAGCCTTAATCCAAAAAAACAGATTAATCGCAAGAAAAAGCTTGCGTTTTGAGGCGCTTTATAGATAATTTAAACATCATAGATTCCCGCGCCGCCCCCTCAGGGCGACTCCATGGCGAGTTCGCCATGGATTACCAGTTTCGGCTCGGATATGTCCAAAAAACGTCCCAGGATAACAGCCAAACGGCTCGAAGCGATTAAGGGCGCGCTCGAACCCGCCCTCGCCGAGATTTCGTCTGTCCTAAGAGAGACGTCGCGAGATATCCCCCCTGTTATTGTGGCGGCCTTGAAAAGAGCCCAGCTGGCCATAACGAGTGTCCGCGGAAACCTTGACGCCCTGGACGCGGTCAAGGATTCCGCAAACGGCCACCTCCCCTCCGGCAAGGAGATCGTCAAGCCAGAAAAGCCCAAAAACGGAGAAAAGGCCGCCGTGGAGGAAAAAGAACCACAAGGACGCCACCCATAAGCGGGCTTCCATTCCTGACGAGGTTATAAAGCGCCCTCACAAAGATGAGGAGGCCTTGGACGCCAGCCCCGAATGGGAGAGGGCCGGGCGCGAGACCCGCCAGGCGCGAGATATTCGCCGCTCCGCTTGGATAACGGATTATGTTTCTTTGAAGTGGCGGCGCGCGCCGTCTGGCGCGATAGAGAAGGTCGGAGTTAACCGCTAATCGCGATTTCGCCAGCGTCGCCACAAAGTATCCGTTGCCGACTGACTAAGCGCGCGACCTTAAGGATGACTTCAGGACATTTTGTTGTCAAATTAAATGAAAGAAGGCGCGACGCTTCCGCGAATGAACGACGCCATCTCGCGGAAACTCTCTCCTTTTTGGGGCGAAAAGGACATTTCAGGGTAAAACTATCCGCGCGCGGCGGCGCGAGCTTGGATTAATCGCGCGACTTTGAGGATGACGCGAAAAATTTTTTAAGAGTCTTCGCGGAATTTACTCGCCACGCTCTCGAAAACTTTAACGAGAGTCGGGTCAAAGTGTTTCCCCGCCCCGTCGACGATTATCCGCGTGGCCTCTTCGTGGGAGAAGGGCTCCTTGTAGGGGCGTTTGCTGACAAGCGCGTCGTAAACGTCGGAAATGGCCATGAGCCTTCCCTGGAGCGGGATATTTTCGCCGGCGAGATTTTGGGGGTACCCCGTGCCGTCCCATTTCTCGTGGTGGGTGAGGGCGAGGACGCGCGCGTGATAGAGGAACGAGGAATCTTTCTCCGGGAGGCTGGCCTTGATTTTGTCGATAATTTCGGCTCCGAAGGTGGTGTGGAGCTTCATGGCCGCGAATTCCTCTTCCGTGAGTTTCCCCGGCTTTTTCAAAATAGCGTCGCTGATGGAGATTTTGCCCACGTCATGCAGCGTGGAGGACTGGAGAAAGACGCTGAGGTTCCATTCTTGGATCTCCTCGCGGTAGAGGCCCCGCTCCAAGAGGCCGTCCACCAAATGTTTCAGCCATTTCATGGTGCGGCTGATATGTCCGCCGGTGATGTCGTCCCGGCTTTCCACGAGATCCACCACCGCGTGAAAAATCGCCCCCTGGAGCCGGACGACCTTTTCGGTCTCTTCCCGCACCATCTCCTGGAGATTGTCGTTAAATTTCCGCAGCTCCAAACTCTGGCTTTCCAGGGCCCGCCGCTGGTTCCGCATGACGAGATGGATCTCCACGCGCATCTTCAGGAGGTGGGAGTCAAAGGGCTTGCCGATGTAGTCCACGGCCCCCAGATGGAGACCTTGGAGTTCCGAGCCGCTATCGGTCCGGGAGGTCAAAAAAATGACGGGGACGTCAAGCGTCCGGGGGTCTTTTTTTAAAAGCGCGATGGCCTCCAGCCCGCTCATTTCCGGCATGTTGATGTCGAGGAGAATGAGATCGGGGATAACGGAATCCAAAAGGGCGAACATCTTGGCGGCCGAAGGCGCGGTAAAGACGTTGCCAAGGTCGTTTAAGGCGAGCTTGGCGCTTTTGAGGTTAGTGAGCGAGTCGTCGACGACGAGGATATTGGCCGCGCTTTTTTCCGGTTCCATCTTGGCCCCCTTAAGAAGAGCTGATTTTCGCGACGTTTTCCAGGGCTTTCGCGAAATCGGAGACCAGAATGTTTTCGGCGATTTCCGTGAAAATTTCCAAAGAAGCGGGGTCGCACCGCGCGCTGATTTCCTCGAGGAGGATATCGGCGTTTTGGATGTTTTTGGCCTCGATATAGCCTTTGAGGTTTAAGAGATCGCCTTTGGTAAAGCCGAAGCTCGCCGTGGACGCGCGGAGGGCTGGCGGAGGGCTTAAAGCTTCCTTGAGGCCGCTGGAAAAGAGCCCGAGATTTTCCGCGAAGGAGGCGAAATCCCCGTTGGCGAAGACCATTTCGTTTTCCTGATTGAGGGCCGTCTCCAAATCGAGGGCTTTGGCGGAAAATTCGGTCGCCCCGATATTCGCGTAGGCCGTCTTTAGCGCGTGGACGCGGATCGCGAGGTTTTTAAAGTCGCGCGCGCCATTCGTTTTGAGGGCGGCGTTTAAAAAGGGCGCTATCGCTTCCGCGTCAAGGAGAAATGTCTTTAGAACGGAGACGTATTTTTCCGGGGAGCCGCGCACGCGCTTTAAGCCCAAAGAGGCGTCGAGTCCTTTGACGAGGCGCGCTCGCGCGAAAGCCGCGGCGGCGCCGGTCGCGTCCCCATTCGCGCCGGCCGCCGCCTCGTCGGCGCCCGCCGACTCGGGCGGGGGGAACGCGCTCCCCTCCGCCGGCGCGCCCCAATGCTCCTCCGGGACCCATTTCAGGAGGATATCGTTTAGCTCGTCGCCCTCGATGGGTTTGGAGATAAAGTCGTCAAAGCCCTGGGAAATGAGGAGATCCCGCGCGCCCTTAAGGGCGTTGGCCGTAAAGGCGACGGCCGGGGTCGCGCGGTTAAGCTCGGAGAGATCGCGAATCTTTTTGAGGGTGGCCACCCCGTCGAGTTCCGGCATCATCTGATCGATTAAGAGGAGATCGAATTTTTCGCCCTTAGCGAGCGCGACGGCTTCCTCTCCCGAAAGGGCCGTGGTCACGCGCGCGCCGTAGGGGCTCAAAAGGCCGCTCGCCACGACCAGGTTGACGCGGATATCGTCCACCACCAGTATTTTAAAGTTCGGGGCCTGGAAAGGCGCGAGGCCCATGGGAGTCTTGGGGGTCTGCTCGTGGGGCAGAAAGCTTTCGAGGGGGGTGGGGTCCAAGACCTTCTGGCGGAAGGTGGCCGTGAAAACGGAGCCTATCCCGAACTCGCTCTGGCAGGAGACGTCCCCGTCCATGAGGTTGGCGATGCTCTTGGCGATGGAAAGCCCCAAGCCGCTTCCCTCCACGTAATGGTCGGTCGCGCCGTCCTCCAGGCGCACGAAGACCCCAAAGAGCTTTTGGATGTCCTCCTTTTTAATGCCCACGCCGCTGTCGGAGATGGAAAAGATTAAGCGGATCTCGCCTTCCGCGATTTCCTCGCTCGCGGCGGTCAGCTTGATTTGGCCGTGGTCGGTGTACTTGATAGCGTTGGAGAGGAGGTTGATGAGGACCTGGCGCACGCCCCGGTCGTCGCCGAGCAAGGTCTTGGGAAGGGTCGGGGAAATCTCCGTGAGGAAAAAGATGGGCTTTTCCCGCACGCGCGCCTCCGCGACCCCGATGACGTCGGAAAGGAGATTGGCCGTCTGGTACTCGCCGACGTGGAGTTGGTACTTACCGGACTCTATCTTGGAGAAATCCAAAATATCGTTGATGATCCCCAGAAGGTTGTTGCCGGCCTTGCGGATCTCGGAGACGTAGCCCAGGCCCTCGGGGTTGCCGTAGTCGCGGTGGACGAGCTCGGAGAGGCCGATTATGGCGTTCATGGGGGTGCGGATTTCGTGGCTCATGCGGGCTAAAAAGGAGGATTTCAGACGGTTTTCCTCCTCCGAGCGGTTCTTGGCGCGGTTCAGCTGAATCAAAACGAAGCTCAAGACGGCCGCGAGCGCGAGGCTGATTAGAAGGATCGCCGGGAAGGTGTCGAAGACCTCGGCGTAATAAAAATTCAAGGGCGCGACGACTCCCAGATGCCAGCCGTTTTCCAGGGAACTGAAAAAGCCGATATAGGAGACCCCGTCGGACTCGAAACGCTCGATTAAAATCCGCGCCTGATCGTCGGGGAGCCTTTCCGCCAGGCTCTCGAAGCCGGGGATCTGGTCCAGGCTCGCCCCGACGTATTGGGGATCGGGATAGGTCAAAACGGAATTGCCCCTGTCCGTCAAGACCCCGAAGCCCACGTTCCCGACCTTGAAGGAACTCACCTGGCGGACGATGGGGTCCAGAAGGTAGTCGATGGCCAGAACGCCCCGGCTTTCCCCTTTGCTGTCAAAAATGACGTTGGAAATGGAGGCCACCGCCACGCCCGAGCGCGGGTTGACCGCGGGCTCGGCGTGGTACAGGCCGTTGGAGAGAATGGCGCCCCGCAGCCAGGGCGCCGTTTTGGTGCTGAAAAAAGCCCCCGAGATAAAGCCGGAGTCGTCGATAAAATTGCCGTCGATGAAACCGTAGATCGACTGGAAGACGTTTTGGATGTCCTTTTGCGTTTTGAAAACGGAGCTTAAGGCCCTTAGGACCTCCAAAAGCTCGTCCGAGGTCGCTTTTTTGTCCAGGCTCAGGGCCATCATGGCGGAGGCGTGGGTTAAGGCGTCCTCGTTGGACTGAATGAGCGCGCGCAGGGAAGTCTGGTAGAAAACGATTTCGTTTTGGGCGAAAAGGTCCAGCTGCCTTTTCATGACCATGCTGACGTAGAAATAACTCGCCAAGGTCATAATCAGGAAGGCCACGATGACCAAGGCCACGAGCTTGGCGATCGTTTTTTTCTCTCTGGCGTCTCTCATGGGGCCTTTCGGGGCGCGGCGCCCCTCTTAAGTTAGTCGAGACGGATGGCGTAGTATTTGTCCGGAACCTCGACTTTGGTGGTCTCGATGTAGCCTTTCCCTAAAATGTAAGTGTCCTGGTACGCCAAAAAGAAATTGCGCATGGGCCGGCCGGTGACCGAGTCGTTTAAGAAGGCCCCGCTCCAGCGCGCCCCGGGGGAGAAGATCCCCAGGCAGTCCACGATGGCGTTCACGTCCGTTTCCGTGGTCTTGTTTTCCGCCAAGAGCTTGCCGAATTCCACCAGGCCCGCCGATTGGGTAAAGCCCATGGGATAAGCCCAGGTCCCCAGCCGCCCGGCCGCCCCGGCCTCGACCACCGCCTCTTCCACCACCTTCAGGATGAGGTTCCATTGGCCCAGGAAGGGTTGCGCGTCGATTTTAAAGGCCCGGGGGTAACCTAAAAGGGGCGAGGGTATATCGGCTTCCACGAAAAATCCCCCCCGCTCGGCCAATACTTCCAGAAGCGGCTCGGTGTGGGCGTCGTTGGTGGTAAAGAAAGTGGCGTCCGTCCCGTATTTTTCGAGCCACTGGGGGACGGCGCTCAGAATATAATCCCGGGCGGCCTTGATGCCGCCTTCCTCCACCGGGTCCGGGGCGGTTTCCCGGTAAAAGGACATTCCCAAATCCGCGCAGGCCTCCTCCATGATTTTGGCCCGCAAGGCCAGGCTGGGGTAGGACATGTGCCGGGGGAAAGAGATATGGACGAAGGTATTGGAGCCCAGTTCCTTGGCGGAATATGGAATTAGGTACCCCCGGGAGATGTAGTCGGCGGCGACGACGAGGTTCGCGTGTTCCGCGATGGTCTCCGGGGCCTCGTGGGGTTCCCCGGAAAGGAGGAAGACTTCCGGCCTTTTGGCCTTAACCCTGCGGAAGCCTTCGGCGGTGCCCGGGATGGCCTGGTTGACCACGATAACTTTCAGCAAAGGATCCTCGGCCAAGCCCTCGATGAGCGCGGAGACCGCGTCGACGTCGTCCAAAAAGGCCGAAGGGTAGAGCACGTGGGCGATAAGCCCGCCGTTTTCCACGCTCCCGTAGCGGCGGATCATCTCCTGGGCCCCGATGACGTCTTCCGCGCCCTGATCGTACGGGCCGGTCACGATGGCCACGTGATAGGCGGCGGGGGCGCCGCCCCCCACGTCGCCGATATTCACGGCCCAGTACTTGGGCGGCACTTCCAGGGAGGTCAGATCGAGGTAGCCCTTGCCGAAGATATAAGTGTCCTGGTAGATCAGAAAGACGTTATCGTACTGGCGGGTGGAGGCGTCCTTGAAAATGGAGCCGTTCCAGGAGATGCCGTTGGAATACTCGTGGTATAAGCCCAAAAGCGCCGCCAGATCGTCTTTGGCGATTTCGCCCAAGACCACCCTACGGCCGAATTCCACCAAGGCTTGGATGTGGGTGGCGGAAAGGGAACTCGTCCAGGTGCCCAAACGGCCCGAGGCCCCGCGCTCTATTAAGGCCCGCTCGATGGTTTGGATGATCTCGGGATTAGACGCGGTCTCGGCGTCGATGGTCAGTCCCAGGGCCTGGGGGTAACCCATCAGGGGCGAGGCCTCGTCCGCTTCCACGAAAAAGCCTCCGAACTCGACGATTTTGGCGATCATGGGCGCGGTCAGGGCGTTATTGGTGTTGAAGAAGGCGGTGTCCGGCCCATACTCGGAAATCCACTCGGGGGTCTTCTCAAGCATAAAATTGATGGCCGTCTCCATGCCTTCGTCCCCGGTGGGGTCAATGGCGTTCTCGTAGACGAATTTGAGGCCCAGCTCCTCGCAGGCCACCTCCATAATGGCCCGGCGGCGGCTTAAGGACTCGTCCAGCATGTGACGCGGAAAAGAGACGTGCACGAAGGTTTTGGCCCCCAGGAGCTTGGCGGCGTAGGGTATCAGATAACCCCGAGAAATAAAGTCGGCGTTGACCACCAGATCCGCCGACGTGGAAATGAATTTGGCGTCCTCGTGGCTTTCGCTCGCCAAAAGGAGGATGTCCGGCCTTTTCAGGCGGATGTTGTTAAAGGCCTCGCTGGTCCCCGGAATGGCCTCCATCACGTAGATGACCTTCATGTAGGGGTCGTCGGCCAGGATCTCAATAGTTTCCACGCTCTTGGAGAGTTCAGCGACGAAATTGTCGGGATAGGTGACGTGCTTGACGAGTCCTCCGTCCTCCACCGCGCCGTACTTTTCCAGGACCTGTTTCGCGCCCCAAAAGCTGTCGTCCCCCTGGATTCCCGAGGCGGTGACGAGCCCGATATGGAAGCCTTGGGTCAGGGGGTCAATAAAAACCCGGGCGGGGGGAGCTTCGGCTGTCGGCGCTGGCGCGACCGGCCGGGTCGGCGCCGGCTCGCTCTGGCCCGGGGCGAAGATTTTCCAGCCAGCGAAGGCCGCCGCGAGGAGGACGACGAGGAATATGGGGATTAAAATAAGCTTTTTGGAGGAGGCTTGGGCGCGGGAAGGCATGGGCGCACCTTGGCGTTAGGGGAAAGCGCGCGTTAATTTCCCCTTGGAGGGGGTGGCGAGTGACGACTTGTTTCGTTTGGCGGAAATCTGGCCGCGCGGCCCTTCCGTCCTTATCCCGGCGCTTTGGCGCCAACGCCCGCTTGAAGAGGCGCGCCCTCTTTAGTCTCCCTAAAAAAAGAGAGAAAAAGAGAGAAAAAAGACGCGATCAAGATGGCGGAGACAAACGTTTTTCGCTTTCGCGCAAGATGTCGCGCGGCGATTTATTTTCCGCGCTTAAGGCTTGGGAAGAGAAGCGCTCCCAAACGTCAAGCTTAAGCCTCGCGTTTCGCGTAAAGCTTCCCTTAAGAGGGAAGCCTCGCGCGGGAAAGCTCGCGCCGCGCGCCGCGTTTCCCTCATGGGTTCCGCGCGATGAAGGCGAGTTTAGACTTTAGCTATCATAAAAAAAGGGCTATATAAAGTCAAACGGCGAGAGGGAGCGCGAAACGCGGGATTTAAGGGCCTTCTAGGGATCGCGCGGGGCGGCCCTTGGGCGCGGCGGGAAAAAGGCGCATTTCCCGTGAAAGATCGCTTTAAAGGCGCGCTTTTTCCGCTAATAGTCGCGCTTCCAGCCCAGGGCCACGCGATTGGAGGAGGCCGTGGAACGGCTGACCAGGTTCACGTTGGGAGCGAGTTCCACCTCGACGCGCACGCCGGTCTCGTCCCGCGCCAGGTCCTGCTCCACGCCGACGTAGATGTTGTCGCTTAAATATTTGCCGGCCTCGATGGTGGAGCCGCCCTCGTCGCTTGAGCTCTCGTCGTCGTCGAGATCCAAGTCGTCGCGGAAACTGTTTTCCGCGAGGCGCCGCTCGCTCCCGCCGGAGCTTTCCCCCATCTTGAGAACGCTTAAGCCTAAGGCGTCGCGCATGGTTACCAGGGGATTGGGCACGTTTCCGCCCACCCCGGACATTTCCCGCAGGCTGTTAGCCAATTGGATGGCCTCGAAACGGGAAAGCTGGGAGGCCTTTTTCCCGAAGAGAATCTGCGAGAGGACCTCGTCGGAAGGATAGGGCGGAGAACTCTCAAAGCTGATTTTCGGTCGGCTCAAGGAACCCTGGACCTTCAGGTAGGCCGTTAAATCCGGAACGTCGCGCGTCAGGGTTATATCCAAGCCGGGATTGAGGCGCGAGCCTCCCCGGAAGGCTATTTCGCCTCCGGAAAAAGTAAACTCTTTGCCCAAAAGGGTAAAAAAGCCCCGGGTGGGCGAAAGGCTCCCCACGAGATCCAGCGCGCCAGTGCTTCCCCCGACGCGGAATTGGCCCTTCCATTCGGAATCGAGGCCCCGGCCGCGGATATAAGCCGCCCGGGGGATCTCCGCCTCAACGTTTAAGGGCAGCCCCAGCGAGGTTCTGACGAGTTCGTTGGCGATCTCCAAGGTCTGGACCGAGGGGCCGCCGAACTGATTGAGGCTGATCTCCGCGTACTCCACCAAGAGCTTGGCCGAGATGGCCGGGGAGCTTAAGGGCCCCTCGAGGCTCGCGAGACCCGAGGCCATGACGGTCAGATCGTCGCGGTGAAAGGGCGAGAGGTGTTTGAGCTGGCCCCGGATGGAAAGGCGCGGGGGCTCGCTCGCCAAATTCAGCGATCCCTCCAATTGGATAGTCCCGTCGCCCTTGTCCGCGGCCTCGGCCAAGAGGCGGATTTCCCGGAGGCCCTCGGCGGCTTCCACTTCCACGTTCGCGTCGCTTAAGGAGAGCCCCAGGATCTGGTCCTCGTAGGACCCGTTGGCCAGATAGAGGGAGACGCGGGGGATGGGGTTCGCGAGGGAGCCCCCCACCTGGGCGTCCAGTTCCAAGGCGCCGGAGACGCGGCGGTCCGCGAGCCCGAGGAAGGAAAAAACGCTCTGGGCTTCTCCCGTCCAATGGGCGCTCGCGCGCAAGGGCCCCGCGAGATTGGGGCGCGGGAAGGCCCCCGCCTTTCTGAAGGGAATCTCGTAGGAGATCTTGATGGGATTGTCCCTTTCCCGACCGGGAAGGGTCGCGTCAACGTCGCCTTTTAAAAGGACGCCGCCCGAAAGGCTTCCAGCGGAACGCAGGCCAAAGACCAATCTTTGGCCGCGGTCGCCGGTGGGCGCGACGTTGGCGGAGAGGGAGTAGGCGCCTTGGCCGGTTTCGCCGTACGCGAGATCGAGGCTCAAATCGCCCAAAGGGGTTTTATCCCCCAGAAGGCCTTTTAAATCCGCGAATTGGAGATTTTTGAGGCTCGCGCGGGCGTCAAGGGGCCGCAGGGAGCCCGCGAGGACGAAAGTCGCGTCCCCTAAAGCGAGGCTCAACTCGTCCAATTTAAGGCTAGCGGAATCAAAGTCAGGCCCGGAGGCTATAAGGGAGACGGGTTTAGCCAAAACGAGGGGCCGGGGGAGAAAGGGAGGGGCGAAAGCGAGCTTGGAGAGATAAACTAAGGCGCCCGGACCGCGCCAGACTCCCTCCAAAGCCAATAAGTCCCCGCCCTGGGGTTTGGCCCAGTTGGCTTGGACCGTGACCGGCCCGCCTTCCTGGGGATTTTCGACGCTAACTGACCCGCTGGCCCAGGGCGTTTCCCCGACGCGGCCCGGCCCCAGGCCCAGCTTAACGAAATAGAGGGCGCGCGCGGGCTCAAAAGGATTGACGAGCCGGGCGCTTAAATTGGCGTTCCCCAGGCGCAGGTTCGGGCCGACGGAGAGAAAGGCGCAGCTTAGGGCCGCGTTAATTTCCGGGGCGGTCGCGTCGGGGGGCGCGAACAGGGAAAGCTCCAGGGGCGAGCCCTCAATCTCGATTCCCGCGAGCTTGGAAATAAGCTCCCAGTCGCCCACGGAAAGGCTTAAGGCGCCTCTGAGGGTCGGGGGACCCTCCGCGCCGAAGGACGCGCTCGCCGCGGGGCTCCCCAGGCGAGCGTTCAAAGAGCTTAAAGAGAGTTCCCGCGCGCCAACGCTTATCGCCTCCCCGTCCCGCGCGAAATAAAAGTCGCCTTCCAAGCGCGTCTCCGCGGGGCTTTGGGGATTTTCCGGGACGCTTTCCCCAAAGGGCCCCTGGGCTTCCAGGCTCAGTTTGGCGTTGATATCCGACAGGGGAAAAAGGCGCAGGTTTTCCCCCGCGACGGTGAGTTTGGGCGCGCGGAAGAGCAGGGGCGCGGCGTCGCCCGGCTGGGCGAGGAGCGAGAGAGAGTCGGCGCCAAATTCCGCGGAGACGGCCAAAAGGCCGTCAAGCTCGCCTTTAGCCTCAATACGGCTCTCAATTCCGCCGCGGACCCGGTCCTCCGCGAAGGCCCCCACTTCCCCCACCGCGAGCGTGAGGCTCGCGTCCAGGGCGCGCGGCGCCGCCAGCTCGCCTGTCCCCCGCAAATGGAGAGCGACGGCGCTTTTTTCTTTAAGGAAAGGCGCGAGGGGGCTGATAAAGCCCCAGAAAGGGGAGTCCTCCTGGAGCGCGAAGTCTAAATTCGCCCGCGCGCTCTCCTTTTCCCCGCGTTCTAGCGCGCCTTGGAGGCTTAAGGAGAGCCCTTCCCCGTTCAAGGCGAAGCCTTCGATCTCAAATTCCGCCGCGCGGCTGGCTACGGCCAATCGCAGCTGGGCGGTCAAAGGCGGGGGGGACGCGAGGGGCGCGGGAGGAGGGAGGGGCGCTGGGGAGACCTCCGGCGCGCTTGGGGTCGGGCTCGCGCCTTCCCCCGCGGGAGGCGCGGCGGCCGCCGGATCTGAACTCGCCGGCGCGAGGGTCAAAGAGCCCGCGAGGCTCGCGAGGGTCTCTTCCCCCCGGAAAGCGGCCCGGACCTCGCTGAAGCGGAGCGCGCCTTTTTCCGAGGCGAGGGAGAGGGTCCCCGCGATTTCGCCGTCTTTCTTTGAGGCGGCGACTTGAAGCGCCAGCGCCTTGCCGACGTTTTCCTCCAGCGTTCCGGGGAGGGGAAAGGCGGGGTCCTTAACGAGGCTCAAATTGAGGCTCAAAGGAAGATTAGGCTCGAAAAGGAGTTCCGCGAGCCGGCGTCCGTCTTCCCCCCGCAGTTCCAAGTCCCCCCGGAGGCCCGGGGACGGGATTGTCGGGTCAGCTTCCGAGCCCGGCGCGCTCCCCGTCATGGCTAAAGTCCCTTTCCAGGCGCTCGCGGGACCCGTCCCCTGGAGGGTTAAGACGGGGCTCTCCCAGGGAAGGGAGGAGGCGAAAAGGGAGAGGGGGGAATCGGCTCCCGCGTCCAGGACAAGGGCGACGGTTAAAAGGTTGGCGCTATCCTGGCTCAGGTTGAGGGAAAAATCCAAGCCCCGCGCCTTGGGACCGCGCCAGGAAAGGGCGAAGTCCCCCGCGAGGGAACGGGCGCGGGGATCCAAGAAAAGGTCGGCCTCCAGATTGAGGGGGCTCTGGGCCAAGAGGGGATCTTGGGAACTGAAAAGCCGGGCGTCGGCGACGCTGATTTTGGCCTTAAATTTAAAGTCGGGAAAAGCGAAGGGTTTTTTCTCTTCTGGAGCCGCCGCGGCCGTGATGGGCGGGCGGATTAAATCTCCCCCCACGAGGGTCAAATCGCGCGCCTCCACGGTTTTCCCCAAAAGGGCCCAAACGTTGAGGGCCACGCGCAGCTCGTCGGCCCGGAAAAAGACGCCTTTAGAGTCGGCGAGGCGCAAATCTTTAAAAGCCAAAAGGCCTGGCAGGGGGCCTTCCACCGCGCCCGCTTCCATGGAGAGGCCAGCTTCCGCGAGGCCCTCTTGGATTTTCTTTTGGACAAACAGGAGCCCGCTCTCGCTCCGCAGGAAAAGGAAGGCGCCTCCTATGGCCAGAGCCGAAAGCGCCACGAGGGCGATAAGGCCGCGGAAAAGAAAACGGCGCTTGCGGTGGGAAGGCTTGGCGGGTTTGGCTCGTTTGGATAGCGTAACCATAATCAAAAGCTCTGGCCGAGGCTGATGTAGACTTGGAGGGGGGAATCGCGCCCGTCCCGGGGGGTAAAGGGAGTCGCGAGATCCAAGCGGAAAGGGCCGATGGCGGTGTAATAGCGGACGCCCAGGCCGCCGCCCCATAAAAAGTCGCGGCCCAGGCGGGAAAAATCCGCCTCGTCCCAAAGGTTGCCGCCGTCCGCGAAAAAAGTAAGTCCGATGGTCTCGGAAAAGCGCCAGCGGATTTCCGCGCTCGCCTCGTTTAAAAAATTGCCGCCCTGGGGTTTGTCCTTGGCGTTGCGGGGCCCGATCGACTGGTATTCGTAACCCCGGACGGACCCTCCTCCGCCGCTGAAAAAGCGCAAGGAGGACGGGAGCCTTAAAGTGTCGGCCCCGCTGATGTTGCCGACGGTGGCGCGGAGGGCCAAAACCAGCTTGCCCTCGTCCATGAGGGAAAAGTACTGGTAGGCGTCCACCCGGGTCTTAAAAATCTGGAAGTTGTTGTAATAGAAACCCATGTAAGGGGCGACCAAAACGGCGAGCCGATGGCCCCGGGTCGGCTCCATTAAGTTGTTGGCCCAATTCCAGTCAAAGGTGGCCGGAAAACCCCAGATCCGGTAATTCCTCTCGTCTTTGATGAACTCGTTCAGTTTTCCGGCCTCCAGTTTAACCGAAAGCGCGCCGCGGAGGATCCGGGAAAACTGGCGCTCCACGCCGGCGGAGGCCGAGACCGATTTAAGGTCGTAGGAATCGGATTTTTCCCGGAGGAAGGCCGCGTTGGCCAAAAAAGTCTGCTGGCGGGAGAGAAAAAAGGGTCGGGAGTACTTAAAGCCCAGTTGCTGCAAATCCCGCCAGACGGGGATCTCCACCATAAAATCGTCGCCCCAGCCGGTGAGGTTCCGGTGTTCCCAGCTCACTTCCATGCCCGGCCCGAAATCCGAGTCGTAGTTGAGGCTCCCGCTCACCGTCCGGGGAGGCGCGGGCTGGAGGGTCAGCGCGACCTGGCGCGTCCCGTCGTCGGCCGGGCCGTCCCCGACGGCCACTTCCGCCCGCAGAAAAAGGCCCTTTTGGAAAAGGTTGTCCCGAAAGCGCTCCATCTCATCCTGGTTCCAGGGGTCGCCCTCCTTCCAGGTGGCCTGGTTGAGGATGTATTCGCGCTTGACGGGGTTTGAGCCCTCGATGGCTAGTTCCCCCGCGCGGACAAACTCGCCGGGAGCGATCGCGATTTCAATGTCTAAAAGCTTGGTTCCCGTGTCGATCGTGTAGCGGGTTCCCGCCAGGGCCGCGAAGGGGTAGCCCCGGTTGGCCCAGAGCTCGGGATAGTCGCTGACGGCTTTTAAGATATCCGCGGCCCGGGCGACGTCCCCGGCGCGGACGCCCATCTCCTCTAAGGCGGGGGCGGGTTGGCTCTCCGCGAAGCCTTCCGGGACGGTGGGAGAGCGGTCTATGGCGATTTTTCCGATATGGTACAGGGGCCCGGGCGCGAAATTGACGACGATGTGGTAGCCGGGATCCCCGTCCTTCCGCTCCGTCCAGCCCGTGACTTGACCCTCGTAATAGCCGAGGGACTTTAAGATGTCCTCGCCGGTTAAAAGCGAGCGCCGCAGGCGCAACGAGAGCGCCAGGGGCGAGAAGAGGGGGCGGTCTTGAAGGCTATAGAGAGCGGCGACGCTCTCAAAGATGGCCTGGGCCTCGGGAAGATCCGGGGAATGGACCGTCGTCGTATAGACGACGCGCTCGGTCGCGAAGGCGCGGTCGCGACCAAGGCGCAGATCCCGGGAACTGAGGGAGGCCGGGAGCGTGGGCCGGGGGATGGGACCCTGGGGATCGCCCCGCAACAGGCTGTCCGCGAGCTCGTTCTGGCGCGGGGTGGGATTGAGATTATGGAGTTCCGGGGCGCCTCCGCCGCAGCCCCACAGAATTAAGGCGAGGGCGAAAAGGCCCCATGGGCCCAAGCGGGGCGACCGCGATCTCTTTCGCGGGCGTTTGGCCCCTTCCGGGCGCTCGTAGGCGCCCAGTCCGGGGACCGGGGGAAACGTGACAATGGGGAAAACCTCGCGCAAGAGACGCCGCTTTCTAGCAATCAAGATGCCCGCGAGAGTCGCGCGGGCGGTTTCGCGCGCGGCGCGAGGCGGAAAACCGCGTCCTTCGGGGAAGAACGGCGGGCGGCGCGACGCGAGCGCTGACGCGAAAAACTTTAAGCGAAATTATAACATTATTCGACCAACGCTTGAGTTTTCGCGCGCGAAAGCGGGCTCGCGTAGTATGATTTGAGATATGTTACCCATTTATTTAGTGATACGCCAGGGCCTTGGGAGGTGAGCGAACCCCAAGTGGCCCCAGAAGTCCGGCGCGCGCGTGGGCGCGCGCCGGACGCCGCGGGAAAGCGCCGCGAGAAAAAATTTGCGCTTTCGTTAGCCTTTTTTTAAATAGATAAAGCCCGGCGCCTTTCCCGTTCGCGGGCGGGCCCAAAAGCCGCGAGAAAGCGGGGCCCTTCCATAAGCCTCCGTCGGATCGCGAGGCGCGCTGGGGCCGCGCGGCTCGCGCGGTAAATATCCCCGCGCCCCCGCGAAAAAGGCGAGGGGGGAGCGCGCGCCCAAAATTTAGCGAAAACGGATTCCTGGAGGGCAGTCTCGAGCCAAGGAGTTTTCCGCGTGAGATTTTCCGGCGACGGGAAAAATTCGCGCGCGGAAATCTTCGGGCTTCGCGCCGAAGGCCAGGCGCGCTCCGCGCCTCTCGGGCCCTTGGCCCCCAAGAGATCCCGATAGTTTAACCTTTGGCGCGAAGGGCCCCCCTATAGCGCCCTGGGATTTTTCCCCACCGGAGGCTAGCCTTAAGGCCTTTAAAATTTTCAAGGAGGCCGCTTCCCAGGCGGCGGTTTAATAGCCTCCGGGCGCGTCAGGGCGCGCGCGGAGGGCCTTTGGTATTTTTGGGGCATTCGGTATTTTCCCCTCTCTTTGAGAAAGCGAACGGCGGGCGCTACTCCCGCGCTTTCTGGGAAGCCAAAAGCTCGTAGAGCCTCTCCTGGAGGAAAGAGCCTTTGAGAAAATTTTCGCGCGGGGGCCCAAGGGGCGCGCGCTCGCCTTCCCTTGAGGACTCGCTCTCCCCCCGCCCCTCGCCTTCCCCGCGCGGCGCTTTCTCCAGCGTGGCCGCTTGGGAAACGCTCCAGGACCGCTTAAAGAATTTAAGCCAGAGCTCAAGATGGAGCGGCCCCGCGAGAGCCGCGGTCTCCCGGGAGATCTCCCGGCGGCGCCGGTAAAGGCGGCAAAGGTCCTCGTCCCCGATGGCCTTGGGGGAGACGTCAGTCCGCAGGACGGTAAAGTCGAAGACGGTTTCCGCGAACGCTCGCTTTTCCGCCGCGATTTTCCAGATAAGCTCGCCCCCGGGCGCGCGGGCCTCCTCAAATAGGCTCCCCAAGATTTTAAGCCCGGTCCGGCGCCGATGGCGCCGAACCGTCGCCT
>JAISCZ010000021.1 GCA_031265205.1 Deltaproteobacteria bacterium
GGCGGGTGCCGCCGGGAGGGGAGGAGCCGCGGGGGGCGGAGCCGCCGGGGGGGGAGTCGCCGCGGGCGGTGTCGCGGCGGGCGTAGTCGCGGCTGGAGGAGTCGCGGCGGGCGGAGTCGCGGCGGGAGGAGTCGCCGCGGGAGGAGTCGCCGCTGGAGGAGTCGCGGCGGGAGGAGTCGCCGCTGGAGGAGTCGCGGCGGGCGGAGTCGCCGCTGGAGGAGTCGCGGCGGGCGGAGTCGCCGCTGGAGGAGTCACGGCGGGCGTAGTCACGGCGGGCGTAGTCGCGGCGGGAGGAGTCGCGACTGGAGGAGTCGCGACAGGAGGAGTCGCCGCGGGAGGCGTCGTTGGCGGGGCTGGAGAAGTCGCTTGGGTCGCGGGTTCGGGAGACGCCGGAGTCGCGGCCCCAAGGGGTTCCCCGCCGGCCACGGGCGGGGCGGTGGGCGGAGGCGGCAAGTCATTCGGCGGCTCCGCGACGATAGGGCCTTCCCCTTGGGGAGGAATAACTCTTGGAGTCGCTTCGGCGGGGGCCGTTAAGGTGTCCCCTCCGCTTAAAGCCACGGGTTCCGCTGGGACCAGATCCGACGAAATCTCTCCGGCGGGAGTCATCCGCGAGCCGCCGCGCTCGTCAAAGGCCATCATTTCCGGAGCGAGGGTTCCGCTGAGGGAGCCCGGGCCTAAAGCCTCCGGCTCCGACGCGTTGGCGAGCAAGGGGATGACCCGCGGGGGAGCCACTGCGGGAGGCCCCGCCGACTGATAGGTCTCGGGGGGAGCGGTGGGGTTCAACGGATAAAAGGACCGGGAAGGATCCTCGGGCGCCTCAGCCGGGTCGCTAGTATCGACCGGCGTTAAATTCAGAGCGGTTGGGGAAGCTTCCGCCGGGGGCTCTTCCTGGGGCGAAAAGTTTAAGACCGGATCGGGGGACGAGGGTATGGTCGGCTCCGGTCGCGGCGCCGCTGGCTCGTTTAAGGGAACGTTTAAGGCCGCCGTCAGTGGCTCCGCCTGGGCCGGGGCCGGCAGGGCGGACTGGGGCGCGGCGCTTTGAGCGTTCGGGTCCGGGGAAACGGAGTCGTCGCGACCGTGGAAAAAAATAACGACCGCAGCCAAGAGCAGAACCAGGACGAGGGAGACGATTTTTAAGACCGGAACGGACTTTTTGAGGCTGCCGTACTCGGGTTGGGACTCGCCATCCTCCTCTTCGTACCAGGACTCGTCGTTATCGTCGGGGATGTCGTCTCCGCCTAAAACGCCTTCGCGGGGTTCGCTCTTTCCACTCTCCAAAGCTTCGTCGTCCACGAGGATGGGATCGCGCTCTTCTCGGTCTTCGGCCATGCTGGGAACCTCTTTAGCGTTAATGAAACAAAGCCGCGAGGGCCTTTCCCGCGAATTCTCGAAAGATTGTGGGGAAAGCCCCGCCGCGAAGGCGTTCGCGGAGGGAAAAGGCGGACTTAAAAAAAACTCTTTACTCGCCCTCTTCCGTCGCGGAACTCCCGCCCTCGCCTTCCGCGTCGGCGTTATCGTCCGCGGGAGCGTCCGCGCTATCGCCGGCGGGAGATTCCGCGCTATCGCCAGCGGGAGCGGCGGCGCTATCTTCCGCGGGAGGGTCCGCGCTCGCGGTCGCGGGAACCGTCGCGGCCTCCGCGGGGGCTGGGCTCGCGGCCGCCGCCGGGGAAGCGGCCGGAGGGGCTTGCGGATCGGGGGGAAGCTCCGCCAGGCGGAAACTGGCCTCGAAGGCCTTGATAGTTTGGGGAAATTCCGCGCGGAGCAGGTTATAGTGTTTCCGAGCGTCTTCCACGCGCCCAAGGGCCAGGGCCACCCTGGCGAGGGAACTCAAAACGGCCACCCGGTAAGGCGCGGAAGAGGGCGAGCTTTGCTCAAGATCGGAGAGCGTTTTGGCCGCCAAGTAATTTTCATAGGCGGCTTCCAGTTCCCCGGTCTCTTCTTCCAAAGAGGCCAACAAGTTACGGAGAAGGCCTTGGAGTTCCATTTCCGCGGGGGACAGGGAACCCAAGATCTCTTTTAAAAGGGCCTTGGCTTCCGGATACTTTTCCTCCGCGACCAAAGCGTTCAGCATGCCGTAACTCGCGAGCCTACCCGCCTTGCCGCCCCACTCTTCGCGGACGGCTTCCATGTTTTGGTAGGTCTGGGCCGGATCGCCCTGAACGGTGGCCTCGAAATAGGCCCGCCCCGCCTCGAGCCGCCGGCTGTCGGCCACGTTCCGCCAGACGAGAAGCCCCGCGATAACGACGACCACGGCTATGGCCACCGCCCAAACCCCTTTGGCGTGGGTTGAGTAAAAATTGAAGACCCGCTCCGAGGTGGTAAAAAACGCGTCCTTTTGCTTGACGAGGGTGTCTATTGAAACTTTTTTGCCCATTAAAAACTTGCTTCCGGAAGTGAGATGTCGGGATAGGCGCGCGGCTGTCGCGCGCGTCTTTAAGCGAAAAAGAGAGGCGCCTTGGGGAAAAATCCCTCCTCCCCGCGGCCCCCGGAGGGCTTATGGGCCCCAGCCGCGCGCGGCGGCGCCCCTAAGGCGCTTTGTATTGGGAAAATAAACGAGGGAAACGGAGAGCCGCGCCGCTCTCTCTTTGGCGAGGAAACTCTCTTAGGCAAGGAAAATAGAGAATTTACGCGCGAAAAGCAATATTTTTTCCCGCGCCGTTCGCCCTAAGGGGGAAAGGCCCTTACCGTTTGCGCGATTTCATGATGGCGCGGTAAACGGCCTTTTCCACCAGAACGGAAAATTCCTTGGGGCTCATCTCCGCGACGGTCGCGGGCTCGCGACCGAAGGTCTCCTCCGGGGCTTCCAAGGGCTGGGGATTGGAGGCGATCCGGGCCCGGGCGCCGTAAGGGCTCGCGGTGGCCCTTTCCGCCAAAAGCAAAGGCTCTCCCGCGGCGACCAACGGCTCCAAGAGGGGTTCCGGGGCGTTCTGGGGCGCCCGCTCCACGAAGGCCGCGGGACGGGGCGGCTCGCGCCACGCGCGAGCGGGCGAGCTGACGACGCTCGCTGGGGCGAGGCGCGAGCCGTTGTCCACCCGATCGGTCAAGAGAATCGTCTGGGCCTCTTCCCGCCCCTCGCTAGCGCGAACGGGCGTGGGCGGCTTGGCGGTTAAAAGGGGTTTTTCCGGGGCGCTTACCGTCGCGGGGGCGTCCCCTTCGGGGTCGAACTCCACGCCCGAGACGCTTCCCGTCTTTTTTTCGATCTCGTCAAGGCCCCGCAGGAGCTTTTCCATTTCCGCGAGGGCCTTTTCCTCTTCCGCCTTGTCGCTTATTGACGGCGCGCTTTCCGGCGTCTCGCGGCCCCGCCGCGCGTGGGCGCGGGACTCTATCTCCGCCCCGTCCGCCCCGTCAGTCGGGGAATCCGGGTCCCAGGCGCTTTCCGCGCTAGCGGCGGCGGCGAAGTCCCCCGCCGGAAAGTCGCGCTCCCGGCCCGCCCGCGGCGCGCTCGGGGGGGCGGCGGCGAAAGCGAGGCCCGCGACTCCCTGGACGACTCCCTGAACATGGGAATCCTCTCCCTCCGCCGCGCCCTCCGGGGGAAGGGCGAAGGAGGGCTCCGGGTCGCGCGCCTGAGGCTCCAAGGCGCCGCCCCCGGAGGGCGCCGCGCGGGGCGCGCGCTCCGGCGCTTCCTCTTCCCCGCGCGAGGGAAAAGGCGCGGCGAGGACGGCGGCGCTCGGCGCGGCGACGGGGGAGATCTCCGCGATATCCAAAGGGCTATCTTCCGGGAAATCGCTCTCCGCGCTCCCGTCCCCCAAGCCCGCGCTCGCCAAAACGTCGCTCTCCAGATCGCTCGCGAGGCTCGGGTCGAAACCGTCCTCGCCCGCGGCTCCGATCGCGGGAATATCCAGAAGATCTCGCAATTCCTCGTCCTCTTCCAAATTCGCGTCGAGAGGAAAAGCGTTCCGCCGCGTGTCGTCCGTGGTCATGGAAAACCCCCTTGGGAGCGTCTATTTTATGAATTCGCCGCGGAAAAACAAAGAGCGCGCCGGATTTTCGCGAAATTTTGGGGAAATCGCCAAAAAAGCCCGGGGCCCGGGGCCAACGGCGACGCGCCCCTTGGGCTTAAGGCGCGCCTCAGAGCCGTTCCACCGGGTACCCCTCGGGGGGCGCGAGCTCCAGAAGGCCCTCCGGCAAGGGAAAGCCCAAGCGGATCTCCTGGTAGCGGACGACGAGCTCGCGCGCCTCCCCTTTTTCCTTCCACTGGGCGGTCACGGAGTCGGGGAAAGGCAGACTCTCGTTTAAGCTTTCCCACTCGCGGTCCCGAAAGCCGCCGAAGCGCGCCACGAACTCCGGATTGTAGCGAGAGCCCTTGGAAAAGGCCCGCGCCCGGGGTTTTTCCGCCATGTTCCACAAAGGCCCCCCCTGGACTTGGACCAGGTAAGGAACGCTGTCGTAAGGCCCCCAGTAATTGAGGGAGACCGTGGCCTCCCGGGCGGGGAAGGCCTCCAGGGCCTCGGCCCGGACGGGCTTTTCCGGAAGCGCGCCCGCGAGAAGCGCCAGGAAGGCCTCCGGCCCAAAGGGCGTGGGAAGCAGATCGTTTAGGGAAAAATCCCGCGCGTCCCCCACGTGGAAGACCGCCTCCAGATAGTCCAGGGCCCGGATTTCCCCGTCGCGGGAAAGAAGCTTGAAGGCCGGGCGGCCCAAGGGATCGAAGGCCGTGAAGAGAAAAGCGTCCGGTTTCGCGGCGATAAGCTCAAAACGGTGGAAGCGGCGGTCCCGGCCGCGGGCGTAATTGGCTTCCCCCCGGAGGGCGAAGGTTTTAAGGCTTTCCCCGCGCTCGTAGAGGCCCGTCGCCAGCTCCAAGGCCCGCGCGTCCTCTGCCGGAGCCTCGGAGGGGCCAAGGGGCCGCCCCGCGCCGCTGGGGCAGCCCCCCAGCGCGAGGGGAAGAAAGGCGAACGCGAGCGCGAAGGCCGCGCGGGCGAGAGCCGAGGCGCGCGGCTTAGGGGTTTTGGATGGCATTGAGCTTGTCCCTGACGCTCTCCGGAGACTCGTGGCCCACTTCCAGGGCCCGCGCGAAGGCGCGGCGGGCCTCCGGGCCGCGGCCCAGCTTGAGCAAAACGTCGCCCAGATGCTCCACGATCACGGGATCCTCCTGGCTCAGGCGCGCGGCCCGCTCCAAGAGCGGCAGGGCTTTTTTGAGATCCCCCAGGCGATAGTAGACCCAGGCCAAGGTGTCCAAATAGTAGCCGTTGTCGGGCTTTAAGGCGTTGGCCTTCAAGGCTAAAGCCAGGGCCTCCTGGAGATGGGCGTTTTCCTCGGCCCAGGTGTAGGCGAGATAATTTAAGGCCTCGGCGAACTCGGGGTCGAGCTCTATCGCCGTTTCCATGGCCGCGACGCAGAGTTCCTTGTTGCCCAGCTTGTCCTCCGCCGCCCCCAGGCTGAAATAGACGTCGGCCCCCTTGGGGAAGAGCTTTAAACCCTCCAGATAAAGGTCCCGCGCCTCGAGCGCGCGGCCCATTTCCTCGAGGATCCGCCCGGTCGCGACGAGCAGAGAGGAATCGCGCGCCTGGGAGCGCGCCACGCTGAGGATATCCAAGGCCTCGGCCCGGCGCTCCTCCCTCACGAGGATGGAGGTCAGGTAAAGGATGCCGTCCACGTACTCGCTCGAAACGGGGGAAATCTTCATGAGGTTGGCCCGGGCGCCCTTTTCGTCCCCGTTTTCCGCCTGGGTGACGGCTAAAAGGTAGCGCGCCTGGTCATTGCCGGGATTTTTGCGCAAAACGGCGGAGAACTCGGCCATGGCCTTCTGGTGGAGTCCCTCCTCCAGAAACATGAGCCCGATGGTAATGCCCGCTTCCTCGGTGTTTTGGTTGAGGCCCGCGATCTCGTCGATGAGGCGGACCGCCTCGGCGCGTTTGCCGACTTTAAGGAGGACCCGCGAAAGGCGCGCCTTGGCCATGGTCATGTCCGGCTGGCTGGCGATAATGCGCCGATAGTCTTTTTCGGCCGCGCGCAAATTCCCCATCTGCTCGTGGAGCAGGGCGAGTTCCACCAGGCTTTCCACGAAATCCGGATTCTTGCGCACCGAATTTTCGAAAAAGCGGATGGCTTCCTGGGGACGGTTCCGCCGCAGGGCCACCCTCCCCAAGAAATAATCGGGCAAATAGGAGGTGGGAGCCATGGCCCGCAGCTTGCGGAAGGCGTCCGAGGCCTCGTCGAGGCGCCCGCTCTCCGCGTACATCGCGCCCAGGTAACTGATGGCCTCGTCGCTCAAGGGGTCGAGGCGCAAGGCCTCGAGGTAGTTTTTTTCCGCCTCGTCCCATTGGCCGGCGATGGAAGCCAGATAGCCCGCGAAGAGCCGCGGCTCCGGGTCCTGGGGGCTTAGGGCCATGGCTTTGTTGACGTAGAGGGTGGACTCTTCCACCCGGCCCTTGCGCGCCAGCATCCGGGCGGTTTCCAGCTCCAGGTAATAGGGTCCCCCGGCGGCCGCCGCGGCCCTTTTCATGGCGTTGACCGCCTCGTCGTCGCGGTGGGAAAATTCGTCGTAATGGGCCTTCAGAAAAAAGTAGTAGCTCTGGGGAAGCCCCGCGCCGATCCCCGTGGCGTGGGGCTGGCAGCCCGCCGCCAGGCCCAAAGACAGGATCGCGCCGCCCAAGAGCCCCCAGGGGCCCCGGATAAGCCAAGACAAAAAATATTTCGTTTGAGGCCGCATAGGGGGTGACCGTTTCCGGGGTTACGCGCTTAACTCCGGCAGTTCTTTCTTAAAGTAAGTGGCCAGCTTTTCTTTGAGGCGCTCCTCGATCTGGCGCACCCTTTCCCGGGAGATCCCGAACTCCTCGCCCAGCTCCTGGAGGGTGACGGGATCCTCGCTCATGAGACGCTTTTCCAGGATGCGCGTCTCCCTCTCGTTCAAAGTCTTGCGAAAACGCGCGAGCCTATCGGCGACGAGCTCCCGGACCTGGGCGTCGGCCAGGATGTTGTCGGCTCGCGGTTCCGCGGAGGGGATGAAATGGCCCTGGGTCTCGTCCGAGCCCTCGCGCGCGGGGGCGTCCAGGGAAAATTCCACCCCGGAGCCCAGGCGGGCGTTCATTTCTTCCACTTCCTCCTGGGTCACCCCGAGCCTTTGGGCCAAAAGCCGCGGCGCGGGCTCCAAGCCCTCCTTGAGGATCCGCTCCCGCTCGCGCCTGAGCCGATAGAAGAGCATCCGCTGATGCTGGGTGGTTCCCACCTTGACCAAACGCCAGTTATCCATGATGAACTTCATGATATAGGCCTTGATCCAGTAGGCGGCGTAATAGCTGAATTTTACCCCACGGGAGGGGTCGAATTTCTTGAGGGCCTGGAGCAACCCGAGATTGCCTTCCTGAATCAGGTCCTGGAGATTGTGCAGCCAGGAGCTTTGGAACTCCAAGGCGATCTTGACCACGAGCCGCAGGTTGGAGGTAATAATTTTATGGCTCGTCGCGGGGTCGCCGGTTTCCGCGTAGAACTTTAAAAGGTTGTCCTCCTCCACGCGGGTCAGAAGCTTAAAGCGCCTAATCTCGGCGAGATAGGCCTCCAGGGAGTCGTCGGCGCTCGGCTCCGCCGGGGGCGAGGCGGGCGCGTAGGGGGCGGGAACGTTATAGCGAGTCGCGTCCGCGGGGAGATTAGACTCGTCCCCGTCGAGATCCATTTCTTCTTCTATATAAGCTTGGGCTTCCGTATCCAAATCCAATGAGGACGCCTCTCGCGCGCGCGGAAATTAGTCGGCGCGACCCAAAACCGCCAGTCAGGCCAAAAAGCGCGCAAGATCCCCCTGGGGCCCCCGCGGGTCTCCCCGCGCGAGCCCGCCGCGCGCCAGCGGGGAAACCCGCGACGCCCACCCCATAGGCTACGCGACTTACGCGAAAACTATAAACCCAGCCTACCCTCTTGTCAAACCGCGGCGGGGCGCGCGGAAGGGCGGCAAAGCGCGAGCGCGCGCCATAATAGGCGTTTTTTCCCCGCGCCTCCGGAAGGGCGCTTTCTTCCCTCGCGCCCCTTTGGGGCCCCGGCGGGGCCCTTAGGGGGCGCCCTTATTTTCGCTTAATGGAACAGGCTCGCGTAAGCCGCCTCGACCAGGCGGGAAAAGGCGTTGCCCCTTATGCCGCTCATGGTCATGTCCGTCATGAGAACCCCGGAAAGGCCCTTTTCCCGGTCCATAAACCAGGTGTGCCCGTAGACCCCGCTCCAGACGAGCGAGCCCGGGCTTAAGGGGAGTTCCGCCGCGCGGCTATCGCGGACGACCGCCCAGCCGGCCCCAAAGCCCAAGCCCGGGGCGTCCGCCTCCAAAGGCGCGATGGAGTCCGCGCTAAGTTGGGTTACGACCTCTTGGCTCATGAGGGAGCCGTCGTTAATCCTTATGGCCTCCAGAACTTTGAGGACGTCCTGGGCGGTCCCCACGAGCCCGGCGCCCCCCGAGGGCCAGGCGTGCGGGTCAAAGGCCCGGGCGGGACTGAAGACGATCTCCAACCCGGCGCCCAGCGAGAACGTCTCCGGCTCGCGCAAGGGGCGGGGCTTGGGCTCGTCGAGCCGATACTGGACCGCGACGAGCGCGGGATCCGCCGACCAAAAGGCCGGGCCCGCGATCCCCAAGGGCTCGAGGAGGAGTTCCCGCGTGGCCTCGGGGAAAGGCTTGCCGTAAGCCACGGCGATGACCTCGCCTAAAACGTCCGTCGCCTGGGAATATTTCCAGCTCTCCCCGGGCTCGTAAAGGAGGGGACAGGACGCGATTCTCTTGACGTTTTCCGTCAACGTGAGCCCCGGGGCGCTGTCCAGGCCGTCGGAAACCCGGGCCAGATGGTAAGGGCCGTCCTTTTTTTCCACGAAAAGGTAATCCAAGCCCGCCGTGTGGTTTAAAAGGTGCCTGATTAAAATAGGCTTCCCCTCCCCCGCCGGGGCCTTTGGAGTGAAGTAGGGAAGGTAGGCGCTCACGGGATCGTCCAAGGCGATGGTTCCCCGGCTCAATAAGACCCCCGCGACGGCCACCGTGAAAATTTTGGAAACGGACGAGAGGCGGAAGGGGGTATCCGCCGTCATGGGGATATCCTTTTCCGCGTCCCGGCTTCCCACGGCGTGGGAGTAGACGACTTGCCCGTCCTTCATGAGCGTAAAGACCGCCCCCACCAATTCGCCGCTTTGGACCTTTTGATCCAAAATCTCGTCCAAGACCTCGGTGAGGGTCGGGCCCGCGACTAAGAGGGCCTCGGCCTCGCCCGGGACCGGGCTCGCGGCGCTATCCGCCAACGCGCTCCGGCTCCCGGAAAGGGCCGCCGGAAAAAGCGCGCCCAAGGACCAAAGGACAAAGGCGACAAGGGCCAAGGCCCAAAACGCTGTTTGAGGGCCGCGAGAGCCACCGCCCCGCGGGGACGGTCGCGCGTCCGCTAAAAAAGGCATGCCAAAACTCCCTTAACTTTAGAAAAAAAGCCTAAATTCTTCCTTAAACGGGTTCCCAAGGCCAGCCCATTGCAACGAATTTCGCGCCTAAATGCAAGGAAAAAATAAGGAGAGCGGCCTGGGGCCAAGGGGGCGCGCGCCGCGCGAGCGCGAGCGCGCCCTCTTTGGCTTGGCGCGGGCTCTCTACCGCCCGTCGCCTCCGGCCCTTCAATCCCCCCAGCGCCGGAAAGACCGGAAAGCCGGCGCTAAAAGCCTCAACAAATCTTCCCGCGAGCCCCCAGCGAAAGCGCCCCGGTCAAGCTCCCCGCGCGAACGCCCCGGACAAACTCCCCGCGAAAGCTCCCCGGACAAACTCCCCGGACAAGCCCTCCGGACTAACTCTCCAGACAAGCTCTCTGGACTAAGCCCCCGTTCGCCTGACCAACGTTAACCTGACCCAACATTAAAGATAGCCGCTATGGAAAGATAGCCGCTCCGGGATAGATAGCCGCCGCGCGGCCCCAAGGCCGCGCGGGTGGGTAAGGCCAAGGCGCGCTCTCGCCCTGGCCTCGTTGGGGGACGAGTCTCCAACAAAGCGAAGGCGGCGCGAACCTTTAGCGATTTCCAAGATTAAACGCCGCGCCGGGCCGTAAACGGCGCGGCGGGCGCGGCGAGCGTTCGCGCTCTCTTTGGAAATCCCTTGAAGCTAAAGCCGTCGCGGAGATTTATCTCGCGCTTGACGCGCCTTAACGGCTCCAGTTAGGGAAGAAAACTCCGCGCTTTTCTAAGGGGGCTAAAATTTTCCGTAAAAAGATTAAAGTCTTTTGTCCGGATGTCGATAAGATTGTTGAAGGAAGCTTGAAGGGCTTTTAGCTTCCCTCCAAAAACCTTAAGGGGGTTTTATCATGGGTCTCGTTCTCAATCACAATATGCCGGCTCTCTTCGCCGCGAAGAATTTGGACGCCAGCTATAGCCGCCTCGCCGTCAACACGCAAAGGCTCTCCAGCGGCCTGAGGATCAACGGTTCCCAGGATGACCCCGCCGGGTACGGCATCCGTGAATTCATGAGAACGGACTTGCAAAACAAAGAACAGGGGATCCGGAACTGCGCCGACATGATCAGCCTCCTGCAGACCGCCGAAGGGGCCATGGCCATCATCGACGAAAAGCTCATCCGCATGAAGGAGTTGGCCGAGCAGGCGGCGACCGGCACCTACACCGACGCGCAGCGGGACATTATCAATTCCGAGTACCAGCTGATGGCCGCCGAAATCGACCGTATCGCCAACGCCACGGAATTTAACGGAGTCAAGCTTTTAAACGGCAGCGTCAACTCCATGCACCACGGCCAGGGCCTCAAGGTCCATTTCGGGGCGCGGGACTACGAGGCCGAAGACTACTATTTTATCCAGATTTGCGATTTGCGGGCCACGGCCGCGACTGGCCTGAGGATCGCCGGGGACGCCAAAAACGATATTTGGAACACCTTTTCGCTCTCCGGCTACGACGTGACTTCCGGGTGCTGCGGCGGCGGGATTCCCACCCTGAGCGACCCGGTCCCGCTCTGGCAGTCGGGACAAATCTTTTCTTACGGGTATAACTGGGATCTGAAAGAGGACGAGGACGCGAATTTAAACAAGGGCCGCTACGTGGCCGGGGCGTATCAGATAGGAAGCGGGACTTCTTTGGAAAGGCTTTTGGACTCGGTCAACCGGGGCACCCAAAGCCGGGCGCGTTTGGATTTTAGGGTCGGGGAAACCTTTGACTCCATGGTGGCGGAAAACCCCGACGCCAACTGCCACCGGATTTGCTTGGGAGACGAGATCTATTATTTGGGGAGCGCCAGCATGGCCCAGAGCGCCTGCGAGAATCCCGAGGATTTTACCTTTATTCCGATAAAGCCGGAAAGCGAGTATTCGGCGATTACCGACGTCCCCACGGCCTTCGCCCACGCCGTCAACGAATACAGCGACTCTTACTGGGCCAAAGTCGAGGAATACGAATACCGCCCTGGTTACGTCTCGGTTTACGTCTTCAATAAGGAAGGCGGCGATCACGACGATATCTTCGGAACGGACGAGCAATTGGGCGGGGACATCGGGACGAAAAGTTTTTACGACAGCGCGATTATATGGCATAAAGACGAAACGGAAACGGACAGCGTCAGGGGCGTTTATTTCGGTAACGGCGGCGAATATTGGGGCGTCGCGCGGTCCCAGCCCACGGGCCTGGGGACTTACAGCGTCCGTATCGACGGGCGGGACGTGGGCGACCAAAGGGATATCTGGATTTTGAACGCCGGCAACAGCCGCGTCCAATCGGCCTACGACCTCAATTTTTACGGGTACGGAGGCGCGAAATTCGGCGGCGAGGCCCTTCTCCCCACGGGCGACAACTGGGTTACGGGCCTTAACCGCGAGACCTTCGTGGAAATTCAGAACGCCTCCGGCGGCGATTGGGCCGGGGCGAGCGTCAGGAGCCAAAGCGGCGCCCAGGAAGCCCTAAGCGCCCTCGATCAGGCCATTTTGAAAAAAGACAACTGCCGGGCGCGTCTAGGCGCGTACATCAATCGCCTGGAGAACACCATCGCCAATCTCGAAAACGGCTATGACGCGCTTCAGGCCGCGGAAAGCCGCGTCTCCGACGTGGACATGGCCTCGGAAATGACGGACTTTGTCCGCAACCAAGTTCTTTCCCAGGCCGCCGTCTCTATTCTCTCCCAGGCCAATTCTCTCCCCGAGATGGCCATGTCCCTCTTGAACGGTTAGGCTTATAGCTTAAAAACGGCGTACTCCCCAAAATCAATAAGCCGCCGGGGAGACTATGGAGGCAATAATATGCTGAAGATCAAAGAATTTGAGGAAATATACGACATCAGCCATTTGCTGTCGAGCGTCCTTAATTTTCCCCGGCGCGCCGACATCCCCCCCGACGTGACCGAGGCTATCCGCGCGGCCAAAAAGCAGATGGAGGACCTCCCCGCCGTCCTGGAGGACTTAAACGCGGCCTTCGACCGCTATCTGGTCCTCAAGGAAACTTTGAGCCGCATGAGCGAATTGGCCGCCGCCGCGGCGACCGACGAGAGCGACGCGATGGCGGCCGAGGAGCGCTTCGCGCTCGACGCGGAATTCGGCCAGCTCGCCCGCGTTATCGCCCTCGAGGCGGGCCAGGCCCATTTCCAGGGCACCAGCCTCTCGCTCTTAAGCCCCCAGCTCGCCAAGGCCGCGGCCAAGGTGCTTTCGTACCTGAAACCCGTCTTGGAAAACCTGGACCACGATCTGCGGGGCCAGAAGACCCTGGTGATTGACGCCCTGGCCGAGACCATCAATTTTATGGGCGTGGTCGCCCGCTGCTACCCGGAACTCCCGGGCGTGGACTCTATCTTAAGCGCCCTGGAAAAGGTGAAATTCCCGGCCACTTTAAACGAGCATGTCACCGTCACCCAGACTATTCATTAAAGTCACCCAGACTATTCATTAAAAGGGCCCTCCGGGGCCGCGCGGAAACGCGAGTCTTTATACGGAGAAACCCGCGAAAGGAGAAACCTATAGGCCACTTCGTTTTCATCAGTCCATGAAAGCCCATACGCGAACCCTTCCCCAAGAAGCCCCTTGGGGAAGGGCCTCCGCCCCCTCCAGAGGGATTCTCTTCCCGCGCGGGGGCGGAGTTATTTTTATCGCGGAGCCCTTCGCGCCAAAGCTTACGGAAGCTTAGAGGCGGGGCGAGAATTCAATATTGGCGTTAATTTCCCAGTGGCGCGCGTCTTGGGAGCCGACAAGACGGATAAGCCGCTCCTTTTGAAAATACTCCAAATACCGCGAAACTCTTTTATGTGATTTGCCAATCATTTCCGCTATTTCAATGGGCGTCACACTGGTATTTTTCGTAATTAGCAAAAGGGCGGCGTATTCCGATTTGCTTAAAGCGATAACTCTGGTAACGTTGGACTCTTTTGGAGCGTTTTCGTAACGAAGTTCCGGACGGTGAAACACCACCGCGACGAAACCTTTCCGCGCTTGAAACTCCACCTTTATTTCCGCCCGCGCGCACTCCTCCACGATAAGCTTCAAGCCCCTACCAAAGCGCTCAATATCTTTTGTGTAATACATAAGTTGCGCTAGAAGCCTATTTCGTGGCCTCGAAGACAGCGTTCCGTCAAAAAAATCATTGGGCGCGCGTCCATCCGGGAACTCGCCTGGATTGATAATTTCAACGCGGTCACTGAAAATAATGATCGCGTTGTTACTTTGAGACTGATAATCTCTGTGACAATAGGAATTAACTATCGCCTCGCGAATCGCGTCAATTGGCAATTCGGGAATTTCCGTCCTTTCGATATTACCGTCAAATTCCGCGCGATAGCGTATATTTTTGCGAACATAATTAAGAGAACTCTCCATCAGTTGGTAAATATTACCTTGTTCCGCGTAGATATCGATAAAGGTTATTTTTTCCTTTCCGGCGAATACAGCCATCTGCGTTTCAAGCGTTGGCTTAGAATTAAACATGACTAGCGCGGCGTTTTTGAGTTTCCCGTCTTCCAGCAAATCAAGCTTACCCAAAATTGAGTCCCTATTGTCGTATTGATAACCAATTCGAGAGACGGCGATGGCTTTATTCAAATAGGATTGGAGAATTTTTTCGTCCACTATTTCAGCGGTCTCTTTGGAAACGCGGCTGTCCCAAGGGTTTAGTTTTTCATGTTTTTTTAAAATATATTTCTCAACTTCCGCGATTGACATTTGGCGGTCAGCGTCAGCGACTCGGATATACGTTCGGCCATAGGCGTTATAGGGGCGAGCTTCTCCCGAAAATTCAACTAAAACGCACGGCTTTTCAGATATAAAAACTTTATTAACGGTTGGATAAATAGGCGGATCCAAGTGCGCGGCGATTGCTTGGCTTATTTCGCGAAGAGTATTTTCAGTTATGTCAAATCCGAGCGGAACCCCATTATCGCGCACGCCGAAATATAACTGACCGCGACCATGCTTATTCAACATAGCGCAAATTGACATTACGCCTTCTTTGAGTTCAGCCGTGGAACGCTTGAACTCCAATTGTTCGTTTTCTTTCCAAATTTCCATGCTTCCGTTCTTTTCGCGCGCGCCGTTGGCGACCGAATCCCTGTTTATTTTGTAAATCCCGACAAGAGCGAGCGATCGCGTAAGCGAAGACGAGCGATCGACCGTGAGACATTGAATAATAATATTCATCTTAATTTCTATTGTCAAGTGGCTTTGGCTAACGTCACCAATAATAATTGACCTCTCGCTTTATTTCTCCCGATCTCGCCCTTCCGCGCGCCTCTAACGCGAATAAACTAAAAGTATCTTCGCGTAGTTAGAAAATATTGACGCCCGCGCCATGGAAAGACTGGACGCTTCGCCTCTACCCGCGCGTAGGAGTTATTTTCGCGCGAGCGGCTCCCACCGGCGGCGGGCTCGCGTTGAGTCTTCGCGAGCGCCAGAAAGCGCTTGGGGAGCGAGCGCGCGGAGGAAAGGCGCGACGCGCGCCTTTCCCCAAGAAAACGTTTTGCCGCTGGAAACTAAAACCGCGCGCCTCCCCCGCGCCGCGAGAGGCCATCCGCGTTTACCAAAGGGCGTTGGAGGCTAACGCCTCAAATCCTGGAAGGCGGTTTCCATGTCTTAAAGATTTCCGGGGTTCTCCCGTATAAAGGCAAAGGCGGACACGCGGCGGCGCGCCCGCGCGAGAGCGCCTCCACGGCGAGCCTAGCCAAATTATCGGCGCGAGGACCCTCGCCGGAGCCTAGCTCCCAAGCGGGGGGAGGAGGCGGGAGCAGAGACGCTCCGGGCCCCATAAGGGTTATGGGGGCGTTCCGCCAAGCGGGGGATTCCAAACTCTCCCTCAAGCTTCCCAAAGCGCGATAGAAATTTTCCGGCCTCAGAACCAAAATCTCCGTTAAGGGCTCGGGCCGACAGTCCCCGGGCGGAAGGCCGTAGAGAGCCGTAAAGAACTCGCCCCGCCGCGCGTCGATCACGGGCGCGACTAGCCTGGGCGCCTCGGCGCCCGCCGCTGGCGCCGCCCGCGCGATGGCGATTAGGGAAGAGACGCCCACCAGGGGAACGGCGGACCCCAGGGCGAGCCCTTTGGCGAAGGCGAGACCAATCCGGAGACCGGTAAAACTCCCGGGGCCCCGCCCCGCCGCTATCAGGCCTAAGTCCCGGGGCGCGAGGCCCTCCTGGGCCAAAACGTCGCGCGCCAAGGGCGGCAGAGCGCTGGAGTGGGAACTCTCCGCCTCGCCCGCGCGGAGGGCGAGGATCCGCAAGGCGAATTCGGCCGCGGTCGCCGCGCGCTCGTCGTCCGCCTCCGCGAGGGCCAAGGAAAGCGACGCGGTGGCCGTGTCCCAGGCCAGAACGAGCATTATTCCGAGCTTTCGACGTGGCTGGGGGGGCCGGCGTACTTCGTGATCAATCGCGAAATGTCGTTGTAGAAGACCAAAATCATCAGCGCCGCCAGAGCCGAGACCCCTGCCCACTGGGTTATTTCCCGCGCCCTCAGGCTGATGGGCTTGCGCTTGACCCACTCGATAAAGAACAGCAAAAACTGCCCGCCGTCCACGATGGGAATGGGAACGAGGTTAATTATGGCCAAATTCACGCTGATGAAGACCATGAGCCAGACAAAGTCGGCCACGCCCTCCCGGGCCTTTTTCCCGGCCACCTCGGCGATTAGGATGGGGCCGCCCATCACCTTGGGGGAGATCTCGCGCTGAATGAGCTTGACGAGGCTCACGATAGTGAGCTTGCCCATCTCGTAGGTCCCTGACGCTCCCATCAGAAAAGCGCGGAACGGGCCCACGTTTTCCCGCAGAAGGACGAGGCGAGGGGAAATCCCCACGATGGGGGTGAAATGGGTTTCTCCCTCCAAGTCCTGGCTGGGCTCCAGGTCCGGGACAACGGTAATCAGTTGGGGAACCCCGTCCCGGAGAAACTCAATATCCACGGGAAGGGCCAGCCCTTCGTCGTCCACGGTCTCGGCCCCGTCGCGTCCCCGGATGATTTTGACCACTTCGGACCAGTCGCCGACCCCCTGGCCGTTGACGGAGACAATTTCGTCGCCGCGCGCGAAACCCGCGCGGCTGGCGGCGCTCCCCGAGATAACCTCCCCGATGACGGGAACGGTCCTGGGGGCGAAGCCATAATAATAGTACGCTTCCCTATCCCCGAGTATGGTGCGCCCTTCCTTGCGTTCGGGGACCACCCGAACGTCCAAGGTCTCCGCGCCGCGACGCACGCTTAAGTTGACGGCGCCCCCCGCGAGGGCCACCGGATTTTCTAAAAGCTCGTCAAAATAGGCGATCGGCTCGCCTTCCACGCTCAAAACGACGTCGCCCGCGCGCAGGCCCGCCCGCTCGGCCGGGCTCGCGGGGGAGACGGGCCCCAAAACGGGAGCCACGTGCTGGATTCCCACCGCGAAGGTGAGGACCCAGAGGGCGAGGACGGCGAATAAGATATTGAAAAAGGGGCCAGCGAGGACAATAATCCCCTTCACCCAAAAGGGTTTGTGGGAAAAGGAGCGGCTTACCATATTGGGCGGGACTTTCTGCCCCGGCTGTTCCCCGTAGAGGGAAACGTAGCCCCCCAAGGGCAGCCAGGCCAGCTGGTACTCGGTCTCCCCAATCTTTTTGGCGAAGACCTTGGGCGGAAAGCCCAAGGAAAACTTCTCCACTTTGACCCCCAAAAGCTTGGCGGCGAGGAAATGGCCTAACTCGTGGACAAAAATCAAAATCAGGAGGAGGACGATAAAGGAGATGAGGGTTGTCAGCATGAAAATCCCGCGACGGCGAAAAAAGCGACCAGTAGCCCAGGGCGAGCCCGCTTGGGGCTCTTAAAAGCGGAAAACGGCGGCGTCTCGCCCCCAGAAGCGGGAGGCGCCGGCCAGAACGGAAATTATAGCACACCTTCCCTCCGATATTTGAGGGTTTCGCCGCCCTCGCCGCCTTCGCCCTCCTCCACCGTCTCAAGCGCTAACGTCAAGGACAAGACAGAGGCCAGAGCCCCCGGAGCCTTTGGCTCCGCGCTCCAAAGCGGCGCGGGCTCTTTCCTTAAGGCGCGCTCGGGGAAAATCGCGCCGCGGAACCTCAAAACTTTCGCGCGCCTTTCTTGACCCATTTTCCCTTGGGGCTCAGGGGCCAGAACTGTCAAAACGCCTCACGCGCCTCGCCATGGCGCGCGAGGGTTAATTTAAGCCGTCTATCCCCTCCGCTTAAGGGCCTTGTGACAATCCTCGTCGCAATCCTTTAGCGCCTTCCACGGCGCGCGCTTAAGGCGCGCCATGTCCGGATAACTCGCCTTCGGCGCCCTTTGAAAAATGACGCGCGGGACAAAAACGGCGGGCCCTTCCCGCCGAGGCTTTTGGCTAAATTGGCTATCAGGGAAGATGGCGGTAAAGGCCAAACTCTGGGTAAGGGGCGTTTTTTTAACGCCGGCGGAGCTGACGCCTGGGAGCCTAACCTAAGGATCTAATCTCTGACGCCGTCTCGCTAAGACCACGGGCGAAAGATCGCCGCGAAAACGGCTCCCAGCAAACAGACCAGGAAGACCGCCGCCATGAGGTTAATGGATGAGCTGAAGCCGTCTAGCCGCTTTCCCACGCCCTGAATTTCCGCCTTCAGCTCGTTTCTGACGCTATCGATTTTGTCGTCAAGGCGCTTTATTTCCACATGAAACTCACGGCCGCCTCCCGCGATTTTAGAATCGAGCGGGTTGATTTTACCGTCGAGCGGGTTGATTTTACCGTCGAGCGAGTCGAATTTAGCGTCAATCCGATTGAACCTAGCGTCGATCTGACTGAACCTGGCGTCGATCTGACTGAACCTGGCGTCGATTTTAACCATCGCGAGCTCGAAGCCGTTGACGAACCGCTCGAACTGACGGGACAAAGATTGGTCGTTGTCAGCGGCGGTCACCGCTGACGGAGGAGGCGACAGCCGTTCGTCTGGGCCCGGACGGCTTTCCTGGTTTGCTCTCGCGTGGTCATTTGGAGTTCCTTCCCTATAATTTTAGAATAGCGAAAAACCGTCTGGCGGCAACGACCGCTACCCTAAATTAGACTCAAGTCTCACGGCCGACCGCGCGCGAGGGCGCGGAAGCCGCCTTGGCGCCCCTTAAATGACAAAAAGTCGCGTTCGCGCTCCGGCGGCGAAAAACTCGCTAATATTGACGCGAGGACAGAAAGTCCCGGTAAAAAATGACCCCTATTGAAGACGATGGCCAAGTTACGCGAAAATTTAACTCGCTAGCGCCTTATAACGATTTTAGCCTCAATAGGTCTTTCGGCGCGAGGCGAACTGTCCTTTTCCAGGTCCAAGCGCGCGAAAAAACTCCTCTTCCCGTAATTATACCCTTTTAGAGGCGTTCTTTTCTCAGGCGCTGACCATCGCCCTTAAAAAGTTCAGCCCCAAAAACGAAAGCGCTAGCGCGCGCTTCTCCCCTCTGACCCCAAGCCTCCCCTTCCGCGCCGCCCCTCCGTGACCGTTCGCGCTCACGGCGCGTTTTTAAACTACGCTTTTTCCCGCGACGCCGGGAGCGCGCCGGAGCGCCGGCGATCCGTCCCGGCGCGCCGCTTAGGATGGCTCAGGCGGCCCTCCCTCATCCCCTCTCCCCGCGCGCGCGGACGCGAGGGGAGGAGTTGGCTCGCGCGCCATAGTTAGCCCCAGCGACGCCTCCCCCCTGTCTTCCCGCGCTCCCCTTGGGGCGCGGACGCGCGTTACCTTACGATAAGTTATAAATATGCATTATTAATGCTTAAATATACTTTTTTAGTCAAATATATCCAAATATATTTCTAATATCGTTAAATAATTTTATAAAATATATAAACCTCAACGCCTTGGCCTCAGCGCGAGGCCGCGAGGCTCGACTTCTTGACAGGAGGGCCTCTTCTCTTTAAAACTTTTCTATATTATTCTCTCGCGAGGTTCCTCCGCCCCCTTGGCTCTCCTCGCGCGCCAAATAGCGCGGCGTGGCCCCTTTCTTCTGGAAGCCAAGAGACGACTTCCCGTGGCGCGCCCGCGCCCAGGCGGAAGAAATTCGCGCCCCTCCCTCCCGGAAGGCTACCCCCCCAAATGGATCCTCTTTAATAACGTCTTCGCGCGAAGCTCTTTTTAGCTCGCTCAATCACATCGGAGGAATATTATGCGCCAGTTTTTCGTGACCCTCGCCCTAGCTTGCTGTTTCGCCTTGGGAGCGGGGATCGCCTCGGCCCAGGAGCCTTTGCGGATCGGTTTCGGGGGCGCCCTTTTGGGAGACCTCGCGAGCTACGGCCTTTCGAACCTCTACGGCGTTGAGTACGCCATCGACGAAGTCAACGCGTCCGGCGGCGTTTTGGGCCAACAAGTCGTTTTGGTCCAGGAAGACGACTCCTGCGAAGCGGACCTCGCCGCCCAAGCGGCCGCCAAGCTAATCTCCGCGGGCCTCAAACTCGTCTTGGGGCATAGCTGCTCCGGAGCCACCATCAGGGCCCTCAGCGTTTACGGAAACAACGCCCTGGTCATTTCCTCTTCCTCCACTGACAACAACCTGACGGACGACGGCCTGCGTCCCTACTTTTTCCGGACGACCCCCCGCGACGACGCCCAGAGCGCCCTCCAATACGGGCTCATTAAACAGAAGGGCTTCAAAAAGATCGCCATCCTCCACGACGCGGGCGACCACGGAAGCGCCATGGCCATCCTGGCCGAGACCGCCATTAAAGAAGACCCCGACTACGGCGCCGAACTGGTATTGATCGAGTCCCTGACCGCGGGAGAGATCTCCTTTGACGAGCTGATCGCCAAAATCAAAGGCGCCGCGGCCGACGCCATCGTCTGGGGCGGCTATTACAACGACGCGGCCAAACTCGCGATTGGCCTCAAGGAACAAGGCGTGACGGCGCCGCTCATCGGGGCCGACGGCCTCTTTAACGAGCGGTTCATCTCCTTGGGCGAACCCGCGGTGGAAGGCTCCTTCGTCACGGGCCAAAACGACTTCAGTCTCTCCGAGGCCGGTCAAAAGGCCATCGCCAACCATAAAACCCGCCACGCCGAAGATATCGGCCCCTATTTCTTCTACTCCGCCGGCGCGGCCCAGGCCCTTTTCGCGGCCGTGGAAAAAGCGGGCTCGGCCACCGATCTCGACCTCATCAAAAAACATCTCCAAGAGGACACCGTGGAAACCGTCATGGGGCCCATCCGCTTTGACGCCAAAGGCGACATTATCGGCGCTGGCTTCAAGCTCTATGAGGTTAAAGGCGGCAAGTTCGTGGAAGTTCGCCTCGACGCGGCCCCATAAGCCCCCAAGGCTAAAGTTCCCCCTCCTTTTTCCCTTCAGGCCCGCGCGCGACGTTTGCCTAAAGGCGGAGGCGCCGGAGCCCCTAAGATCCCTGGAATCGCCCTCTCCCGTTTTCCCCCGCCGCGGGGCGCGCGCGGATTGGGGCCCGCGCGGCCCTTTGGGCGGCGCGCTTTTTGGGCTCTTTGGATCTGACGGGCTGGGGGCTTTCCCGCGCGCCGACGCGCCGCGCCGCCTACGCGGGCGCGCGCTTGTGGGACCTCTCGCGAGCGGAGCGCCCCCAAGCCCCTTCGGGACTCTTAGAGGGCTTCCCCCCTTAAGCGTCTCCAGCGGCGCGCGTCTTTCCCCACAAAGGCGACCAGCTCGCGCGGCCTCCCCTTTTTCCGCCCTTTCCCCAACCCAGTCTCGGGCCGCGCTAAACTCTCCGTCCTCCCTGTTTGAAAGCGCCCCTCCCCGCGCGCGGGCGTCGCGAGACGCCCTTCGCCTCGCGGAAAGAGAAAACATCGCGGCGACGCCACCGAAAAGATCCTGAAAAAAGCGACCGATCCGTCAAGGCGCGCTGGCGCGAGGGAGCGCGAGAGGCCGCGAAATCCCCCAATGCCCCCAGAGCGCCCTCCTCGCGCGGGAACGCCAAAGACCCTCGCGAGTCTCGCGTCGCGCTTCCGCGAAAGGGAAAGCGTCGCCATCCTCGCGAGGCGGCGGGGACGCTTAACCGCCGCCTCGCGCGCGTAAGCGGGCGACAAAGGGCCGCGGTCGCGCGGAAACGCCCTCGCGCGGCGCCCGCGCGCCTCCGACGCGCCCCGCCGTGGTTCCCAAGCCCACGACTGGATCGTTAAAACCGCGCCCTGAAACGGAGCCCTTTCCCTCCCGCGCCTCCAGGGGGAAACCCTATCCCAAGGCGCCCGTTCCCCGCCAAGACGCTTGAGCGCCGTCAAAGACGGCCCAGCCCGCGCTTTGTCCGCTACTCGCCGCGGAAAGCGACGCTTATCCGCGCCGCCGAAAAGAAAAGTTTTAAGGCGAGCGCGAGGCGATCCGCGACCCGCCAAAAGAACGCGCCCGCGAATCGCGAGAGGAAACAAAAGAGCCAGCGCGCGAGAAACGCTTAAATATTAGGATCCGCCAGTCGCCGTGGAAATGGCGAGCGCGGGCGTTACGGAAAGATAGGGGGCGCGAGACGCGGACTCCTTGAATTTATGGTTTCAGGCGTAGCGCGTCCCGGCGGCGCGCGGTTAAAAATTAGCTTAATCTATCGCTTGTCGTCGTCATCGTCGGAAACGTCGCGAATGTCGCGAACGCGAAAGTCAAAGAATTCGCCATCGTCGCGAACGCGGAAAGTAACGATTTCGTTATCGTCATCGCCACTATCTTCTTTGACGATGTCGATTTCGTCATCGTCATCGTCATCGTCGTCATCGTCATCGTCCACAAAAAAGAACTCTCGCTCATAAATATCGAAAACAATGGAATCCGGCGGAGTTCCCTTTTTCAGCTGTTTGGCGAACGATTCGTACGCGAGCGCGAATTTCTCCCAATCGCCGTCATTTTTATGGCGTTTTTTAAAAAAGCGCTCCGCGCTCACTCCCTTTGTCTCCAAAGCCGCGTTGATGAAATAAAATATTCTACAAAGAAGCAGAACGAAAGAGCGCGTCCTCGCGTCATGGATACGGGAAAAAAGAGTGTCGAAAAACGCGGCGGCTTTATCAAGGTCATACGCCACGGCAATGTAATGTTCGATGAAATAACACGTCGCTATGGATTTTAACTCTACCGTGGCGGGGTCGTCTGAATAATCGGAATCAATTTTTTTATACAATTTCAGGGATTCCTTTATCTCGCCCATCGTGAGCGCGATTAAGATAAAATTGTTGGCGCTCCTAATTTTATGCTTGTCAAATTTAAAAGAATCGTTCCGAGACTGTGTCATTTTATGAAGCGAACCGCACAATTCAAAAACGGAAGAGACCTTATTTTTGATTTTATCGCGTAAAATGGCGTACAGGCAGTCGGAAAAGTACAGTATAATAGTCGCCATTAATTCTGTATCCTCCAAAGACATTTCCGCGGCTTGCTTAAATTCTCTCAAAGCTATATCGTACTCGCCATTATCAACGTAATGTATAACGTAAATCAAGTGGAAAACAAAAAGCGGACATAACCTGGTTTCCGGCGTGACCAAGCAATATTTTTTGGACTCCCAAATCGGGCTTATCGCGTTTTTCAGTTTTGCGAAATTTTCCAAATCATAATTTCTGAAACTAAACATGGTTTTAGCCCACATGAGAATAAAACTCACGTCGATATCGTTAAAAAATAAAGATTTCCGCGGATCAATGAAAGCGGAAACGTAATAAATCGCCTTGGAAACGTTATTTCCGTCTTCCAACGAATAATAGTTTAGTATTTTATCTAAAAGATATCTACGGCAAGCCCTGATACTAGAGTATTTCTGGACCGCGAGAAGTTCTTCAAGGCGCGGTCCCATTAGCGAACAAAATTCTAATAACTCATCTTCCGTCATGTTGAGATTATCAATCGCCTCCTTAACTTCTCCGATTGTCGCGCCTTTATTAAATTTGAAATTTAGATCTTTTTTAACGGCGGCTAACCCTGGAGATAGTAATTCGACCGTAAGCGAACGCGCCTCTTTAGCCACGGTATTATCGATGAGGGCCAGCTCGTCGTACCAACTTTCCGCTTTTTCGATATTGTTGATTTCCATATACGCCACCGAAAGAAGGCAGATAGCGGTAGCGCGAAAGTCTTGGACTCCGCGAGACAAACCATTTTGGGGCAACGCGCCTAAAATGGCTTCGCATTTTTTAATTTCCCCGTTTTCGGCGTAATACGACGCCGCTAACGTAATAAATATCGCCATGTCCTCCGTCGCCGCGTCATTCTCGAAAAACCTAAGCGCGAAATAGCAGCAAGAATCTATGGCATTGCCGTCGCGCGCTTTGATGAGGGCTTCTAACGTCGTTAACGATATCGATATTAATTCATTTTTGAAAAGCGGACTTTCCGCGATCTTGCGCGAAAGCGCTCCTTTGACCGACAAGAGGTTCTTCAATTGCGTTTTGGCGATCTTTTTTATCTTTCTCTCGCTCTCTTCTTTTCGCTGAGCGCCCAGCCGCTCGGGGTTCGGGTCTGTCGCGTTGAGCAGCAAATTTTGCAGATTTTTATTCGCGCTTCTGAGGCTTTGCAGAACGCTGTCAAAGCTATTTTTTTTCACTCCCAAGACCTCTCTCTCAAAGGCGAACATTTAGTCGATAACGAACCCAAAGAGCGTTCGCCAGAAGCGGCGCCCGCCCTCCGCCGCCTTCGGCGCCCGCTACAAGGGCCGCTTTCGCGTGGGGGGCGAAGGACGCGGCTTCCCGCCAGGGCCAATCCGCGCCTTGCCGTCGGGTTTCGCGCCGGGAAAATGACTCACTAAACTTTCAAACGCCCCTTTCTTCCAGCTCGCCATTTCGCTCGCCAAAACGACATATTTTTCCAGCGTCCGCGCCAAAACCTGAACGCGGCCGAAAAGGCGTTCGCAAGCGGCCATGCCGTGGGGGGTTATACAGAATTTTTGGTATATTTTAAGAGCCAGAGAGGACCAAAAGGCAAAACATTCCCCCTCGGCTTCCTCATAAAAGTCAAGGGTGTCAAATACCCCAAAGATAAACTCAGGGCCGATCTTATCCGCGACGTATTTGTCAATAATAAGTTTCGCGACCTTGGCCTTGACGAATTGGCAATCCGGGTCGGCGTCGAAGATATCCTTATACCGCTCAAAATGGGATAACATCAAATCTGGCCTATTGCGCGTTATAAAAATATTTATCAGTTCTCCGCATCCGCTCGCCTTAAGCGCGGCGACGCCGTCAGTTTCCGGGGCGAGCAGGAACTCCCCAAAGAGCGCGAACGACTTTTTGTATTCGGCTGACGCGAACGCGTTTGGTCCTTTTATGGACGACATCACGACGACGATACCGGAGATCCGCGCCGCGAAGGTTTTCGCGCCGAAATCATGGATCCCAATGTAGTCGAAAATCCGAGCTGAATTTTCGTAATCTCCTTTTTTGGCGTAATATTCCAGGAAAGCCGCGAGTCCGCGATAATACGCGTCCACGAGATCGGGGTCTTCTAGCCTCGAGCGCTCGACGATAAAATCAATAAGTCCTAAGATTTCGTCGTCGTGGGCCTTCGGATCGCTGGCCACAAAGAATTGGCTTATTTCTTCCAATAAGCGCGGGTAAAAATTCGCTTCCAGAAAGCTCCCGCAGTCGGCGTCAAGCTCGGCCAATTCCTCCGCGAGGAGGGACGTTTTCTTTTTGCGGAGGAACAAGGCGACGGATTCCTTGAAAATCCCCGCCCTCTCGACGGCCACGCCTTCCCGCGCGTCCCGGAAAAGAGCGTCGCCTCCCTCCATTGGCGGTAGCGTCGGGGGGAGCGCGCGCTCCGCCTTGGGCCCGCTCTCCGCGCTCTCCCGCAAAAGCAGGGGAAATCCCCCGGGCTCCAGCGCCGGCCCCGCCAGCCAGCGGGATATCGTTTTCAGATAAGCGCCGCTCTCGAGCGCGTCTTTGATCTTCTCTTTGCGCAGGTAGTAAGAGCCAAAAAGGGCGATGACCCCGGCGACGTCCCGCGCCTCTCGCGGGGAAAAGCCTTTCGCGAGCAAAAGGCCTAAATAGCTAGTGGCCTTGTGGTACTTATGGAGCCCCAGAAAGGCTCGGCAAAGGTGAAAGGTCGAATCGATTTCCCGGGCGCTTAAGAGGTCGGGGTCCGCGAATTTCGCCGCGAGCGAGAGGTATCTTTCGGCCGTCTCCGCTTCTCCGGCCCAGGCGCGCGCCCGCGCCACGTGCCGGAGCGAGGCGTCAATATCCCCCGCGTGGGGCCCGTATTCCTCCGGGGACAGGCTCGCGAGCTCCTCTTCGATAAAAGCGAGGGTTTTCGCCAATTTATCCACCCGAAAATAATAATTTTCGCGCTCGCGCTCTTCCAGATCCCGCTCCGCGAGCCTGGGGGAGTTAAAGGCGGGGTTAATCTGCTCAATTTTTTTATTGATTTTATTGAGAACGCCTAATTTGACCTTAAAATCTTCCGTCGGCATTTTATCGCGACTTAAATCGCTCCCTCGGTCTTTAATTTTTAGTTTAGAAATATCATGGCTTTCGCGCGGGAAGCGCGCGTCTCCCACGGCTGGGGCGCCCAGCGGGCCGTCGCCGCGCGATCTCTTTCATGTTACGATAAATTAATAATACTTTCGCGCCAAGCTGTCAACCGCCCGCCGCGCCCGGCGAACGCCCGCCGCTCGCTCGGCCAGCGCGCGACTTTCCCCGCCTCCCCGCCGAAAATCCTTGGGCGGCGCGAGGGGCCAGGGGGCGGCGCGCCAAAACCCGCCAAGACGCGCCCGTGGCGGACCGACCCCGCGCTCGCCTCGCCCGCAAGCCTCCCAAAGTCCCTCGGCGCGCCTCTCGCGCTCTCGCGAAGCCGCGAGAGGCCCCGGGGCGAGCGCCGCGGGGCCTCTCGTGCTAAAATATAAAGACGGAAGCGTTTCGCGCGCTTTCCCTTAATTTTCCCCTCCAAATCTTTGGGTCGTGAGCTTATGCGTATTCTCTTCCCCGCCGCCTTCGCGGCCCTCGCGCTGGCTTGGGGGCTCTTTCCCGCTTTAGGGAGCGCCGCCGGAAGCGGCGCTCCCCTCAAGATAGTGGCGGCGGTTAACGCCGACGAGCCCTTGGGCCTTTTGCTGTCCGCCAGCGAAGAGGCCCTCGCCGAGCGCGTCGACCGCCGCGTCCAGCTGACTTTTCTCGAGCGCTCCATGGCCCCCAAAGCCGCGGCCCGGCTAGCCCTTTCCGAGCCCGACGGCCTCACTTTGGGTTTTCTGGCTCTGGACGCGGTCGTCACGTTAAGCCTTGGGGGCCTCGCCCCATATCTCCCCGAAGATTTTTGGCCGACCCTTTTAAGCTTTTCCGAGACCCCGGTCCTGATCGGGCCCGCCAATTCCGCCTTCGCCAACGACTGGGGGCTTCCCCGCCCCGCGGGCGAGCCCATCGTTTTAGTGGCCCTGGGCAAAGAGACGCCCGACCAGCCGACCCTGGCGGCGCTCGCTTTTTTCCGCCAGGAAAAAATCCCCGTCTCCTTAAGCTTCCGCGCGCCCCCATACGCGGAAAACGCCGCGGAAGGCGGGGCTATCCAAGGGGCCGCCCGGCTTTACTTCGACTCCCTCAGGCTTTTTTCCACCCTCAGGCCCACGGAAGCCATGGCCGTCCCCTTTCCCGCCCTCGCCTACCTTAGGGAAAACAAATTTCCCTTTAGGACCCTCGGCTATCTGACGCGGAACCCCGACCCCCGGGAAACGGCGAGCTTTCCGGGCCGAATCCTCCCAGCGGAGGACGCCCCTTTCCACCCTCTCATGGGCTTTTTCTTCAGCGGGGAGACCTCGGAGCGGACCGCCGAAAATACCCCAGCGGCCCTTTACGACGTTTTTTCCCAAGCCGCGCTGGACCCGGAAAGCCCCTACCGCGGCTATCTCAAGGAACCTCTGGCCCAAGGGGAGGAGGCGCGCCAAATCTTCGCCGCGAGGGTTGACGCCCAAAAAAGCCTCCTTGCCGCCTATGGGCTTTACGCGGACGAGGAAGAGGAATAGTGGCGCGCCCCAAAGGCTATTTTACGATCGCGGGTCCGGACCGGGAGGGCCTCGTCAGGCTCGCGGGGACCTTAAACGCCCTCACCGCGCCCCGACGCCTCTTGCCGCCCAAACTCCTTAAAAAAGCGCCCCCCAACCTCCACGCCGACCTTTCGGGCCTCGCGAGCCTGGACTTAAACGGCGCGACCTACCTTTTGACCCTCCGGGAGAGCCTCCGGGCCCAGGGCTTTACGCTGGTCTATCTGGGTCTCCCGCCGCGGCTTATCCCCATCTGGAATCTCGCCAAGGAGAACCTCCTCGGCGAGCCGAGCGCGCCGCCCCCCGCGCCCCTTGGCTTTTTCGCGAGCGTGGGCAAAGGCCTTTTCGCTTTCGCCGGGGATTTGCGCGACCAGGTCTCTTTTTTGGGGGAGATCATTTCCCATTTGGGCGGCTTAATCCTCCGCCCCTGGACGGGAAGGTGGGGCTCCGTCCTTAACGTCGCCAACGGAAGCGTGGTGGACGCCCTTCCGGTGACCTGCCTGGTCGCCTTCCTCGTGGGCCTCATTTTGGCCTTTCAGTCGGCGATGCTCATGCAGGGCTTCGGGGTGGACATCTTCGTCGCGGATCTGGTGGGCATCTCCATTATCCGGGAACTGGGCACCCTCTTAACGGCCATCGTTCTCACGGGTCGCAGCGGCTCGGCCTTTTCCTCGGAACTCGCCTCCATGAAATCGAACGCCGAAATCGACGCTTTCGTGACCATGGGGCTCTCCCCGGGCCGGGATCTGGCCCTGCCCCGGATCCTCGCCCTAACCCTGGCCACCCCGGCCCTCACGGTTTTGGCCGATCTGGCGGGGCTCTTAGGCGGCAACCTGGTGATGATGTCCATCGGGCACCCCTTCCGGGTCTTTTGGGACGAGCTCGCCCTCCACGTGGACTTAAGCGACATGGCGACCGGCCTTTTCAAATCCCTGGTCTTCGGCTTCACGGTGGGGGTCATCGGCTGCCAGCGCGGGCTTTACGCCGCCCATGGCCCCTCGGCGGTGGGCGAGGCCACCACCCGGGGCGTGGTCACCAATATTTTGGCCATCGCCATTTTAGACTCCCTCTTCGCGGTGCTTTTCTATGTCCTCAACTGGTAAAACGACCCCGGACGCCGCCACGCCTCCCCCCTTGGAGACCCTTGGGCTCGTCGTGGCCTACGAGGACGACCCGCCGCTCTTGGAAAACTTGAGCTTCCGGGCGGAGGCCGGAGAAATTTTAGGGATCCTGGGACCCTCGGGCTGCGGCAAGAGCTCGCTCTTAAGACGCCTCGTGGGCCTTGAGATCCCCCGCGCCGGGGAAGTAAAACTTTTCGGGGAGGAGATCTTCGCGAGCCCGGCCGCCCTCGCCCGGGCCCGCCAAAAATTCGGGATCATGTACCAATCCGGGGCCCTTTTCGGGGATCTTAACCTTTTGGCGAACGTCTCCTTGCCCCTCGTCGAATTTTCCTCCATGCCCCCCGCCGCCATCGAGGCCTCGGCCACCTTAAAATTGGACTTGGTGGGCCTCCGGGGCTTCGAGCGCCACCTGCCCTCCGCCATCAGCGGAGGCATGCGCAAGAGGGCCGCCATCGCCCGCGCCCTGGCCCTAGAGCCCAAACTCATGTTCCTGGACGAGCCTTCGGCGGGGCTCGACCCCATTACCGCGGGAGACCTCGACGAGCTCATCGTGACCCTCGCGCGTAACCTGGAAATCACCTTTGTCGTGATCACCCACGAACTGCGGAGCATCCACCGGATCGTCGACAGGGCCATTCTCTTGGACCGCGGGGCCCGGGGAATCGCCGCCGAGGGGACCCCCCAATTTTTAGCCTTAGAGTCCCCGAGCCCGGCCGCCAAGGCCTTTTTCCTCCGCGACGCTTGAAAAAGCGCCTCCGCGGGAGCGCGAGCCTTTTTCCGCCGTCCCGTCAGAAAAAGCGCGCTAAAATGGACATTCGCTATGAAGGCGGCAAAAGAAATAATTGATAAAACTTGTCAAAAAATTCTGACTTGACGCGGCGCTATGGAAGTCCGAGACGAACGGGCGTCATTAAAGCTCAATTCCGGTCCTTAAAATCTCGCTTACGAAGGGATTATCGGTATCTAAGTCAGATGTCGAGAACGCCAGTGGCTCAAACCACCCGGTGAAATCCAGAGTCATATGGATAAGTCGCGTTTGGAATTTAAAAATTTCTTCGTCCGACAAGCCGTAGAAAAAGAACGCGATGTCAACGTCGCTCAATTTACGCGCGGTTCCCTTTGCGTATGAGCCGAATAAATACGCCCGATCTATCGGCGTCACGGCTTTGGCCGCGGCGGCGTATCTTCTGGCTTCGATTCTGACGGCTTCAATGTCCGCGACCACGCGAATATCTCCTTGGCTCCGGTTCAAAAATTTCAACGCTTCCCGCCGCGTTGCCGTCTTGAACGCTAATTGTTTATAATCAGGATACCGTTTGTTAAGGGCATATTTTGTCAGCTCCGCAAAAAACAAAAGTCTCTTGGGGAATACGTATGGATATCTTGTTCGCGATGGGCTTGATAAGCTTTTCGATATTGTGGGTAAACGGAATGTCATCGAAATCAGAATAAGGAGACGTCCGCTTTCCATCCCCCCCTCGCCCTTTGGGCGAGGGCTCGCGCGTTTTTTTCCCCGAGGCCCTCGTTCCGCGCCCCCAAGGCTCTCGCCCGCGCGCCTCCCCCAAGAGGAACCCGAGGCTTTTCCCACGGGCGCGCCGCGTCCAAGCCCGCGGCGCGCCGGAAGCTTGACGGCCTTTTATCCCCGCGCGAGCCAACTCGTGTTAAAATAGCCGCCATAGAGGCTCTCTTTGACGCGTTTTCCTTATAAACCCTCGAATGATCCGCTCTTTCATGGCTCTTTTTCCCCATCCGCGCGACCCGGCCTTCCCGCGCGCTTAAAAAATCCCCGCGCGCCTAAGCTTTGAGGCGCCGGGGCGAGCCCCTCGTTGGCTCTCCCTCGCCCCGCGGGGAGAGGGAAACCTCGCCCGCGAACCCGCGCGCGCTTTGGGGACTCAAGCGCCGCGCGGGGCTAAAATATTCGCCTTGGCGCTCACGCGCCAAGGCCGCCAAGGCCTTTTCCCCCGGCTCGCCGGGGCGAGCGAGGAACTCATATGGCCCGGAAATCCACCTATTTCAAAGTGGGAGCCTTTTCCCTGGCGGCCTTCGCCGTCCTGGCCGGGGGCGTCCTCCTTTTCGGCGTGGCCCAGTCCCTCGCGCCCCTCTTAGAATGCGAGACTTATTTTAACCACTCGGTCCACGGCCTGAGCAACGGCTCCAACGTCAATTTCCGGGGCTTCAAGGTGGGACAGGTGACGGGCATCTCCCTGGCCCGCGAATCCAACGCCTCCGCGCGGGCCCGCCAGATGGTCAAAGTCACTTTCAATATCAATCCCGCGCTCATCACGGGCGACTCCGGCGGCGACATCGAGAGCGCCAAGCTTTTTCTGGCGGGGGAAATGGCCGACGGGCTGCGGATCTTTTTCAGTTTCCAGGGGATCTCGGGTCTCACCTTTCTCAATTTGGATTACGACGACGATCAGTCCCAGACGGCCGAGGCCAGCCCCGCGGACGGCCCGACGCCCCCCGACGGCGCCCAACGGGAGCCCTATCCCTTCCCCAACGATATCGACCAGGGCGTCCTTTTCATCCCCAGTTCCCAAGGCTCCATCATGGAATACGGGGAATCCCTCACGCAGATCCTCCGCAGCCTCCGGGAGGTCAATTTCGGGGAAATCTCACGCGACTTAAGCGCCCTCGTCAAAAACCTCAACCAGATCTCCGCTAGGCTCAACCGCGACACCGGCGGTTTCGCCGACGAACTCGTGGGGACCCTCGCGGAGGTCAAAAGGGCCGCGGGCGAGGTCGCCACGCTCTCCCAAAGCGCCAATTCCACCCTCGGGGCCCTCACGCTCGCCGAGAGCCTCCAAGAGCTCGAAAGGACCGTCGCCGCGACCCGCCAAACCCTCGCCCGCCTGGATTCCCTCTTAAAGCTCCCCCAGACGACTCTCCCCTCGACTTTGGATAACCTCAGGATCATGAGCGAAAACTTGAGGGAACTTTCCGATCTCGCCCTCCGTAACCCCAGCCAGCTCCTCTTCGGCTCGCCCCCGCCCCGGGAAATCCCGCGCTGAGGGCCCCCTCGTCCCCCACAGGGCCTCAAAGGCCTTTTTTCGCCCCGCGCGCGCTAAGAGGCGACCCGGCCCCCGGGGAGCCCCAAGGCTTACCCTTGGGGGCCCCAGCCGCCCCCAGCGCTCTTTTTTTAAAGGTGCCCCATGCGTCAGCCACCGCCCACCCGCGCGCCCGCGCGCCGCTCCCCGCTCCCGGCCCTCGCGCTTTTCTCCCTCGCGCTCCTGGGCCTCGCGGCCTGCGGCCTTTCCACCCGGCCCTATCTATTGGTGCGCTCCTTCAGCCTGGAGATCCCCCCCACCGCGGGCGCGAGCCCCGCGCTTTCCGCCCAAAAGCCCCGGGGAGTCGTTTTAGTCTCCCCCATCCCGCCGCCGGCCACCTACGAAAGCAAAAAATTGGTCTACCGCCTCTCCGCCAACGAGTATACCCAGGACTATTACAGCGAATTCTACACGCCTCCCGCCCGCGCCGTGGCCGACAGCCTGACCGAGGCCTTCAACGCCGCCGGGCTCCCTTATCTTTTCACGCGTTCCCAGGGCGTGAAGGCCCCGGACTACGCCCTGGAAATCTTCCTCGCGGAATTCCACGGGGATCTTCGCGCCCCAGGGGAAATCCGCGCGACCGTCGCCATGACCGTCGCCTTCAACGACTTGCGGGCCGCCAATCCCCGCCTCCTGTTTACCCGCAAATACGCCCGTTCGCTTTGGGTGGCCCCCAGGACCGCGGGGGACATCCCGCCGGACCTCGTCGTCGGGGGCCTGGTGGAAGCCCTGCGACAGATCGCGGGGGACACGCTCGTCGACGCGCGGGAGGCCCTGCGTGTCCGCTCCTAGCTTCCGCGCCAAACTCTTCAAGCCGTCCCTCGCTCTCATCGCGCTGGGCGTGGCCGTCCGCCTGGCCTTTCCGTATTTCGCGGGCTTTTATCTCATTCCCCTCGCCCTGGGGGGCCTCTTTTTAATTGTCGCCCTCCCCGGCCTGAGCGCCGCGAGCCGCCGCGCTCCCCGCCGCGGCCGCCGCGCGCTCTCTTCCCTCGCTTGGGCCCTCGCCTTCGGGCTACTCCTCTTGGTCGGCGTCAACCAAAGCCTGCCGACCTTAAACGTCGCGGCGCCCCCCGAGGCCTCCCTTAGCGCCAGCGACCTGGCCCTCTTGGCCCGCTTGGACCGGGACGTGACCATCGAGGCCAGTTTGAGTTCCGACCCCAGATACCACGGCCCCACCCTCTTTCTACTGGACCTCTACCGGAAGGCCTCCCCGCGCCTTAAGGTCAGCGCGGCGCCCTCCGCCGGAAGGGCCACGATAGTCGAAAGGGACGGGCGCGCCGCGGCGGTCCTGGCCCAAGCCGACACCGCGACCGTCAGGGCGGAAAATTTTGAGGAGACGATTTCCCCCATTACCCGCGCGACCATCAACGCCTCCCTGCTCCGCCTCGTTTCCCCCAACCGCCTGGTCTACAACCTTCTGGGCGACGGCGAAAAAGCCGTTTTGGACGAGGGCCCCGGCGGCCTTTCCGCCTGGGCCGAATCCCTCGCCGCGCGCAAGATCTTCGCGCGCGACTATTATTGGCGGGAAGGCGCCCCGCTCCCCGCCGAGGCCAGGGCCGTCGTCCTCGTCGGCCCCCGGGTGCCCTTAAGCCCCCAAAAGGAAGAGGCCCTCGCGCGCTACCTAGCCCAGGGCGGCAAGGCCATGGTCCTTTTGGATCCCCTGGTCTCCAGCCTCAGCCCCACGGCCTTCGCGCCCCTCAATCTCGTTTTCCCCGAAGGGCTCGTCGTGGATCAGGATTACGGCTGGGCGGGAACCGACGACGCTTTCATCGTTTCCCAGAATTTTCCGGCGCACCCCATCACCCTTGGTCTCGCGCGCCCCGTGGTCTTTCCCTTAAGCGGGACCGTCATGAGCCTCGCGGATAGAGAGACTTTTGACGAGGCCGCGGACGCCGCGGCGCAAACGGCGGCGGAAGCGTCGCGCGCGGGCGCCCCGGAAAGCGCCGCGCCCGCCACGGAGGAGAGCCCCGCGGGCGAGGCGGCGGAGATCCCTACGGAAGAAAGGGCCACCGTGACCGTGGGGGACGGCCCCGACGCGCCAGCGCCGATTTTACCCATCCGCAGCCACAGCTGGGCCATAGCCCTTTCCTCGCCCGCCTCCTGGCTGGAGACCGACGTTTCCTCCATCGCCGCCAAACTCCCCATTTACGACAGGGAAAAAGACCCCGCCGGGCCCCTGGTCCTGGCCACCGCCACCACCATTGAGGGGGGCGGTCGGCTCGTCTTAGCCGCCGACAGCGATTTCCCGTCCAATAATTTCCTCAGTTTCGCGGGTAACCACGCCCTGGCCGTGAACGCCCTCTCTTGGCTCTTGGGCGCCGAGGACGATCTGGCCCCGCCGCCCCCCGAAGGCGTCTTTCTGGAGATAAATGACTTTAAGGCCAGGCTCTTTTTCTTCGTCCCGGTCGTCATCTGGCCCCTTTTGGCGCTCGGGGCCTGGCTCGCTTTTTACTCTTCCCGCCAAAAGAAGGGAGGCTGAGAGAGAAAAAAACTCCCGAGGGGAAAAACGAATCCCCCCGGGAGCGTTAAGTTTTAAGCGCGCGAGCGTCCGCGCGACGCGAGAGCGCCACCTCGAAGCGTCCGCGAAGCCCTTAAGCCTTTTATCCATCAAGGATAGCGCGGGATACCTAAGGACGCCCAAATTACGGCGCGCTTTTCTTACGCCATTTTTTTCTTGCGCCAAGGTTTCGCGACGGAAATAACCGTCATGAATATCAGGGACGACAGCTGGAAAGCCCCGCCCAAAAGACAGTTCACGTAATTGGCGTGATAAGTGGGATCCGCGAGAGCCTTAAGGCCCAACTTCAGCGTAATCTCCGGCTGATTGTTAACCGTGGGGCCTAAGACCACGATCCCGCAAACGATACAGACAATGGTTAAAATCAATTTGACGACAACCCAACGATGCTTGAAAAAGCCCCAATGGGTGAAGGCGCATATCAATATTCCCGTTATCAGAGAACCCATGGCGCCGGGAATAATGACCAAGTCGTCCATAATCATCGCGGCGTGGTTGAAGCCCAAAAGCTCTCCGGCCGTTTCGGGCGGGCCCAGCCCCAAAAGCAAAGCGTTTAAGCCCACCGCCCCGCCAATCCAGAGAGCGATAAAAACAAAATGAATTATTTTGAGGACCCTTTGACCGGTCCCCCCGAACTTTACCATATTAACCTCGCGCCCCAACGCCAGGGGGATAGCGTAATTTTGAAGGGGACGCGCCCCTTCGCGCGTCTCGCGCCGTCAAACGCGCGCGCGCGTTTGGCGCGAGGCGCTTATAAGTTCCGGCGAAAGCGCCAATATTATTTTAAGGCAAGAATATTTTTTTCGCAACGCGACGACAATTGCGTTAAATCAATTATTCCTTCGCGAATTCGCGATTATTTCCGCGAGATCCTTGCTCGCTTTCGCGCGCGGGCGCGTCCCCAAAAGGCTTTCGCGCTTTAGCGCGGCGGCGCGTCCCATCGCTATCGCCCGCGCTCGCCCAATTCTTTTTAAGGGCGAAAGAAAATTAAAAAAATGTTTGGCGACGTAAAATAAAACGCCGGAGATCCCACGCGAGGCGCGCTCCTCGCTTGGAATCGCGCGCGTCGCTTAAAATTTCGCGCCTCCCTTGGAAGCGCGCGCGACGCGCGCGCTTTTCCAAGCGCCTCTTGAATCGTTACGCGCGCCCCCTTCAGCCTCAGGCAAAATTCGCGCCGGACAAGGGACGCCTTTTGACGCCGGACAAGGCGCGGGAGGGGAAACCTTAAACCTCAAGAGGCGCGCCCAAGATCCACGCTCCTTAAGCCGAGATCCAAGTTCCACGCTCCCAGAGCCTAAACACAAAAGCTCCAAGCTCCCAGAGCGAAGATCCAAGAGCGAAAATCCGAGAGCGAAAATCCAAGAACCGCGCGCGGGCTCCGATTACGCGTGGCGCCCACGCGCGGCGCCGCGCGGCGCCGCGACAAAAGCTTAAGGGTTTCCGCGCCTCTTTTGGGGGAAAGCCGGTAAACCCGCCCTCGCTTGACGGCGGCGCGCGTTTTTAAAAAAGGCGCCGCGTCGCGGCGCGCGGGCCTAAGCCCCCACGGGATAGGCCAAAGGCGCCCGCGCGAGCGGAAGTTCCCGGGCCATCTCCTCGTTATCCTCCGAGTCGGGGAAGCGGTCGCGGATGCGTCGCAAAACCGAGCGGCGCGCCAGTAAAGACTCGATCACCTGGGGGTCGAAATGATGCCCGCTTTCCTGCTCCATAATCTGAATGGACAGGGACTCGTCAAAAGAATCCTTGTAAGAGCGGCGCGACACTAAAGCGTCGTAAACGTCGGCCACCGCGAGGATCCTCCCGTAGATGGAAATCTCCGAGCCCTTTTTTCCCAAAACCCGACCGCCCGGGCCGACGCGCCCCGGGAGGGGTCGGCCCGTGTCGATGTCCACCCAGCCCGGATAGCCTTGGCCGTCCCAACGCTCGTGGTGGTCCAAAATCACCTGGTAAGTCAGCTTGTCGAGCTGGGTGCGGTGCTGGCGGAAGAGGCGCGCCCCGATTAAGACATGGCCCTCCATGGTAGCCCGCTCCTTGAGGTCCAAGCGCCCCGGCTTGGTCAAGATGGACCGGGGAACGCTTGTCTTCCCGATATCGTGCAGCATGGCGGCGAGGGGAAAAAGGTCCAACACCCGCAGGCGCTCTTGATAGGGCGTTTTCCTTTTCGTGGACCAATGCTCGAAGATCTCCGCCGAGAGGCAGGCGACCCTCTGGGCGTGGGCCGCGGTCTCCTGGGGATCGTGGCGGGAAATCAGCTCCACGTTCCTTAAAGTCAAGGAGCGGAGCATCATGGCCTTTTCCAGGCTCATGGCCGCGCTGTTGACGTAGAACTCTAAAATTTTTTCGTCGTCCTCGTCAAAACCCTTGGCCCTCCCATGGGGATCCAAAGGGTTGATGAGCTGAATCACGCCGATGCTTTCGGGCAACATGCCCTTGATGGGCAGAGTCATGACGGTCTGGGTGAAATAATTGGCGCTTTTGTCCACGGCCGTGTGGTGCTGGAAGGGGGCGTCCGGGTCAATGTCCGCGGTGTTTTCGATGGCCAGGGTCCGCTGCTCCAAAGCCACGTAACCCGCGAGGGAGGCGTGGTCCAAATCGAGGGCGTAGTTGAGGAAGGGGAGTTCGCAGGACTCGCCGACCACCCGCTCCAAATAGTCGTTCTGGCTGATGGCTAAAACGAGCTTCTGGCCGCGACGGATGTAGATGGATCCCGCCTCCGCGGATATAAGGGAGCGCGCGTCCTTTAAAATCCTCTCCAAGAGAAGATCGACGTCGGTTAGCTCGCTCAGGGAGGCCGCCAAATGACCGGCTTTGCGGTCTTTGCCGATATCCCGCACCAAATCGCAAAAAAGGGCCACTCCCGTTCCTTTCGCGAGCCCGAAGCTCCTAGTTCAGGGCCCGCTGGCCCGTTTCCCCCCGCCCGTCGCCCCCCGCTGGAGGGCCCCCGTACAGGGCCTGGAAGATGGCCTTGGCGATATCCTCCAGGGTGTAGGGTTTGTGGACGAAAAGGGTGGCCCCCAGGGCTCTGGCTTTTTCCACTTCCTCGCCGTCGGCCATGCCCGAGGCGATAATGGCTTTCTGTCCAGGGCGAAAGCTTAAGATTTCCTGATAGGTCTCGCGGCCGTTCATTCCGGGCCGCATGATCATATCCAATATTAACAGATCCGCCTCGTTTTCTTTGAGAAAGGCCACCGCCTCCTCCCCCGAGGTCGCCACGAGCGGGGTAAAACCCAATTTGGCGAGCATTTTTTGGGCGAGTTTGCGCTGAATGTCCACGTCGTCCACCACGAGGACCCGCTCGCCGCGGCCCTGGTACTTTTCCAGGGCCTTGGGGGCCCCGGCCTTGGCGGCGGCGACGGCCCGCGGAAAATAGAGCCGAAAGGTCGTGCCCTCCGCGCCGCTGGTAAACTCGGCGGCCCCCTGAAGGGCCCGGACCGTGTTCGCGACCACCGTGAGGCTCAGGCCCCTGCCGCCCCAAAGCTTGCCGCTGTAGAAGGGCTCAAAGACCTTCCCGAAGTCCTCGGGGGGAATCCCCAGGCCGTTGTCGCTCACCTCCAGCGCCACGAAGGGCCCCGGGATCTTGACGTGAAAGCCGGCGACGGGTTTTTCCAAAGTCGCGGGATAGGCCCGCACGACGACCTTGCCCCCCTGGGGATTGAGGGAGGCGGCTCGGAAGGCGTTGTTGACCAGGCTCAGAACGGATTTTTTGAGGTGCACGGGGCTCCCCTCCAAGAGGAGGGTTTCCGGGGAAACGGAAGTCTCGAGGGTCACCCGTTCCGGGTGGTTGTGGGGAGGAATGTCCGCGAGGGCCGCGCGAGACTCCATGATCCCCGCCACCAGCTCGCCCAGGTTAATGGCCACCTTGGTGGTGGCCACCCCCTTGGCGAGGGTCAGGAGATCGCCCACCACGCCCGCCGCCCTTTGGCCGGCGGCCAAAATCTCGGAAATAAGGTTCCGCTGGGATTCGCTTAAGTCCCCTTCCTTGAGCAAAAGCTCCGGGTAGCCGATGATCCCCGAGAGGATATTGTTGAGCTCGTGGGCCACTTCCGAGGCCATGACCCCCATGGTCTCCATGGCCTGAGCCCGGTTGAGCTTTTCCTGGAGCTCGCCGCGCTCCTTTTCGGCGTTCCGGCGGTCGGTCACGTCAATGAGGATTCCGAGGATAAAATTGCCCTTGGGGAGCCTTAAGGTGGCGCCTAAGAAAAGGGCCATGACCTTTTGCCCGTCGGGTCTGGAAAAAGCCAACTCCTGGGAGCTCGCCTTAACCTGGCCGTTCTCCTGCGAGGCGTGAAAGGCTTGGGCGTCAACGCCCAACAGGGCCGCCATGGAGGCTCCCTTGGCCTGGGCCAAAGAAACCCCGGTCAGGGGCTCGAAATTGGAATTGGCCTCGATGAGGTTGAAGTTCTCATCCATGACCGTGACGATCTGCGGGCTCACCTCAAAGATCGTCCGGAACTTGGCCTCGTTTTCCCGCAAGAGGTTTTCGGCCCGCTCGCGGGCCCGGATCATGGAATTGGCGGCCTCGGCCAGGAGCGCGAATTCCTGGAAAGGCTGGCTGTCGGGATCGATTAGGACGGAACTGGAGGAGGCGGAGTCAAAAAACTTGAAAAAGGAGGCGAAGCTCCTCTGGGCCTTTTGGGAAAGGATCCGGGAGATCAAAATGATCACCGCCAGGATGGAGAGCGAGATAAAGGCCACCCGGTAGATGTTGCGGTTCATGTCGGCCCGCAGGGCCGCTCTTTTTTCCCCCAAGGCGGACTCCAAAAGGCTCGTGGGGACAAAGCCCACGAAAACCCAAGGCTTTCCGGCGACCGTCCGGTAATAGGAAAGGATATCGTAGCTCTCCTGGGTCTCCTGGCCGACGAGGGAAAAATTGAAAAAATCCCAGCTGACCTCCCGGGCCTGGCGGATGATCTTGGAGGCGGCCCGGTTCAGGCCCGTCCCGGCGTCGTCCACGAAGACGTTGCCCCTCAGGCCGTTTTCCCTTTCGGTCAGGATATCCCCCTCCAGGGTCAGAAAGACAAGGTCCATGCCCTCGGGCAGGGTGAGGTTATTGAGCCAGGCGAAATACTGGGTCTCCTGGTCCCGCTCCCAAACCTCGGGAAATTGGCTGACCCCAATGGCCCAGCCCAAGGGCTCAAAGACCTTCAGATAGGTGACGGGAGTCCAATCCTCCTCGCCCTCGGGTCCCAGCCACTCTTCCCCGTCCTTTTGGGGAAAATCGAAGTGGTAAAAGCCCTCCCCGATCGTTTGGACGCTCTCCAGGACGAGGGCGTAATCCGCGAGCGCCTCGCCCTCGGGCTGGGCGCCGGAAAAGAGGCGCCCGTCCGCGAGACGGATCCCCACCCAGCGCTGCCGGTCCCCGTTAAAAGAAGCCTCCCGGAAAAAAGTGGCGAGGCTCTCCTCCAAGGCCGCCAGGGAATCGCCCTCCGCTTCCGCGCTCGCCGCTTCCAGCGCGGTCCAAAGCTCGTAGGAGCGCTCTTTGAGGGAGACGTAAAAATTGAGGCTCTGGTTGGAGGTTTCTTCCCCTATAAAATCGGTGATCCCCGAGACCTCGGTTTCCAGGGTCACGCGCCACTGGCTCTCGAACTCCGTGGCCATCTTGAGGCTTTCGGCCTCGTTCCGCCTTTTATCGTAGCTTATCCAGAGAAAGGCGATAATGACGATAGAGGCGAGCGAGGCCCCCGAAAGGAGAAAGAGGACTACCTGAGTCAGGCGATTTTTGGGCTTGACGCTCACGAAGAAATCATCTCCCGATAGGGAAGCCTTTGGCGAATTAAGATTGGGGAAGCCAAAATGGCGCGGGCGGCGACGCCGACTCGCGCCCCAGCGCTCCCTAAAAAGCGCGCGAACTGAAAACTTGGGGAAAAGGCGAGCGGTCCGCCTAAGATCTTAAAAGACGGGGAGGTAAAAAGCAAATAATTAGGACCACGGGCCCACGCTCCCGCGCGTCGCCGCCCCCCCGGAGCTTTTCGAGCTTCAAAGTTTCGCGCGCGGCCCTCCCCCTCCGCGCCGGAAGGAAGCCCGGAGCGCCCGGGCGCCCTTCCGGCGGGCCGCGCGCGCGAAATATCTTTCCCGCGAGCGGGAGGCGGCCGCGCCCTCCCTCAAAATTTCCCTCCAAGCCGTATTTTTGGAGCCCCCCCCTTCATAGAAGGAGTTGGATTTTCCCCGCGCGGGATAGCGCGAATTGGAGCGCGAAAACGGTTCAAGCGAAAATTTTAGCGCCTGCGCTGCCAATTTTCGAGCCATAAGGCGATCTCGCGAACTTTTTGGGGCGCGTTTTTGACCGACCGCCTTCGTGAGCGCCGGGCGTTCCCTCCAATTTATCAGCGGCCTGAGCCTCCCTCAAGTTGACCAAAAGACCCCCGCGCCTCGCCTTTCGCCGGCGGGCGGCGCTATCGCCTCCTGTCCGCGGCCCGGATCTTAGAAACCGCGCGGCGATTATAACCCAGGTGGAGCGGACGCGCGCGAAAGGCGCCGCCCCGAAGGACGGGACGCGCGAGGGGCCTCTCTCGGGCGATCGGCGCCCGCGCGTTCCCAAGGCGCGGGGCGACGTGGGCCGCCTGGGAGTCGCGTCGCGGGAACCCCCGGGGTAAGGACGCCGCGCGGAATCCACCGTCCGCGATCGCCAAGGCGCCCTCAAGCGTCATTCCGTCCATAAATTTGTGGCGCGTCGCGTCAGGCGCGTCGCGCTTGATTTTTTCCACGATTGTGAGGTAACGTTTAAGAGTCGAAAGCCATTGACTTCACGCTTACGCCAAACGGCGCGAACATTTTGAAGTTAAAAATTTCTCAGGCGTGGTTAAAAATTATAAATTAGCGTTCGCGTTAGAAAGCGAGCGCGTTATCGCGTATTGGCGTAAGGCCGGTATGTCGATAAAATTTCGCGCGATCAAGCGCTCAAGCGACTGGAAATCATAGAGCGTTCAATGGAGGCGGACATGGCGGTCTTTCCAGATAGAAAATCTTACAAATTGATATGGCCAGGGCCACGCCGGCTCGAACCTCGGGGCAATCATCCAGCGTCACCTACCGCTTAGGGCCGTTTGGCCCGAGCGTCTCTCCACGTTCCCGCCGCGACCGGGGCCTCCATATCGCGCCGACGGCGTCGGCGCGCCACCGCGCGGCTCGGACTCTCACGGCGCCGGGCCGAGCGAGCCGGACTCCTAAGAGTCGCTCTCCATCCCCACGCGATGACCAGCGGAAAGGGCCAGTCACAACCCAATCTTTCCTCGCGGTTCTCGGCGAGCTCATCCCACGGGCGCGCGCCGGAAAGGCCAAAGGGCGCTCTCCCCGATGTCCTGGGAACCGTAAAAGACGATTAAAATTTCCGGCTCCAAGCCCGCGAGTCGCGCGCGTCTCCATCGCGTCCCCCAGAAGAAGGGACGCGACGAGCTCGAAAATCCCGCCGCGGCTCGCCTCCGCGCCCTGATGGAAGAGCCGTGGAACACGATATCCTGGGAACCGTTCTTGCTTCTCCCCGTCAGGGAATTGAAGCTTGCCGGGGCGTTCCATCACATGGCTTCCTCGGAGGGCGAGCCCTCGAAGAGCCCAAAGCCATTGTTATCAATGGCCATAATACTTTGTGGCGTTTGCTATAGAGCTTAGATGGCGCGCGAAGCGTCCCCAAAGCATAGCCTTTTGAGCTTTAGGCGGTTCGCCAATAGTTGGCGAAGCCAACGCCCGTAGGCGGGTTAGAACCATCAATAACGGCTAAGAGGCGCCAGAAAGTAGTTTAACTACATCTATTTAACTCTCGAATGGGACTAAAGCCCCCAAAACAGTTGCGAAATAACTTTCTTCGCGCTAAGATTTATTAAGGATAGATGGCGTAAATTGACGGCGCGCGTTAATGAGGTTCTCAGCCCCGCGTAATCAACGCCTGTTGAGCCGAGGCTAGGGGCGTTCCGAGTAATCTTTTTGGAACATTCATGTTTTTTATTAATAGCGCGCATTTTAAAATATAAGGTCTTTTCGGGAGCGCTCCCTAATTTTCGCGCTTTCGCTTTCGTAAGGGGAAAAATTGCCGAGACTAAAGTTAAGACGCTCAAATCGTTTGTAACCAATTCAGATCATGGTCGTTCGCGCGAACCGCGCAAGGATAGCGTAATGAAGGATATTGACTCGACCAATCAGGTTTTCGCGAATGTTATCGCGGATAATCTTATATACGCGGACAAAACAAAACACGTTTGGGAACTGGCGAAAACGAAAAAAGCCTATTTTTTATCCAGGCCCAGAAGGTTCGGCAAATCGCTCCTTTTAAGCACCATCGCGGCGCTTTTTAAAGGGCCTTCTGATCCAGAACAAAATCCGCAAGGGCTTTTTAAGGGGTTATGGATTAGCGGAGAAGACGCGAGTTATGATTTTAATGATACCTATCCCGTAATATATATATCCATGTCCACGGCAAACTATTCTCCCGAGATAGTCGCGAGCGATATCCAAAGAAAGCTACGAGTGGTCGCCAATTCTTACGGTATCTCGCTTACCGATGACAGCCCGCAAACAATGTTAAACTCCCTCATTCTAGACCTTAAGAGCAAATATTACAAAAATATCGTTTTGCTTATCGATGAATATGACGATCCCGTTAGTTCAGTAATCAGCGATATTGATTTGGCGAAAAAAAACTCAGATATATTAAGAGGCTTTTATTCTATCCTCAAAGAAAACCAGCCAAATTTTCGTTTTGTGATGCTTACCGGCGTTACGCGTTATGAATTGCTATGGCAATCGGGAGTTCTAAACCATCTCTTTGACTTAACCATGTCAAAAAAGCGCGCGGACATCTGTGGGTTTACTTACGAAGAATTTGATAAATGTTTCGCGGACCGCTTTCAAATAACAATGGAAAAATTTAAGGAACAAGGATATTTAGAGGAAAACAGCGGTATCGCTGAATTTCGCGAGGCGATTTTTAATAAATACGATGGCTATAGCTGGGATGGAAAAACGAGAGTGCTTAATCCGTTTTCCCTTCTTAACGCGTTTGAGAACGAAGAGCTAATTAGTTATTGGGCCACCCTTGAGCCGTCGACAAAAATATTGAACGCCGTTATGTCCAAAAATCCTTTGGGCTTAACAACCGATAAACTGCGTAATTTATCTTATGATTCAATTTACTCCATCTCGGATATTAACTCTATGACGCCTATTCCCGCCTTATTTCAAACCGGATATCTAACAATAGATAAAATTATAACATCCAAGGATAATTTATATTATTCATTCAAAACGCCAAATAACGAGATAAAAACAGCTTTTTGGAAAGAGTTTTCCTCTTGCCTGTATAAATTTTTAGATTTTGATATTGACAAACTTGATCTGAAAACTGATTTTATAGAGGCCGTTATCGCCGAGGACTCCACAAAGCTTTCAATATTAATAGATTCATTTTTTGGCGCTATTCCGGCGTCTCTTCATATCCCACAGGAATCCTATTATCATAGCGTGCTTTATGGGTACCTTAATGGGTTAATTAATATTGAAGCGTTACCTGAAATCCCTGGAGCGGATGGAACCCCAGATATCCTTTGCGTTATTGGCGATGATCTGTATGTTATCGTCGAGCTGAAGTTCAAAGACCCTAAAACACATCCCGCGAAAGTAAGCCGAAAAACTAAAACCGCTATGGAAAAGCTCGCCATTTCCGCCTTAGAAACCATAGACGCGAAAAGTTACTTAAGACCCTATTTAGCCAAAGCTAAAAAAATATTGAAATTAGGTTTAGGCGTTTATGGGAGGGGACGCGTCATGGCCATCTTGGAAAACGAAGAGCAAGCCAGGGCGCGCGTTAAGTTAATGGCTAAAAGGTCGAGTGGCGCCAGTTTTAATATAACATCGCCGAACACTTCTTCTAATAAGTAGTTTTAAGCGCGGATCCTTATCGTTTTTGAATACTTCCATTTGCGGGTCAAAATATATCTTGTAGAGCGTAGCGTTAAATCCACGACATAAATCATGCGGATCGAAATGAAAATTATAAGAGGCTCCTAAACTGAAATTTGAGTATAAGACGACGCAATTTATTAATCAAAGATACTTCGATGATATATTACGGTAAAATAAAGAAAACGCCTGAGAAAAATTAGCGCTATCGCGTCACTCAAAAATTAACGCGCAATTTGATTATTTCTGGCGTAAATTCAACGCCGCGCCACCGTCCTCTTCCTCCCCGCGCGTCGCCTCGGATAGACGCGCGGGGAACGCCAAAATGACGCAATCATTCCTCGCGCTCCTCGCCCGCGCGTAGGACGCTTTATTGGCGCGGGCGGTAGAATACAAGACCGTTATCGCGTATTGACGTTACGCCAAGCGGTTCCCCAAGCGAATCCGAGCGAACGAGTTCGCGCGACAAAGCCAAATTCACCGTTTCCCTTTACGCTTTGGCGTCAATGAGGCGGGAAAGCGCGGGGGATAGCCGCCGCCTCGGGCCCGGGAATGTCTCCTGGAGGACAGCGGAAAGGTCGCTCGCGCCGAAACCTTTTCCACGGGTCTTGGGGCGGACGTGGAGGTCGCCGCGCCGCCCCACAAAGCCTCGGAAAGCGTAGCGCCCAGGCTAAACCACGGGAAAGGACGCGCGTTAAGGCGTTTAGCGCGCTATCTCTTTCAAGCGCTTGATAACCGAAGCGCCAATGACGTAAGCGAGCTTGACCGGCGCGGCGTCGCCAATCCGCCTTACGCTTTCCGACCAAGAGCCGGAAAATTGGTAGTTATCGGGAAAGGTCTGTATTCTCGCGCTTTCGCGGACAGTATAATAGCGAATCTCGCCGTCTCCCAGCGCCAAAGCGTTTTCGCCGCCGGGAACCCCGTTCGTTCCGGCTTTAATGGTTTTAGACGGCGCGTCCAATAAGCTTCCGCCGCGCCCGGCGTAAGCTCTCGCGCCGCCCCTATATTCGTGGTTAAAAAAGTTCTTCGCGCTGTCGCTCTTTGGATCGGGGAGGCCTTTCAGGGCGTCTCGGACTGTCCGCCAGCGCTCGCCGTAAATGAGCTTATCGAACAGCCGCGCCCTTCTCTCCTCCGCCCGGGGCGCTTCCGGGCGATCTTTTTTCGCGACGCGGCGCTCCTCCCAATAAGAACTATCGCCGTTTTTGGCTATAAGTAAGGCTTCTCGCGAACGCGTCGGCTCAGGGAAAGACCAGAGCGCGTTTAAGTCTTTCCTAAACCCGACTATAAAAACGCGGTGGCGCGTCCGCGGAACTCCATAGTCGGCGGCGTTTACGAGCTTTGAGACAACGTCATACTCAAGTCCCTTATCTCCTTTAGAGGCGCGGTATTCCTCAAGCGCCCTTAAGCGATCTTCCCAAGTCATTTTAGAACGCTTTATTATGTCGGGAAATGACAGCTGGAGCGTAATATAATTGAAATACGAGCTGAAAGATTGGCGCGTCAGGCCTCTCACGTTTTCAAAAATAAACCCTAAGGGCTTAAGTTCCCGCGCGGCCCTCACGGCTTCGGAAAACATGTCCCGGCTGTCTTCGTAAGCTTTGTGTTCGCCTCCGAGAGAGAAAGGTTGGCGTGGAGGGCCCCCGGTCACGAAATTGGCCTCCGACGCGTAGTCCGCGTATCCGACAAGCCTTAGGTCCGTCCGTACCGTCTTCCAGCCCGCGACTTCTTTTAATCCGCTCGCGATATTAATATTTATGGCGTCGCGGGAATCCTTGTCGCGCTCCAATAGCGCCACGGGGCTTAGGCCCGCCTGATGGAGCCCTAAGGCGAGACCGCCGGCGCCGCTAAACAGTTCCAGCGACCTCGCGCCAGGAAAAAGCGCCCGCTTTGGAGTTTCAGTTTCATTTAGCGCGTCGCGCGGCGTTTTGGCGCTTTCCGTTAAAACGCGCTCGTCCGCGCCGTCTCTTTTTAAAATCGCGCTCATCGCCAAATTTCCCACCCCTTTCTCCGAGCCCAAAACGATCCCCTCTCCAAGCCTATAGCGCGTCTCTCCCCAACGCCCATCACGCGCTCGCGCCCATAAAAAGGCTCGCGACTCTCACGTAAATCTTAACGGTCGCGACCCCGCGTCCGCCGCCATAATATTGGAGTCCTTTCGCGTCCACGCTTTTCGCGGGCGACGCGCCTTCTCGCTTGAGCGCCGCCCATGGCCCGCGCTAAGGCCAAAGGCTATTTTCTCAGGGCGCGGGGGGCGCGTCAAAAGGGCGCGAACGATACGCGCGGGAGCGCGCCGCGAGCGAAACCTTAAAGCGAGGGCCAAAGCCTGACGGGGGAAAACCCCTCCGCGGCCGCCCTAAAACTCCCCGCCGCTCTCCGCGCCCTCCCCATTGTCCTCCGCGACCCCTTCCACGAAAAATTCCTCGCCCTCCCCCGCCCCGGCGCTTTCCTTAAGGCCGAAGTTCCTGAAGATGACCTCCTCGTAGGCGAACTGGTTCAGGAAATAATCCATGTGTTCCCCCTTCAAAGTGACCATGAGCTTGGGCCCGTTTTGGTAAGCCTCATAGTTCGCGAGGCCCAAGGCGAACGGGACCACCTCGTCCTCTGGGCTGTGAAAGACGATTAAAATATCCGGCTCCAAGCCCGCGAGCCGCGCGCGCGTGTCCATCGCGTCCCCCAAGAGAAGGGGGGCGACGAGCTTTAAAATCCCGCCCCGACTCGCCGCCGCGTCCTGGATCCGGGTAAAGGTCGAGTCCAAAATTAATGGGTTGTGAAATTCCTTGTTTTGGAGGGCGAGGTGACTCGCCGCCGCGCCCCCGATGGAAAAACCGTGGATCACGATGTCCTGGGGCCGGATCTTCTTCTCCTCCGTCAGGAAAGCGAAGCTCGCCTGGGCGTTCTGATACATGGCCTCCTCGGAGGGCGAGCCCTCGGAGAGCCCGAAGCCGTTGTAATCGATGGCCATGACCCCCAACCCCATCTTATGGTAACTGATGACCCGGCCTATCATCTCCTGGAGGTTCCCGCCGTTGCCGTGGAGCAGTAAAACCGTCTTGGCCCCGCTATCTTCCTGGGGAAGATACCAGGCGTTAAATTTCGCGCCGCCTAAGCCGTCCAGAAAGACGCTCTCGAACTTCCAGCCAATCCTCTCCGGGCTCAACTCCATCTCGCCGCGCGTGGGGAAAAAAAGGAGGCTGTTTTTAAAGACGAAAGCCAAAGCCAAAAGAACGGCCGCGGTAACCACGACCGCCACCAGGACCCTCAGCAGAATTTTCTGGGGGCTTAAGGTTTTGACCTCCATTCCACCCCTCATCCGCGGATAAAAGCCCTTCGTAAGGATTCCCATAAAAAAACTCCTCCCTCAGGCGCCTCCCGGAAAGCTCCCGGCGCCTCCCCGCCTCTCGCGCGGAGTTCCCATTATACCCTTTCCGCGCTCGGCCCGCGCTTTACCCCTCGCGCGCTAGAGCGCTTACCCCTCTCTCTTTGGCGAGCGTCGCTTTTTCTGGCCCCGCGCGCTATAATTAAATGTCACTTATAAAATGACATTCGCGCGCGCCCGGCGCCCCGCGGCGCTTTGGCCGCTCGAGCCGCGCGCCGCGGCCGGGGCTAAACGCTTGGGCCTTGGGGCGATAGGTCCTCGCGCCTTATGGCCTTGGGCCTTATGGCCTTGGGCTTTATGGCCTCGCGCGTTATGGCCTTGGAGCCTTAGACCCTTGGGCGGCCCTCGGGCGCCCAAGGGCGAAAAGCGTTAAAATGGAGCGGAAGTCTCTTCGAGCCTCGCCTTAGGCCTCCTTCTCCCCACGCGATTCTTTTTGTCCCGCGCCCTTTTTTCCTCTAGCCTCACGGTGCTTCCATGCCCGCCCCACGCCTTTTGGTTTTTCCCTCGCTCTTTCCCTGGCCCGCGCCGCGCGCCCAGGCGCCCGTCCATTACCTTTCCTTTCCCGCGTGGGAAAAGGTCCTCTCGCGCGAGATGGCCGCGAGCCCGGAACTCGCGGACGCGCGCGCGACGGTTAACGCGCCTCTAAAGCTCGCCAATCCCCCGCGCTTCGCCGAATCCTTCCTCGAAATAACGCGCGCGCGGGCGGACGGCGCGCCCGGGCCCCGGACGACCCCCTTCCCGCCCCCGGAGGAAAGCCTTTCCGCCCTCCGCGCCCAGATCCAAGGGCGGCCCCTCGCGCGTCCCTCCGCCCCGATCGCGCCCCATCTGGCCCTCGCCCTCTGGACGGAAGGGGAAATGAGCGCTTGGAACGCCAACGCCTTATTGGCGGCGGCGAGCGCGCGGGAAAGCCTCCTCTACCATGAGCTTTCGGGATTCGAGAAAGAACTCGCGGAAGGGGAGGAAAGTCTCCTTCAGGCCCTGGACAAGCTCGCTTCTCCCCTGGGCTTGGCGGAGACGGTCTCGCGCCGCCCCCTTTCCGCGGGACAAGCGCGCCGCTTGGCGCGCGCCTGGCTGAAGCTCGCCGCGGGCCGCCTGGAACTCGGCGACCGCCTTTTCTCCCCCGACCCGCGCTTCCGCGACCTTTTGGCCGCTTCCCTTAACCCCGACCACCGACTGACAGGGACTTTTATCTATGAGCCTCAAGAAGACCTCTTTAAGTAAACCCCAGGGCGACCTGGTTTTAGGCTTGGACACCGGCGGCACCAACACGGACGTCGTGCTTTTCGATCCCGTCAACCTGTCCGTCTTAAAAGCGGCCAAGGACTTTACGACCCACCACGACCTCGCCATCGGCATCCGGGGCGCCCTCCAGAAACTCATGAGCGAGCTTGGGGACGACGATTGCCTCAGGCGAATCCGCTCCGTCAACCTCTCCACCACCCTGGCCACCAACGCCATCGCCGAGGGCTTGGGGCACCGGGTGGGCCTCGTGATGGTGGGTTTCGACGAAAAGCAGGATATCGTCCAGGAACTGATCCAAAAGCTTCCGGCCTGTTCCCCCGTCTTTATCGACGGCGGCCACGACTATTACGGGCGGCCCGTCGCCCCCCTTGACGAGGAGACCCTTTTAAGGGAGGTGGCGCGAATTAACCCACTGGTCTCGGCCTGGGCCGTCTCCAGTTTCTTTTCCATTAAAAACCCCTCCCACGAGGCCCGCGTCGCCGAGCTTATCGCCCAAAGCCAGCTCGGCCAAGACCGCCCCATCACCCTCGGGCAAAACCTCACCGGGGAATTGGGGGCCGTCCGGAGGGCGGCCACGGCCGCCTTAAACGCCGGGTTGGTGCTCATCATCCGCCGCCTCCTCGACGCCGTCAAAAAAAGCCTGGGCGAATTGGGCCTCGACGCCCCCTTAATGGTCGTGAAAGGCGACGGGGGCTTAGTCTCGGAACTCTGGGCTCGCGATCGGCCCATCGAGACCGTGGTCTCCGGCCCAGCGGCGGGGCTCGCGGGGGCGCGCATCCTCGCGCGGGGCTTTTTGGATCCAGAGGAAAAAGATCTCTGGGTCCTGGACGTGGGAGGCACCACCTCCGATCTGGCCTACCTCCGGGACAACCGTCCCAAGACCAACCGCAACGGGGCCCAGGTGGGCCAGTGGTCCACCCTGGTGGAGGCCGTGGAGACCACCACCCGGGGCCTGGGGGGCGACAGCCTGGTGGATTTTGACTACGAGGGGAACATGCTCTTAGGGCCCCGCCGGGTTCTCCCCCTCTGCCGCCTCGCCCAAGCCCACCCCGGAATCTTGGATAAGCTTACCCCCTGGGGCGGCCGGCTGGTCACCGCCACCCTCTGCCGTTTTTTCACGCCCAACTTGGAACCCGACGAGGGCCTCAACGATTACGAAAAAGAAATCGTCGAACTCTTCCGGGTCATCAATCCCGTTTCTTTCGCGGAATACCAGGAAGACTGCCTTTTTCGGGGACACCTCTTCCCGGGGCTGCGCTTTCTGACGCACCCGGCGATCTTAGTTTCGGGTTTTACCCCCACCGACGCCCTGTCGGTCCTGGGTCTCTTTAAGGAAGGAATCCCCGAAGCCTCCCACAAAGCGGCCTACCTTTTAGGCATGCTCTCCAAGGAAACCCCCGAGGAATTTTCCCGGAGGGTCTTAAACCTCTTCGGGGAAATCGTCGCCGAGGAACTCGTCAAAAGGGCCATCTCCGAGGAAGGGCTCCTGACCCGCCCCGAGGATTTCGGGCCCCGGGGCGTTCTGCGGCGCGCCATCGCCCCGAAGCGGGCCAGCGCGGTGAGCCTGCGTTTTTCCTTAAGCGCCCCGGTCATTCTATTGGGCGCCCCCGCGGGAGTCTTAACCCCTTGGGTCCAGAAGTTTTTAGACGCCCGGGTCATCGCCCCCCCGCGCTTCGCGGTGGCCTCGGCCACGGGAGCCGCGGCCTCCAACGTCGTTTTAAGCCGCCGGGTGAACATCGTGCCGCTCCCGGACTCGAAAACCTACCGGGCCTTCCTGCCCGACCGCCTCATGGACGGCGGCAGCTTGAACGAACTCGTCGCCGACGCCACCGCCGTCATGAGCCAGCACATGGCCGAACTCGCCCTTATCGCCGGGGCCGGCGCGAACTGCCCCATCTCCATGACCCGCGACGATCGCGAAGTTTTGACCGGCGACGGCGCGACCCTGCCCATGGGGACCACCCTCCATTTTACCGCGGGCTACCTGGACGGCGCCGCCGTCATTTAGCTTCCCCTCAAGCCTTAGGCGGGTTCCCCGCCTCGGCGCGCGAGGCGTCCCCCAAAATCCCGAAAAGGGCCAGAAAGGGATCCTCTTTCGCCCCCCGCGCGCGGACGCGCGCGGGGCGAAAGCGGACCGCGCAAGGGGGGATTTAGGCCTTTTCCCCTTGCCAGAGCCGGATAGCCTCCCCCAGGGCCGCGGCGAAGCGGGGCCTTCCCCGCGCGCTTTCGGCGCGCGCCAAAAGATCGTAACCTTCAAGGGACACCCGATCGCGCTCCTGGGTCTGGAGGATGAGTTCGCGGGCGAGTTCCCAGGCCTTTTGGGGATCGCTTTCGAGGGCTAGCGCGGCCTCCCTTTGGAGGGAAAGGGAGCGCGCGCCAAAGAGCGCGCTCTCCTCCTCGCTTAAGGGCGAAAGATCCCGCAACTTTTTCGGCTTTTTCTCCGCGTCCGCGCGCGCGCGCCGGAGGCGCTCCTCGCCCCGGCGGTAGTAAAAAACGCCGCGCCTCTCCTCGAGGGAGAATTTGCCGCTGGGCGCGAAAAGCTCCGTCGGCGCGAGAAAGACTAGTCCCCTTTCCCGCGGGAGATTTTCGATAAGGGAGAAAAGGGCGAGGCTTCGCTCGTCGTCGGCGAAGAGAGTCAGATCGCGCGCCCAGAGAAGATCGATCTCCCCCTGGAAGGCCTCGACGGAGGCTTTGAGCGCCTCGTCGAAAATGTCCCCCACCGCGTAACGCGTGGGGGGCGCCAAATTGAACTTGAAGCGAAAATCCCCGCCGCGGGGGGTAAAAAAACGGCGGGCCGCCTCCGGGGCGAGCCACCTTAAATCCGCGGCGGAATAGATCCCCTCCCGCGCCTCCTTGACGGAGGCGGGGGAAAAATCCAAGGCCTCGACGCTTATCTTCCAGCCCCGGGCCCACGCTTCCGAGCGGGCCAGTTCCATGGCGACCGAGAGGGCCTCGTAACCCCGGCCCGCTCCCAAAACGAGGACTTTGATTTTCTCTTCCTTGGCGAAGACGCTCCACTCCCGCAAAAGTTCCGGCAGCGTCTCCAAGGCGCGGGGGTATTTATAGAAACGCTCGTCCAAGGCCGCGCGGGCGCCGTTCCAGACGAGGCGCGCCTCGGCGTCCGTCAGAGGCGCCCGGCGGCTATACTCTTCCACGCTGAGGCCTAAGCTTTTAATCCTTTTTTGGACGGCCTCCAGCAAAACGGCCCGGGCCCCCGGGTGGCCGTATCTCCCGCGCGGCCCAAAATAGGCGCGCGCGAACTTATCCAATAGACTCTCGTCCGTCTCGTCAAAATCCATGTTTACTCGTCAGTTTTTGCCGCCGCTTCCTCCGGGCCCGTCGGGGCCTCCGGGGCTTCGCCGCGGGTTAAGAGAAAGTCCCGGAGTCCCAAAAGTTCCAGGCGAATCTCGCCTAACAGGACGCGGAACTCCTCCGCGCCTGGCGCGGCGGGACTCTTGAGCCTTGGGGAGGCGGGGCTTTTTTCCTCCGGCCCCGCTCCTTCCTCCAAAATGGGCCCCAAGCCTTCCTCCGCTTCGGCGAAAAGGCGATGACGCTGGGGCTGGCCTTGGGCGATCTGTTTTTTGGCGCCCTCTATCGTAAATCTCTCGTCGTGCAAAAGGCGCTTTATCTCTCGAAAGGTATCCAGATCCTCGGGGCGGTAGAGCCTTTTGCGCGGCCCCGTTTTGACGGGCTTGATAAAGGCCTTGAACTCTTTTTCCCAATACCGGAGGACATGGCTCTCCAAGCCCAGCTTCGCGGCGGCCTCGCCTATCTTAAAAAGCAACTGTCCGGGGGGAAGATCGGCCATTAACTCTCGCTCCCGCCGGGGGCGGCGTCAGCCAGCGCCGCGAGCCGTAGCCGCGGATTTTAAAAAAGCGCGCTCGCGCGGCGCGCCGCTCTCTATTCCCCTTCCTCGCCAGTGGGAGGCTCCAACGGGGAGCGCGCGCCGAGTCGCTCGCGGACGCGGCGGGCGCGCTCGCGCAGAGCGCCGCTCATGTAAAAGCAGGGCCGCGCCCGCGAGGGAACCAAGGTCGCCTCCCCGGTGTGGGGATTGCGGCCCGGGCGGGGCGCGGCTATTCTAACCTCAAAACGCCCCAGTTTCAGGATCGAGAGGGCCTTGCCCTCGGCGAGACAGTCCATGACGAGATCCAAAAAGGACTCCAAAATAGCCGCGCCGTCCTTGCGCGACAGCGAAAGCCTCTCCTGGAGGGTTTTCGCGATTTCGGCCCGGGTCAAGGGTCCCTCTAAAATCCCCCCGCGCATGAGTCCCTCCTCGAAATTTAAAAAACGCCCGCGCGCCCTTCGTTAAGCCCTGAGGGCGGCCCCGAACCTCGTCTCCAGGTTTTTCAGGATAGAGTTAAAATAACCGCTAACGAGCTCTTCGGTCAAGGTGCGTTCCCCATCCTGGAAAAAAAGGCGGAAGGCCAGGCTCTTTTTCCCGGGGGGCAGCTTGTCCCCGGAAAAGACGTCAAAGAGGGCGAGGCTCGCGAGGGGATAAGACTTGTCCTCCCAGATGGCCCGCTGGATCTCCCCGGCCGTGACCTTCAGGTCCACCGCCACGGCCAAATCCCGGCTCGCCCCGGGAAAGGGGGAAAAGGGCTGGAAGGCGAACTTCGGCGCGGCGGGGAGTTTTTCCAGGGAAAGCTCCAAGAGATAGACCGGGCCCCCGTTCTTTTTGAGGCCGTAAGCGCGCGCGACGCTCTCCTTTAAGAGCCCCATGTAACCTAAGCTCTCGCCCCCGCGGCCGACCAGGGCGGCTTCCCTGGGGTCCAGAAAGGGCGGGAGTTCCGGACCCCGCGCGAAATCCCATTTCTCTTTCCAGGCGCCGGCCAAGGCCTCGACGAGGCCTTTGAGGTCAAAAAAGTCGACTCCTCTTTTGGGCTCGCACCAGAGCGCCTCCTCCGGGTCGCCGGTCCACAGCGCGCCGCAGCGCTCCGTTTCCAAGGGGCGTTCCCCCGGGGACGTCGCCCAAAAGACCGCGCCCGCCTCAAAGAGCCGGAGCGCGAATTGGCCGTGATATTGGTTAAGCCTTAAGGCGTTTAAGAGGGAGGGAACGAGCGTGGTCCGCAGAACGCCCTGCTCCTCGCTTAAGGGGTTTAAAACCGGGCAGATCCGCCGCCGGTAAGGGTGCTCCTCCGGAAGCTCGAGCTTGTCGGCGAAATCGCGGTTGATAAAACTTAGGCTCATCAGCTCGGAAAAGCCGCGGCCCACCCAAAAGGAGCGCAGTTTCTCCCGCGTCCGATAGAGCGGGGGCGGCGGGGCGGCGGGGCGAGGCGGGGGGGGAAGGGTCGCGGGGAGGTTCGCGAAATCCAAGAGGCGCACCACCTCCTCAAAGAGGTCCGCCTCCTGGCCGATATCCAGCCTCCAGGAGGGAATTTCCGCGTCAAACTCCTCGCTCTCCCCTTTTTCCCGGAGCCTTACGCCCACGTCCCCGAGGACCCGCGCCATGTCGGCCTCCGCGTAGTCCGTCCCCAAAAGGGCGTTGCAGCGCCGCGGGCTGAAGGCGACGATCTTGGCGCGGTAAGGCCGGGCCCGCGCGTCCAAGAGGCCCGGGGCGACTTTTCCGAGGGTGAGGGAAGAAATGAGGGAGGCGGCCCGGTCCACGGCCTGGGGACACATGTTAATGTCCTGTCCCCGCTCGAAGCGGAAGGAGGCGTCCGTGGAAAGGCCCAGGCCCTTGGCGGTGCGGCGGACGCTCGCGGGATTGAACATGGCGCCTTCCAGAAAGACATCGCGGGTCGCGTCCGTCACCTCGGAATTGAGGCCGCCCATCACGCCGCCCACGGCCACCGGGCCCTCGCCGTCGCAGATCAGAACGTTCGCGGGGGTCCGGAAAACGCGCTCCTGGCCGTCTAAAGTGGTAAAGTGGGTCCCCTCGTCCCCGAAGCGCGCGGTAATTTGGGCGCCCCGCAGCCGGTTCAGGTCAAAGGCGTGGAGCGGCAATCCCAGCTCCAGCATGACGTAATTGGTGACGTCGACGATATTGTTGATGGACCTAAGGCCCAGGGACTGAAGCCTCGCGGCGAGCCAGAGGGGACTGGGCTGGGGGCTCGCGCCGTTGATGACCCTCCCGCAGTAGCGGTAGCAGCCCTCGGGGCAGTCGATGGCGATTTTGATCTGCTCGGAGGCCTCGATTCCGTCCTCCTCCATGGGGAAAAAACGGTTCTTGAGGGGCCTATTTAAGATAGCCGCCAGATCGCGGGCGAGCCCCAGATGGGAAAGGGCGTCGCCCCGGTTCGGGGTAACGCTCACCTCCAAAATCCAATCCTCGCCCGGGTAGATTTTCGCGAGGGCCGTTCCCGGCGCCGTCTCCGCCGGAAGTTCCAAAGCCTTTGAGTCGTCTTCCCCCACGAAAATCTCTTTGGCCGAGACCAGCTTGGCGCGCGAAACCTCCCCTTGGAGGCTCATGGGCTTGACGGCCCCTAAGGGAAGCCTGGCCCCCACCGGGGCGATGGCGTAAAGGCGCCCCTCCGCGAGATCTCGCGCGGACGAGAACGCGGGGAAAGTCCCTTTGGGGCCCCCGTCGAAAAGAACGCGCGCGCCGTCGCCGAAAGGCTCCGCGCGCGCGAGGCGCGCCGCGACGAGATCCCCGAGGTATTCCCTGAAGTCAAAGATCCTCTCCACCTCCAGGCCCACCATGGTGAGCCGGTCGGCCACGGCTCCGGGCCCCAGATCGCCAATTCCCACAAAATCATTCAGCCAAGCCAGGCTTACCAACATGCGCCTTACACCTCTCAAGGAAAAGCCGCGCCCGGCGCCGCGCTCGCGGACGCGCCCCTAAAGCTTCCCGCCTGGGGGCGCCGGAGCGTTCCCGCTCCCCCTTAAGCCAAACCCGCGCGGCCCGGCCATTATAGCCTCGCCCCACGCGAGCGCGCAAGGGAAGCGCGCGCGGGCGCGCGGGGTTACGCTTGGCCTCGCTAATATCTGGGGAAGCCAGAACCGCTTCTTTTTGGTCTTTTAAGTGAACTCGCTCAACCATTATAATCCTCATAAAGAAATTCCAACCACGAGAATACAGCTGAACGAAAGACGCTAAAAATCAAAAGAAGTCGGAGCGCTGAAGTATTAACTTTTTATCCTGAAACCTGAAATCCCGGCGTTTTTTATAGCTACGCGCCATTCTTTCAACACTATACAATATATAGTTGCCATTAGGACTTAACGAAACCGGAGCGTTTGCTTTTGATTTAAATCATTGACTTTTTTCCAGATTATATTTGGAGTGGAAAAAATATAGAAGCCCGTTTAGATATCTCGTGATAATTAGACCTTGATGAGCTCGCGACCAGAGCGGGGCGAGCCCGCGGTGGGGGTCGAGGCGTCGGAAAGGATCTTGCCGCGGGGTCGGTGGGAAGAAAAGGCGACGATCTTACCGCCCACGCTGACTCCCACATCTCGGAAAATTTTTTGTGGCGCGAAAATTTTATCTACGCGCTGAGAAAAAGGCGACGCCAATTTCGCCTTTTATACGGACGAAGGGCGAGAAGCTTTTCTCGAAAAGTTAAGGGAGTCGCGACCGCGAGAAGGCCAGGCTGGACCTTGCCAGGACACGCGGGAAAGTAGGCCGGCGGAGGAAGGACTTCCATTTCAAGACCGCCCTCGGGCTGGCCCGCGACTGCGCGGAGATCCGCGCCGAGGACCTGAACATGAAGGGCGCGCGGCGGCTCTGGGGAAGAAAGATATCCGACCTAGGTTTCGCGTCGTTCGCGCGGATCGTGGACTGGGAACGCCTGTGGAACGAGGCCGGGCTCGTGAAGATCCCCCTGGTTCTTCCCCAGTTCCAAGACCCGCTCCGCCCGCGGGAACGTCCAGGGCGAGCTTGAGCTGAAGACCAGGCGATGGACTTGGATCAAGCGCGGCGTCAATCATAATCGTGACGCGCGCGCCGCCAGGAACATCCAACGAGTCGGGGCGTTGGCTCGCGGGGGAGAAGGGGTAAGACCGGTCTCGACCGGCGTCCTTCGCCGCTCCCGGAATCCCCAGGAGTTCGCTCCGGGGAGCGTGTCAAAAGGATCGCTTGACGACTGACCCGACCGAAGAGCGAGGGGCTGGGATGTCAGCCGTTCGGGATTTCCGAACCGCCGCCACGTCCGAAGAGGAGGCTAACGGGTCTTATCGCCCGGCTTCCCGTCGCTGACCGGGGCGGGTGGCGCGCCGCCCCTACCGAAGGAATTAGGCTTCACCGCGTCAGTCGGGAGAGACACTTTCACAAATGGGACGCGGCGCGTCCGTATTCCTCTAGATGGAATAGTAGTTAAGAACTGGTAAGGCCCCTGGTAAACGAGCCCGCTAATTTTTTCTCCAGAGATGGCGCTCATAATGAGTTCCTTGAAATGTCCACGCTTTTCCAAAGGCGCGGACATTGAATTGGACTAACGTTTAAAGACATATCAGCGTTACGAAAATAATTGATGACGTACTTGTCCGTTAAAGAATACGCTATACGTGAACTTTCTATAAAGGCTGACAAGGTTTGAATTTCAATCGTGTCAAGATGACTTATTGTCGCGTTTTCCCGGACAATTTCAGCTATTATTTGTGAAGCGACATCAGGCGGGGTATTCATGGGCAAGTTGACAATGGTATTGTTAGAAGTGAACTACCCCGCGGCAAGCCGCGAGAGGCTTCCGTGGAATTTCCATCAGAACTGTATTCTGACGCGCTTGTTAGACCCGTCGCCGGGTCCTGATTTCTCAGCGCCGTTTCCGGCCCTGAAGGCGGGGTCCACCGCCCTTTTGCCATAGTCTTGAATCCCAGGGCTGTCAGCGCCCTGTCCTTGACGTTCCTGGAAGCGTTATGGTCGGCGTCGCTCTTGAACCCCACGCTTCACGCGGATGAACTCGGACTGGCTCCGCTCGCTCGGCTTCCCCCTCCGCTTTTTCCGCGCCGCCGGATCCGCCCGGAGGCTCCCGTCACGGCGCGGACTGGGAAGACGTTTCCGCGGGGGCTCCGGGGTCTAGCCGGTCAGGAGGCGTCGCCTGGTAAGGCGGCGCCGGCGCCAGCAAGACCTGACGCGTATCCAGTGACTCCCTGGACTTGGCCTGTCCATATCCCGTGAAAATCATCGTTATCCCGTGAAAATCATCGTTCCGAGGGCGATCGCTATCGCCGCGATTATCGTTATCGCCGCCCAGACTTGGTTGTTTTTTTGCTCTAAGCCCGTCCAGTTTGCCCTCGAGCCCTTCTTTGAATCCGTTCAGTTCAGCCTTCAGAATATCCTTAAATCCGCTCAATTCTCCCTTGAGTCCGTCCAGTTTGCCCTCGAGTCCGTCCTTAAGTCCCCTCATGTCTCCCTCGAGTCCGTCCTTAAGTCCCCTCATGTCTCCCTTGAGTCCGTCCATCTTGCCCTCAAGTCCGTCCTTGAGTCCGCTCATCTTGCCCTCAAGTCCGTCCTTGAGTCCGCTCATTTCGGCCCTGACGCCGCTCAAGCCAGTTTCAATTTTGGAATCAACGCGGTTGATTTGTGTCTTGATCTCCATTCGCGCCGCCTGGATCTCAGACTCAAGCTTTCCCACCCTCACGGCTAGATCCACCTCTAAGTGAGCGTAGTTCGCCTGGGGCTGGGGGAACGGCGCGCCGGAATTCCGCTGTCCTTCCTGGGCCGCCGTCAGAGACGATGGTTCGTCGGGGGCTCGCTCGCCGTCCGCGAGCGGGGTGGGGGCTGGCGGCTCGTTCTGGCTCCGTGGTCCCGCCGGGATTTCTTTGTTTTGAACGGGCATAAGCGCGAACCTCCTTTAGCTTCTATAATAGAGTTTAAAACGCGTAAACGCGATGAGACCCACAACGCCACAACGCTGACGGACGGGAGCGCTACCCTTGCTTATGTGGCGCGTCCTCAACCTTCACTCTACCATGTTCAGACTTTTTTACGCGACCCCCTATAATATTTAAATATTTTAGATATATTGAAATGGCGCGCCCCTCCTCCTCCTCCTCGGCCGATATCCGTTCAGTCTCCGCGCGCGGGCGGTGGGGGGCGCTCGCGAGTCGCCAACGGGCGCCCGGCGAGATCCGGCGAGACGCCCGCCCGGCTCCGCCAGACTCCCTGACGCGTCCTGTCCAGCCCGACACTGAAGAGACGCCTGCCCGCCTTCCTTCCCCTGAACCCGCCCGCTCCCGAAAGGGCGTCGCGGCGGTGTCCCGCCTTGAATCCCCGCGCGCCAGCCCCGCCTTGACCGGTTACCTGATTGAAAACGCTCGATGGGGGAGTCGCCACGCCGTTGGCCCGGCGATTTCCTCCCGATGGCTTTGGCTCGCCGACCTTTTCCCCCACGCGCGCCCTCGCCAACCACGGGCGGTCTGGCCGGCGCCCTACGAACGGAAACCCCTGAGCGCCCCGCGCCCCCGCGCGCGGATACCCTTGCGCTGTCGCCGTTACAAATTCGCGACCTTTTTACTCACCCCCGCGCGCGGCGCGCGGGGGCTTAAAGGGGAGCGCGGGGGGGCTTAAAGGGGAGCGCGGGGCTTCAAAGGGGCGCGCCTTCCAGCGCGCCCCTTTTAACGGAAAAACGCCCTAGGCCTCCGGCGCCGGGCTCTCTGGAGGGCTTTGGCCGTTGGAGCCCCCCATCGTGGTGACGGCGATTTTGCGGACCGCGGCCGTGGCGTAGAGGCGGTTGACGGCGTTCACGTAGGCCCTGACGCTCGCTTTGATGATGTCCGTGGAGGCCCCGTTGCCGTGAGCCTTGATGCCGTCCTGGGAAAGGATCACCTGAGCCTCCCCCATGGCGTTGGAGCGCTCGGAGGTGGCGAGGATCTTAAAGTTCTCCAGCCTGGGATGGACCTTCACGATCTTCTTGATGGCGGCGTAGGCCGCCTCCACGGGGCCGTTCCCCACGGCCGAGTCGGAAAGCTCCGCCCCGTTCAAGGTCAGGGTGACGCGGCAGTCCGTGGAGCCTTTGTCCACCGTCATGGAATAGGACTTGAACTCATAGTGGAACTCCGGCTGGACGGAAAAGATCTCGTCGGAAATTATGGCCTCGATGTCCCCGTCCGTGGCCTCTTTCTTCTCGTCGCAGAGTTTTTTAAAGCTCTCGAAGGCTTGGGTGATCTGCTCGTCGTCGAGGTTGTAGCCCAAGTGCTCCAAACGGTCCCGGAAGGCGTGCCGGCCGGAGTGTTTCCCCAAAACCATGACGGCGGGGGTGGAGCCCACGTCCTCGGCCCGCATGATTTCATAGGTCTCCCGCTTGGCCAGGACCCCGTGCTGGTGGATGCCCGCCTCGTGCGCGAAGGCGTTGGCCCCCACCACGGGCTTGTTGGGGGGCACGACGACCCCGGAGAGCCGGGAAATGAGGCGGCTGACGGGATAGAGGCGGCGGGTGTCCAAATTGGTCTCCAGCCCGAAGTAGTCCGCGCGGGTCCGCAGGGTCATCACCACCTCCTCGATGGCGCTGTTGCCGCCCCGCTCGCCCATGCCGTTGATGGTCCCTTCCACCTGCCGGACTCCCGCCCGCACGGCGGCCAGGGAATTGGCCGTGGCGAGCCCCAAGTCGTTATGGGCGTGCACGGAAAAAATGACCCCCGGGGGAGCGGCGACTCCCTCGATGACCCTACGGCAGAGTTTTTGGAATTCCTCGGGGAGGGCGTAGCCCACGGTGTCGGGGATATTTAAGATGGTGGCCCCGGCCTCCACGGCGATCTTAAAAACCTTGATGAGAAAATCCGGATCCGAGCGGGAGGCGTCCTCCGCGGAGAACTCCACCTCCGGCAAAAAGGAGCGCGCCAAGAGGACCCCGCGCCGCGTCTGGTCCATGACCTCCTGAGGGGTCATTTTGAGTTTGTATTCCATGTGCAGCGGGCTCGTGGCCAAGAAAACGTGGATACGCCCGTTTTCGGCGCTCGCGAGGGCCTGGGCGGCGGCGCGGATGTCCCCTTCCAGGGTCCGGGCCAATCCGCAGATGGTCGCGTTCCTCACTTCCCGCGCGATGGTCTGCACGCAGCTAAAGTCCCCGGGGCTCGCGGCGGGAAAGCCCGCCTCAATCACGTCGACGCGCATTTTGGCGAGCTGGCGGGCGATCTGGAGCTTTTCCCCGGCGTTGAGGTTGACCCCGGCGGCCTGCTCCCCGTCGCGCAAAGTGGTGTCAAAAAAATAGACGCGGGGGTTCTCCCAAGCCCGCGGCGCTTCGCCGGGGGCGTCGTCCGCCCGCGGCGCTTCGCCGGGAGCGTTTTTGGGGGTCTTGTTCATGTCAGTCTCCTTAAAGCCTCAAAAGCGGGGAAAAATATTTCCCCCCAAAAAAGAAAGGGCCGGGGTTTTGAGCCCGGCCCTTTAAGCGATATTCCCCGGATTAAGGGGGTTAAAAGTGGCCGCGCCGCGCCTGAAGCCTCCGCAGGCTAAGTAGAAGGAGGAGGAGAAGGCTTAAGGAGAGCGGGGCGATGGCGTAAGCGGGCCAGGTCCGGGACGCGAAGGTGGCGTTCGGGGTGGGGAAAGACTGGGGGTATGTCCCGCTGGCGCGCATTTGCTTCTGAAAAGTCCGTAAGGTTCCGCCTCCGGGCCCAAGGCCAGGGGGAACGGGAAAAAGAGGCGGGCCCTTTAGGGCCCCCTCGCGGGAAAAACGATAAACGGCCCCCCGCGTCGCTGGAGGCGGAGGCGTAAAAGATTAGTTAGCTTCTTTCGCGTCTCCTGTCAAGAGTTTTTTCGCGCTTTTTTCCGCTTTAGTTCCTCCGTCGCGCGCCCCGGTCGGGGCCACGGCGGCGCGACCGGGATCGGGGCCGGGGTCGGGAGCGGGCCCGAGGCCAAGGCTGGGGGAGGTCGCCGCCACGCCCGCGCGGGGGCGGAAAGAGCGGGGCGGAAAGGGCCTCCCCGTCCGGGCGAAAGAATCCTTAAAGGCGGCGTAGCTCGCCCTCCCGAGGCCCGGGCAAGCGCTTTGGGCCTCCCTAAAGCCCTCCTCGCTCGCTAAGACGGCCCAAAAATAAGGCCAGGCCGCGCAAATGGGGGGTTTCGCCTCGTGAATGGCGCAGAGTCCCCCCTCCCAAAAGAGGCAGGGGCCGCCCCGCGCGGGAGAGTTTAAAACGGCGTAAATCCCCCCGCCCTCGTCCCGCGTAAAGCGACGCGCCGTTTCCTCCGGGCTCAGGGCGAGGAGCGCGGCGACGCGCTCCAATCCCGCCCGGTCCAGGTAGACCCCGCCCGCCCCGTGGCAGCAGCTTCCGCAACGCTGGCAGACAAAAGCCGTCACGTTTCGCCCCGCCACCCTTTGCGTGAGAGAGCTGGGCTCTCCCCCTTCAAAGGGAGGCTTCCGGAAAAGAAAAAAAAAGAGTGGGACAAGACAAAAATTTCGCGGAAAATTTAAGGATTTTCGGAAAAGAGGGGAAAAACTCTCCACCCAAAGAGCGGCGGCGCCTTAGGCCTTGGCGTGGGGCCGCGCCAGGGAAGAGCGTCGACCATTGTAGCGGTCGACGTCGTAATGGCGCTCCAAGTCCACGACGTAAAGCTTTTCAATGGCCTGCTTGAGGGGGATGGAGGTTATTTCCCCGTTCTTGTAGGCCACCATGCGCCCGAAATCCTCTTCCAAGATGAGATCCACGGCGGCGATGCCGAAATAGCGGCCCATGAGCCGATCGCGGGCCGAAGGGTGCCCTCCCCGCTGGATGTGGCTCAAGACCACGTGCCTGGTCTCAAAACCCGTGAGGCGCTCCAAATCCTTGGCCACCCCGGCGCCGATGCCGCCCAGGACCTTATGCCCAAAGCCGTCGGCCTTGTCCGAAAGATAGACCTCGCCCTCGCCGCGGATCTTGGCCCCTTCCGAGACCACCACGATATCGTAACGCACCCCCGCTTCCCGGCGGCGGGTGAGGAGATCGGCGACCTTGCCCATCTCGAAGTCGTATTCGGGGATCAGGATAATATGGGCCCCCGAGGCCTGGCCGCCCTCCAGGGCGAGCCAGCCGGCGTGGCGGCCCATCACCTCCACGACGAAGAGGCGGTTATGGCTCCCCGCCGTGGTCCTTAAGCGGTCCACTTCCTCGATGATGACGTTCAGGGCCGTGTCGTAGCCTAAGGTGTAGTCCGTGGCGTTAAGGTCCCGGTCGATGGTCTTGGGAATGCCCACGACCTTTTGCCCCAGGTTATAAAGCTTATGCGCGACGGAGAGGGTGTCCTCGCCCCCGATGGCCACGATGGAGGTAAGCCCCAGGGCGGCGATATTTTCCACGCAGCGCCGGCTCTGGTCGTTTTTGGGGTTAAAGGGATTGGTCCGGGAGGTGCCCAGATTGGTGCCACCGTAACGGTCCCAGGTCCGCACCGCCAGCTCGTCCAGGGGCTGGGTCCATTTGGCGACGGACTCGGGGTCGACGGGATCGAGCTCCACCAAGCCCTTCCAGCCTTCGCGGACGCCGATAACCTCCACGCTCAGGCCTTTGTCGGCGGCGAGATAAGGGTCCAAAGCGGTTTTGGTGACCCATTTCACGGCGCTGTTCAAGCCAGCGCAGTCCCCGCCCCCGGTTAAAACGCCGATTTTGTGATGCATATAATCCTCCGAAAATTAAAAAAATAGCGCGGAAACTCCCATGAGCCTCCGCGAAACGGCGGGCGCGCCGCGGCGCGCGTTCTTTCCTTAGGGCTAAAAAACAAGTCCGCCCGCGCCCGCAAGGCGCGGAGCCATTTTGTTTCGTAAAACCGCTTTCCCGCGCGGCCAGTTCATAAGGACAGATTAGCACGATTCCCTTTTTAAATTAAGAAAAGACCCGAGGGGGGGGCGCCCGCGCCTTAACGCTTCGCCCTCGGCGCGAGGGCGCGCTCGCGAGAGAACTTAAGAGAGAAAGAGGGAGCCCTTGGAGGCCGCCTCAAAGAACGCCGCCGGCGGGGGAGCCTTCGCCCGCCCCAAACTCCCCGGGGAGGGGCGGACCCCCCGCGCCCGCCATTCCCCACAAGAGGGCCAGCGCGCGGAGCGGAGCCGCGCTTGAAGGCTCCCGCGGCTTAAATTTAGGGGCCTGGGGGGAGGCTTCGCGGCGAGCGGCCAAAAGCGCCTCGCGCTCCCAAGGTTCCACCCTCTTGGCCGCGCGCCCGCGCGCGACAATTGACTTTGAGGGGCTCCCCGTGGTAAGAGAATAGCCCCGAGCGCGCTCAAGCTCGCCCCCGCCCCAAGCGACGCGGTTGAGGGAGTCCCCACCCTGGGCGAGGGAAGATTTTTTGAGCCCCAAGCCTCTCTCCGGGGCGGCGCGCGCGTCCCGGCGCCTTTCAGGCGACGGCGCGAAAGAGCCGCCACAAGGATCAACAAGGCTCCACAGGGCTCAACAAGGTTCCAAAAGCTTTTAGAAGCCAACTTAGCTCAGTTTGGTAGAGCAGCTGATTCGTAATCAGCAGGTCGAGAGTTCGAGTCTCTCAGTTGGCTCCAAAATAGGACCCTGGCGGTAAGCTATGGCTTAAATATTCTTCCCTATGTCTTTGTTAGGCCTGGGGAATACCGCCACGCTGAGTGGAAGGAATTTGATTTTAAGGATGGCCTCTGGAGGATCCCGGCGGGAAAAATGAAGACGCGGGCTCCGCGTCTGGCTCCCCGGCAACTCAGGTCCTGGATCTCCTGGAAGAGCTTAAGGAGTTGACTTGTTTTGGACTCTATCTCTTCCCCGTGGCCTGGTCCCCTAACCGTCATTTGTCCGACATAGCCTTGTCCGGGGCTCGCCAGGGGCTAGGCTTCGCCAGAAACGAGATTCGCCCACACGGTTTCCAGGCCATGTCCTCGGCCTTGTTAAACGCGTAAAGCTTCATCACAGCGGGACTGGAAAATAAACAGCTGGGTCACGGCGAGCGGAATACGTTTCTGACGGCTCACAGCCACGTTGACTACCTCCCTAAGCGCCAGGAAATGACGCGAAAATGAGGGGATATGAAGCCCAGCTGGCTTTGTGCCAGGCATCGGTCAAATCTCTGCCTTTGAACGTCCATGCCGATCAAAAAGCCCTGGAGACCAGGGCGCGGAAAATCCAACTTCTGACTAAAGATAAAGAAACGGCCTTGGCGGCCTTTAAGGAGCTTTCCAAGGGCGATCCTGAAATCCGCGCGTGGGTCCTCGGAAGAAAAGATACAGGAAACATCCTCAAAGCCCTGTGGCGCGGACCCTGATTTTCGGTCTCTGTCTTAATTATTCTTTGGACCTTGCTATTAACCAGAATATATTTGTTATAGCTGGTCTTATGTACCAAATGAAAGCGGAAATAACAATCAAAGCCAGTCCGACGTATTGGTTGCGGGGCGCGGAAAGCGGCAATAATATAAAATTCTCATGTGTAGCTTCCCACCCGCCAAAAATAACTAAAGGCATGGTAATTATGTTGTTCCATATAGTATCATGTTGATATTTTTATAACGCAACATAGTCTTGCAATTGTGTTTGCAGTTTTTTTATTTCTTCTTTATCGTTATACAGGTCTCTCAATTCCCTCTTTGAGGAAGACTCAGATAAAATGTCAACAATTTTGTCCACATCGTTTGCGGCTGAAGATTCAGGCTCTTTACTGGGGATATTTACATACGGCTTAAGCGGATGACGTTTTGGGGGTGACATTTTAATTTTTCTCTTCCAACAATTCTGTGAAATAAATTTTCATAAGCTCTATAGGGATTATCGGATTTTCCAGAATATTGTCAGAGGCTGAAAAGACTACCTTCCACGGAGATCCCTTCGCGTGACTAGCCGCGACAAGTTCCCACGGCTTAATTTTTGAATACATGGTCCAAAATGACTCCATATAATCTGGTAACCCATCATCACCGGAAAAATTCATTTTGGGCGTTATAATTTTAAATAACTTATTTTCGTAATTGGTCAGGTCAAATACTTCAATATGTTTAATATTTCTCATTGAGTACAGTATTTCTTTAATTCATAATTTAAAATATCGAAGTCGCTATTTATAATATTTCCTTTCCCCTTAAGGTGAAACAGCCCTTCATTAAGATGAACAATACATCATTGTTAACTTTTCGATGGCGTGTCTCTCTACCTTCGCACCAATTTATTCGCCACTTTATTCGCCACCCCCCCCAAAACGGACAGGTGATACCCCATCACCCAGCCTCAGAGCCTCTCTTTCATCGCCACCCCCCCAAAACGGACAGACGGCGTGGCGCCATCCTGCCTGAACACTTCCTTAACGCACCAACTCCCTAGAACGACTCAGTGGGGAGCGGGGTTTTTACTCCTAAACGCGCTATATTTTCTCTGGGCTCCCAATTTCGCCTGAAAAAACCCTGATGAGGACGATATTTTTCACAATAGCACCATATCATCCAATTTTTTTATAACTCATATTGGGCCTACGTTTTAAAATACTAATTTAGCAAAATTAAATAACAATCCAGAATTTATAAGAACTTTTTTAAAAATCTTAGAGATATCTAAGAAATAACTTGACTTTCGAGCTAAAACGACATATAAAGAGATATAAAGTGTTAAACTTTATTTGTTTTATTGAATTTATTTCCTTTTTTTGGCTTTTTTGGTTTTTTTTACCTCTTTGGGCACTAAAATGGCTTTCCACCGTCCTCACCGCAAGGGATTCTATTATCCGGCACCTGAACATGCCCTCTTAGTGAAGAAGTTTGATGATCTCAAGCGCTGGGGGAGGTCTCGTAAAAATATTACGCCTGAAATAAAAGTCAAAGAGATGATGCGGGAAACCAAAATTATTGATGGGATTCTAAAAAGGGCGGACGTTCAGAAGGATTCGAGCAATTCGAGCCTCTCGCCAGGAAAAGATTTGCGAAAGTCGAAGGGTAAAAAGCCCAGGGAAAAGACCAAAAGGAAGCCTGGTGGCCAGAAGGGCCATCCTGGGGCGACCATTGCTCTTGAACCAAATCCTGACGTTATCACAACGCTCCAGCCCGAGGAGTTGGAAAAGCACCTGAACAATCCCGATTTGATTCAGCTTGAACCTGAGATTCGCCAGGAAAAGGAGCTTGTGGCCAGCCAGCTGGTAACCAATTATGAAGCCTTTCGCTTCCAAAATCGTGAAAGCGGGGAAATTATCTCCGCGAAGTTCCCTGACCATATCAAGGGCTTCTGTCAGTTCGGATTATTCCTCCAGGCCTGCCTGGTCCTTATCCGGATAAAACACTTCGAGCCCTTTGGTCGAGGCGTTGAGTTAATTGAGGATATTGGTGGGCCGACAGTAGGAAAATCGACCTTTATCTCCATATTTAAACGGGCCGCTCAGTCCGCGGTCCTGGCCGCCTATAAGGAAGCCTGCAAAATTAGCCTGTTGCTATGCCTTGTCCTGTACGCTGATGAAACTGGGGCTAATGTCGATGGGAAAAATAACTGGATTTTCTTTGTGGGAGGGGGAAATTGGGTCCGCTTTTTTGCCCAAAAAGGCCGAGGGATGGCTGACATTAATGAGTGTGGAATCCTGCCCAACTACACTGGCACTATCGCCCATGACTGCTTTAAAGCATATTTTAACTATGGCGAAGACCACCAGATCTGTCTTGCTCACCTCCTGAGGGAACTTAAGGCAGACATTGAAAGAGGCAGCGTCTGGGCCTCGAAAATGTCGGCCCTGCTTAAGAAAACTATCGATATGGTCGATAGTTTTGGCGGGGTTCTCCCGGAAGATGAAAGCAAGAAACTGAGGAAGGAATACGAGAAAATCCTTCGTGAAGGAGACAAGGAGACCGAATCTTTACTCCGCCAGGATGAGTGGGTTCAGAAAGAGGTTAAGCCTGGAAGGATCGCAAGGCCAAAGACAGTAAATCTTCTTGAAAGATTCAAAATTTACGAAAATTACGTGTTAAACTTTACGCTATACGATTACGTCGAGCCAACCAATAATTTTAGCGAGCGCCTACTTCGTCCCATTAAGTTACATGCGAATAACTCCAGGTGCTTTAGGTCCTTCCGGATGGCTGAAGAATACTGCGATTTAAAAGGGTATATCATTACTTGTGGCCTTCATGGAATCAAACCAATAGACGCTATTACCATGCTTTTGGAGAATAAAACTCCGCCTTTCATCCTCGAATGTCTGGATAAGCATAGAGCCTAGGAATCTTCCGAGTAGCCGGTATTTAATTATTCCTATTATCTTCTTGAGGCAGTAAAATAATCGCTTTGCGGCTTATTTTCAATTCGCTTTATAGATCGTCACCGATTGCGATTATCCAGTAACGTTTGTTGTGGATCTTGCTAATCATCACCCTCGAAAATAGGGATAACGGTATAAAAATCAGAGCAATAGAATAGCATAGTCCCATAATAATTTTGATTATTTTATTGCATGAATTTCTCGTCGAATATGAGAATTAATTTGTTACTTAAGGTGAATGTAATTCAAATTATCAGGAAAATACGATTTTTGACCTGACCAATTACTTATTTTCAATGATATGGCCCTTAATTTTTTCAGTTATAACCGTGTTTTTTTCACAATTCCGCAGCGCGTAATATATGGATGTCACCACAGGGCCGTATTTCCAAGCCTCTATTGGATCATCAAACAAAGGGACCGGTGAAGACGCAAGATACTACCCCTGAGCAAAATACAGTAGCTTCTGAATTTTTAAATGCGTGAGGTCCACATTATCAGTTTCGTTCCTTTCAATAAACCAATTCACTACAGCGGCAGCGGAATTTATAATGACCGGAGCCTCCATTGCTAACCCTCCTAAAGTCCAGAAAAGTTCAGCGGACTAAATTTACTTTATCATAGCATTAATTATTTCAGACGCTAAATATAATATGACGACGACGCAATAAGTCGGAAGAGGGGTCAAATTTGGAATACTTGACTGCTTGACAGTAACCAGACCTGTGGTGCTCAATCGGGAAAATGATAAATTCCTCTAATTTTAACTGTCAAGTTCCTTAATAAAAATCTAATCCAGCGTCAAAGTGTATTTTTGAACTTACAAATTAATATTTTTGGAAAAACCTCTTTTTTTGAGCGCACTCATCCTATCTCTGGCGCGTTCCCGTGAATTTTGCCCTGTGCTTACGGCAGGTGATTTCACATCCTATTTTCGCGCCTTCGTGGCTTTGGCCATGGCCCGGGCCACGCGGCTTTCATAGAGAATGATCCGCCTCAAATTTTCGGCGATAACCCCGATTTCAAGCACGAACTTCATCTTAGCCAAACCCCTATACCTCACGCGGCCAGTGGGGCAGAGCATCTTTTCCAGCTTCTGGACGCTCGCTTCCACGCCGCTGCGGAGACAATAGAGTTCAATAAAAAGAGCTTCGTACTGCTCCTTTCGCCTGATGGCAAGACGCATTTCCTCCTTGGTGTAAGTCAAAACCGCGCTGGACTTCACGATCTTGACCAGACAATCGCCGTTTTTGGGGCAGGCTGAACAGACTCCGCGCTTAAACTCGGCTCTAAATTTTTGTCCGTTTTCGGTATCCTGGACCGTAGTCATCGCTTTCCGACCCCTGGGGCAGGTATGGATCGCCAGGTTGTCGTCAAAGCCGAACCGCGTCAGCGACATTTTGGGAGGGGGGATGTCCGAGGCTCCGCCCCGAGGCGTGTTGCCGTTCACTGGAGATATAAGCTTTATTTTGTTTTCTTCGGCGAGAGCGTCGTTCTCGGAACTCCCGAAGGACGCGTCGGCCACATAATATTTTGGCTCGACGTTCAAGGAAATGAGGTCTTCCAAGGCCTCGGGAAAGAATCCCGACTCGTGCTCATTCGCCGGTTTAATCCCACAGCTTAAGATGAGCGCGATTCCCCTGGCCTCCCCCCCGATTGTGGGCGGCGGAACGTTTTCCAGAATGTGCCAGGTGTACCCCGCGCCTTTGTGTCTGCTGTACGTGGCTTCACCATCCGAAGGGTTCCGCGGGGCGGTGGCAAGAACCTCCGACCCGGGCAGAAGCCGCGCTTTGGGTGTCTTCACCCCCCAAATCTTGACCCACTCGTCTTTAACGAGCGCGCATTGATCATTGAAGACTCGTTCCACCTTCTGCCACTCGTCCATACCGGTGATGGACCAATTGCCAACGAAATAGTGGACCAGGAAGCTGAGATCGTCCACCATCGCTTCCATGAAGAGTTTCCTGTCCTTCTTCTCCGCCATGGAAAAGACGTTCACAGATTTCTTCAGGATACCGTACCTTTGTTGGAGTCCCTCGGGGACGCGTTTCCAGAGATAGGAGCCGCTCCTACTAAATCTCCGCAGGAACCCGCGAATGACGCTGAAGCAAAGCTCAATGCGGCCCATCTTCTTCATATTTGAATTTGCGTGAGTGCCGTCACCCCTAACAATAGTACAGTTAGGGTTATAACGCGCTATAAAATCATCTAAAACTTCGCCAAAGACCGGCGCAAACAGGTCATATTTCACGAACCTGTCTCTGAAACCCCATAAAGACCTCACCGCGATAATGGTCTCGTCGCTATGGGGCTCCATGCCAAGAGCTGTCTGAAGAAAGAGGTTGCGCTCCAAAGCTTCGCGCGTCGCCTTGTCGGTCAGCCCATTAAAGAGCTGATAGACCATGAGCAAGCACATGGACACTAGATTCCTGGTCGGTCTGCCAATTATCTCTTTCCCTTTATACGTTGCCATCAGTGGGGCAATGTTGATTATCGGCGCGATTTTCAAGACCATCAGCCGCTCGAGACTAAATTCGTAATCTTTGGCTTTTGAGGGCGGCCAATGAGACGGAACACTACCGAATTGGGAAATACAGTCTTCTTTTAAATCGGCCATAGGCGCCACCTTAGTTAAAAAATGAGAATTTCTATAATTATAATACATGTAATTAAAGTTAAAATCAAGTAAAATCGGCTAAAAATCCATATTAAACGATCTTTTTCAATCTTATGTCTAAATTACGGATTTTCTCCACGCGCACTCACGCGCCGGGTATAACCTGGCCGCGCGGGGGCTTCGATGGTTACTGAGCCGGGACTGGCCAAACTATGAGCTTATACCTTCCTTGTCGTATAGCAATGACACAAGTGCCTTATTTTGTGCTCTGGAGTAGCTTGGTGACGCTTTTGCGTCTGGGTGTCACCGACCAGTGAATGGAACCCTCCCAGTCTTCTCTCTTCGGCGAAGGGCGGGAAAAGGTGTCAAACTGATGGAAGTAGCGCTTATTAATTAAGGGTACGTCCTGAATAAGATGGGGCACGTGCCGGGGCTGGGAGTTAGGAGCCACAACAAGAATTTCAGGAAAGTCACTCTCCAAAGCAAGCGTCTGGGAGTCCTGCCGTCGTCAAACCAGGGGGAGAGCTATCCTGTTACGACCATGTCGAAATTCTCAGGAAACAGCCTGCTCAAAGGTGGTTCATAGAAAATTAAAAAATAGAAAAAAATAATAAAATAAGTTGAATTTCAAATTTTGATTACGGGTCACTGCTTCACCAAAGAAGTTGACAGTACAGGTTAACAATTGTCACTATCAGTTTTTATGGTGCTCCCCTGCGCTGCCAGCCTAAATCCCGGCCAGTCCCCCAGTCTGACCGCTCTACCGACTTATTGCGTCGTCGTCATCTATGTCTTTTATCGGAACGGGATTGTCGCGTAGGCGCGCGAGCCCTCTTATGGAGGAAAAGAATTCGACTTCACGAAGCGCGTCCTTATCCGCGATATTCAGTTTATTGCGCAATACTCCCGTTACTGGGTCTGTATAGCTTAAATCGGGATCCTCGTGGTTATAATCATTCGCCATGGGATGTATCCCAAGCAAACCCTGGATGTCCGCCAGCTCGATCGCGCCATCGAGGTAATCGCGAAGGATCTCGATTTTGCGCGTCGTCGGCTCAAACCCCTCAAACATCGCGGACCCGATAGCCGAGGCCGCGCTTTCAAGTTTATCCAAGTCAGGGAACGCGATTCCCATTATGGTCCCGTTCTCGCGATCGACATTGATAGGTTTATACGCCATAAAAGTATTTCCTTGTCGCGTTTCGGAGACTGAACATTAACCAATGATTACGTGGAAGGTTATTCCTTATTAATTATATTATAACGCTTCATGGTAAGGCTGTCAATTCTTGCCGTCTCGCCGGCCATTATAATTCCTGGCCATATCCCAATTTACTCCGAAAAACAAATCACTATCAATATTCTAGCGGTATAGAGAAGCCTGAAGCTTCCGCCGATCGCGCGTTTATTTCGAGAAAATTTCAGGTGCGCGAAAATATCGAATCGCGCGATTGTCGAAAGCCGCGTCCCAGTCACCCACCGGGCCAAATAGCCACGTTCCAAAATTGAATAGCGAAATAATAAACTTGGAAGGCCGCCACGGACTCAAGGCGCGTTTTGGCCTGAAAGAGCGCAGGGCGGAATAGTCGCGACGAGAGACCACTATTCAACGCTTTAGGAACGTTGATATGGATTAATAACGCCATGTCTGCCTGAAGCGCGTCATGACCCAGCTGGGGCACGCGCGTCTTCGAGGTCTACGAAACGCGCCGCGATGTCGGATCTTCCAAGGATAGCTATGGCGAGGCAAATAACTTTGTGTCGCGCGGCCCTGTGAGGCCCAGCGTAGTCCTTGCTCCTTAACTGAGCTTCGGCGCTGTCTAGAGCGGCGGTTAGCTCCTTCTCCTTTGCCTTACTTTTCGCTTGTTCCAGATCAGTTTCTTTATCTTCGTACGCTTTGTAAGCGTATTTGTCAGGATAGCGGTATTTCAGCTCAATTACGACTCTGACTCCGTTATGTAGAGACAAGACGATATCCGCTCGGCCACCGGCTCCGGAAACTTCGCTTAAAATATCAAACCCGGCTGACAAAAGAGATCCATGGAGAATACCATGATAAAATTTTTCGCTTTCAGGGCGGTCTCCGGGAGCGTCCCATTGTTCGTCTCGCTTGGCTGTCGGATGTTGATGGTATGGGATTGATACCAAAAGATTGCGCAAGAGCTTAATCACTTCTTCAGAGTTCCGTTCTAAAAGAGCTGCCGGCATATTCTCCGATAAATCGCTTATATATTTTTTATCCAGTTTGAAAATATCATTGAAGATAGAAGCTTTGGAAACGCTACGCACTTCCTTGTTTGGAATTTTGAACGTATAGCCGTCTTCCTCAATCGTTTCATTATTTTCAAGTCTTGTTATGGTAATTGTCTTGTCGATTGTCACGTAACCGCTGTGAAAGAGAACGGGTATTACGCCAATGTCTGAAAGATCGGTTTTTCTGACTTGCGCGTCAGAGTAAACGGCAAGGCCTGGCTGGAGGTAGTCCAAAGGATTATCCCTGATAATGGCGGAAAGGTGAGATAGTCTTCCTGACAATGGCCAATACGCGCCAAAATGTTTTTTGTGAAAAAAATTGATGATAGAATAAGGGTTAAGCACGCGTTCATTTCCGAGCCAGTTGTAACCGTCGTACCATTCCATAATTTTGGCTTTAAGGTCGTCAACGCTGGCGCTGAGCGGGACTTCGTCTCTGTCTTTTAACTTCTTGAGTGTCTCTTCGAACCTATCCTCAAAAAGAACGTCTATCTCATGACGCGTAAAACCGCATATCCCCGCGAAATCTTCGTCAAGCGAGATGTCTGAAAAGTTGTTAGCGCCGGAGTCAACGGCGGTCATGGCGAACCTGGTTATACCCGTGACGAAAGCGAAATGGACGCGCTTAACGCACTTTTTGATGGACGCGTAAAAACCATGTAGAACTTTCAGGCAAGCAAAGGCTAGATTCCGGTCCGCTAATTGTTCGGTCACTGGGGCGTCGTATTCATCCACTAGGATGACCGATCTGACTCCATTCTTTTTGTAAAGTCCGTCAATGAGTTGCTCCATCATCGTCCCGTAAGATATTTCGGTAGTTAAACTAATTTCATGAGCGTCCGCCTGCTGCCGCACGCTAAACGCGATCGCTGAGGCGAGATCGTCCACGGTTTTGATATTGGCGTAGGACATATTAAACGTCAGGACCGGATGACGCGCGAAATTATAATCGCTTTGGGTTCCGATCCATTGATCCTTGAAAAGTACCCGATCTCCCTGGAATAATTCCGATATGGTGTCTAGTAAAAGCGTTTTGCCAAAACGCCTGGGCCTTGACAGGAAACAGCAAACGGAATGATTCAGCATGCCGTGGATAAATTTTGTCTTGTCCGCATAAAGCTGATTTTCCTCGATGATTCTCTTAAAGTCAGGATCGCCGAACGGCAGCTTTTTCCTTTCCACGCTCTTTCTCCTATAGGCCGAACGCTTAACGGGCGGAAAACGCCGCCGCGTGATGGACTCCGCTAAACGCGAGCGGACTCCCGTTGGCTAACGTAGCGTTGATCAGCCATTAATTAATATTCTACCATGTATTGTCTCGGATAGCCAATAAACTTTCCCGCGATTCCAGGTTAAGCTTGTCGCGAAATAGCTAAAAATAGCGAAAGCGCGAATTTTTCTTCGTGTCGGCGCTTTTTAAGTCATATAGATGACTTTTGAATTTGGCTCTTCTCCCAAACGCGATCCCTCGGGGGGGAGGCCTGGGGGGGCGCGCCGGGCCGACTGAAAAGAAAGCTTGACCAAGGGTCTGAAGCTCGGTCAAGAAAGTGGTAGGTTGCCTGTTGGACGCGGCCGCTTAAATGGGCGGGAGCTTGTCTGAAGGCTTTGAGCTTGACCCAAGGGCGGGAGACTTGGGCAAAGAACGTCAGATGAGCCTGTGCCTGAAGCGGCTCAAAGGTGTGGAAGCTTGGCCCAAGTGAGCGGGGGAAGGGAGCATGGCATTGACTCCCAGAAACAAAAATACTAAAGAATGATGGACATGCAAAAAGTGTGAAGTAAGATTCACGGTGTTTTTTCTCATGTTATATAGATGTCTTTGGGGAGATAAATAAGATGGTGACTTAAAATTACTATCATATTTAATAGAATAAATATTGTTTCATGGCATTTTTACTTGACAAAAAAGGAAAAATGTTTATAATTGATCATATAATTACAGCTTATTTAAGAGGTAATACGGTGAACACGGCAACTAACATATTCCAAACGCCCCTCCCTGGGTTTGATCCTCTTGAACCCAGCTTCCAGAAAGCTGGACCACTCCCTGAAAACCGGGTGGCAAAATATTTTCAGGACCCAAGTTCTTCCCATGCTGCCTGTCGCCAGATTTGAGCGCTTCTTTTGTTCTGATAACGGCAGGCCCACCAAAAACCTCACCGTGTTAATGGGGCTGATGGTTATTCAGGAAACCAACGACCTCACCAACCAGCAGGCGGTTGACATGCTCGCCCATGACAGACGCTGCCAATTCGCCCTCGGAATTGATGACCGGAGCGATGAAAGCCGCTACGTCTCGCTTGGGGACTTATGTCGGACGCAAACAACCGCTCGTGAACAATGGCTTTGGGACTTTGATCCTTAAAGAGATAACCGATTCCATGATCGCTGAGTTCCAAATAGACACTTCTCTCGCGAGGATGGACTGTGCCCACGTCTTATCCAACATGAAAAACCTCTCCAGGGGCGGGGTTTTCGTTACCACCATCAAAGGGTTCTTGGAACGCCTCAAAAAAAACAACGGCGAAGCCTTCGCTCTCATACCCGCCGAAATGACCGCTAAGTATCTGAAACCCGGTTCGGGATACGATATTTTTGGCGCTATCAAGCCCAATCAGAGGCGGGCCCGTCTACTTGAGACGGCGAAGGATCTTTACGCGCTC
>JAISCZ010000018.1 GCA_031265205.1 Deltaproteobacteria bacterium
CGTGGGAAACAGCGCGTAACCGCGCTGGAGCGGACATCACATGGCGCTTTACCACGGACGATGCCCGGATCAAACTCAGGAGGTTATATCCGAAGATTTGAATGATACATGGTACTAGAGGCGAATTTGACTGGCTTGGCCTACGAGGCCCCGCCCCGCCTGGCTCTCTACGCCTACCTCCAAAGGTTTTTGAGCGGATGGGCCGAAATATTGATAAACTACGCCCTGGGATGGGCCAGGGCGGAGACGCGCGTGACTCGCGACGGCCGCCCCTATCCCATGGAACTGACGGGCGAGGACGCGAGCGAGGACGATAGCCCCCGCGCCGAAAGCGTCAGGCGATCGCGCGGCCACGCGGAAAAGCTCGGAGTCTCCGATGGCTGGTCGCTCGTATCAGACAAGGATTTCTCGGAAACCGCGGGGAGATAATCCGTCCTTTGGATATCGCCCGCCAGGAAGGCGGAACCATACGCGTGGAGGTCTTTTGACTGTCGCGCGCCGTCAGGGAAGGGGCGCGCCGTCCGCGCGGGGTTTTCGCGCTGGCGGCGCTAATTGGGGGATTTAAGTCGTCAATCAAGTCGCTTTGCCGACGCGAAATTATGAAAGCGTTTTGTTTATGCCTTCAGCTTATTCAAAAGGGTTTATCAAGTATCAAACTCGAAAAGCCGATGGCGCTGTTTGCGCAACCATCGGATTGGCAGATGATTGATGGCAAATCCGCTTCTAAAGATACTATGAAGCGGTAATTGGCGACAGCGCGTCTGGAATTGATTGACCTTCTTCTGACATAAATACTGGTATTCAAGTGACTTCAATAAAACAACTACAATCATTTTGTCTTCGTAAATCCGCAAGACAAGTAATTTATTGATGATGGAAGCGTTAAAGTCTCGTCAAAAAATATTGATCCCCACCACAAGGAAGATGATGGTTCGCATCCGTTAATTGGAGGGACTAACCAAGCCACCATGGCAAAGTCAGGATCATGGTCCAGCCAACACTGCTGAGTGCCCCGCCTTTACTCCCTCCTCATGACCCGGTCGGAAAGCCCAAGCGGCCTTGGCTTGCCCCTCTCGCTCCAAGGCCAGCCCCCGCGATTGGATGAAGCGACCCTTGGCTCATGGGCCGAACGGGAGAGTCAAAATGACCAGATCTCCACCACTTATGGACGGGTTAAACTTCATTCGTGAATGGATTTGGGCGGTTCATTGAAAAATTCGATTTAATATTATCTTATTTGTATAAATGTATATAATTTAATGATTTAATGATTTAATTTTTAAATTTCTATTTTCATTTTTATAATCACAAAATACATACTATTCATAATTGTATCGTATCCGCTCACGAGAGAGGCTTGTCCATGTCAAGATTTGGTTTACCAGAACACGAGGGCGGGGATTGTTCAGCTCACCGGGGTCAGATGGCTAAACTATGAGCCCTAGAGACCCCTTTCAGTTCGCGCGAAGGCGTGGAATGTATTGACATGACGCTTTTGATAAGTTATTTTAATTTCAAGAGTTCAATAGACAATGTTTTTTTCATGTGTTTTGGGCTAAGGAAAAGTTTCGAGTATGATAAATTTATTTATGGTAAAAATTTGTAACGGATGGATAGTATAATTTTATATGAGACAAAAATTAACAATAGATTCGCTAATTACTGCGGCAAAAGAATTTTGTTATTCTGAAAAAAAGAAAAACTTTCCAACTCTTATTGGAGTAACTGATGGAAAGGCGATCGGCGCTTTTGTAGAACATAGGTTAAAAGAATTTTTATTTAATCGTTATGAAGCGCTTATTGGCGACAGCGCGTCTGGAATTGATTTACCTTCTTTCGACATAAATACGGATATTAAGGTGACTTCAATAAAACAGCCACAATCTTCTTGTCCTTTTAAATCAGCGAGACAAAAAATTTATGGATTAGGATACAATATCCTTCTCATAGTTTATAATAAAATTGATACGGCTAAAGAGTGTCATTTAAATTATTTAAATTGTACTTTTATATATGCTCAACATACCGCTGATTTTACAATGACTAAACGTTTATCAGAAATGTTAAAAGATGGCGCAAACGTAGGCGATATAATGGGCTTTTTTTATGATAAATCCATTCCTGGCGACGAAATTTCGCTTACTCAATTAGCTGAGGAAGTGTTGGAAAATGGCGTGGAACAAGGTTATTTAACTATATCTAACGCTCTGCGATGGAGGCTTCAATATCAACGAGTAATTTCACTAGACAATAGCGTTTCAGGGGTACTTAACTGTGAAATTAGCTGATAAAATAGTAAATAAAATTGAGTATGGAGATTTTCAAACTCCCACATTTTTTACAAGGCGAGTGTGCGCGAAAATACGTGATTTTTACGGACTGTCGCCGTCAATTATTTTCGAGCCAACATTTGGCATAGGCAATTTTTTTTCGGGAATAATTTCAACTTTTCCCAAGCCATATCGGCTTATTGGCGTTGAAAGTAATTTTAGCTATTATAATATCGTTCAAGACACTTTCGCTAAACTATTAACTCATGATATTCAGTATAATTTATATAATGAAGACATATTTTCATTTAATTTTAAAGCAATTAAAAGTACCATTTCAACTGATGAATCTCTTTTAATAATTGGCAATCCGCCTTGGGTTACTAATTCTCGTCTTTCCTCTTTAGAAAGCGCCAATATCCCTTTAAAAAGTAATATAAAAGGTTTCGTGGGTCTTGACGCGATAACCGGCAAAAGTAATTTTGATATAGCGGAGTGTATAATTTTGCGGTTATTACTAGAATTTTCCCAATATAACTGCGTTTTAGCTATGCTTTGCAAAGCGTCCGTCGCCAAAAACATAATTCGCGATATTGATAAATTTAACTTTTCCCTAGACAGCGTTGATTTTTTCAGTTTTAACGCTTCCGAAATATTTGGCGTAAGCTGCGACGCCGGCCTCTTTGTCGCGCGGCTTGGCGCGGATGGCGTTAAAATCTGCGTCGCGCGCGATTTTGACACAAATAAAAAATTACGCGATTTTGGCTGGCTTGGGGAAGCGTTTTACGCGAATATAGACATCCATCATGGCAAATCCGCTTTTGACGGGAAATGTCAGTTGGAGTGGAGACAAGGAGTAAAGCATGATTGCGCGAAAATTATGGAATTTTCGTCAAGCGACGGGATGTTTTTTTTAAACGCTTTGGGGGAAGAGCGCCGTTTTACTCTTGGCCGATACATATTTCCGTTAGTAAAAAGTTCCGACATCAAAAGCTATAAAATTACTAAAAACGCGAAAATACGCGCTCATCACTCAAAAACGCGTCAAGGAGGAGACTGCGGGTATAAAAGGCGCGGATCCCGTTATTTGGGAATATTTACAGAACCATAAACGATATTTCCGCGAAAGGCGCTCGGCGGTATATAAAAACGCGCCTGAATTTTCTATTTTCGGCGTTGGCGATTATTCTTTCGCCAAAATTAAGATCGGGGTTTCCGGTTTTTATAAAGAGCCGAAGTTCTCGTTAATTATGGGCGAATACCCTATAATGATGGATGACACCTGTTATTTTTTAAATTTTGAAAAGCTATCTGACGCGCTTATCGTCTTATCGCTTCTGAACGGGGACGAATGCGTCGCCTTTTTGAAATCTATCGCCTTTCTTGACTCCAAAAGGCCGTTTACCAAAGAAATTCTGCAAAGAATAGATCTACTCGCTCTTTCGAAAGCGGTTAAATTAGGCGGGGTAAATAGATTTTTAAGCTTGAATTTGGCGGAATACCAAATATCCGCGACTGATTTTGATAGTTTTGAGGAGAGCGTCACGCCGCTGGGGCGGGGCGTTTTGTTTTAAGGGCCCGGCCTTTGGGGGCCAAAATCCTCGCCTCCGCGCGCGGCGTGGCGGCGCGCGCGGCGCGTTTTTAAAGGCGCCTCCTAAAGGCGCTCCGCGCCAAAGGCCCGGGATCATGGCGTGGCGGGTCATGGCGTGGCGTGGCCTGGCGGACGCTCGCGCGAGGGAGCGTCCGCGAATTAGCCGTGGGCCTAGAGCCAAAACCCGCCCCCAGCGCCATGACTCGCCCCGCCCCGCCCCGCCCCAGCGTGGGCGGAAGGATTTAACCTTTGGCGCGCCACGCTTAAATAATATATAAATTCAAATAATAAATTTTATTTAGCGCATTAATTAATATTAATTATGGATAAATATCTTTCTTTTTCCAACGTAAGTTCAAAAACGCGCTTGTGGGCCTCCTTAAGGCGGCCTCGCTCCGTTCGCGACCCGGCGTTCCGGCGTTCCCCGGGGCTTGACCGTGTCTCCAAAAGATCTTACAATGGACGGCGAATTTAAAAATAGAGTTTTTTCAGGGTCTCTTTCGCCCTTAAGATCCGAAACCCTAGCTTAATTTTTGGAGTCTCGCGCAATATGGTTAGCGTAGCCCTGGACTGGACCTTGATCGTCCAACTCTTCAATTTTCTCGTTCTCATGGTCATCTTGAACGCCTTTCTCTACAAGCCGATTTTAAAGATCCTGAAGGAACGCGAAAGCAAATTCGAGGGATTGAAGGAAGAGGCCCAGGGATTCAAAGACTCGTTGGCGGACGGGGAAAAAGAGAAGACCGCGAGCCGCGCCAGGATGCTCCAAGAGGGCGTGGCCGCGCAGAGCGCCCTCAAAAGCGACGGACAGGCCCAGGAAAAGGCCCTTTTGGCCGAGGCCCAGAGCGTCGCCGCCCAGAAGATCGAGGAGGCGCGGGCCCGGACGCGCGCGGAAAGCGCCGCCGCCCAAGCCGAATTGAGCGGACAGGCCGCGGCCCTCGCCCGCGAGATCGCCTCCAAGCTCCTGGGAAGGGAAATTCCCCTTACCCTCTTAAAACAACGCCCGCCCGCGCCAGGGTTCCCCCCTCCGCCGCGGGACTAGGCTTTTTTTTCCCTATTTTTCCCATAAACTTCCCCCGAAGGCCTAATTTCCTTCCCCTTAAGCTTCTTTCCCCCTTTTTTTCTCCCCTCAATCTTTATCCGGGGAAAGTCCCGGGGGCGCCCCGGCGGGGACGGCCCTTTCGCGATATGAGGCGTTAATCCGATGCGGAAAAACCATCTGACGATCCTGGGCCTCGGCGCCCTGGCGACGCTTATCCTCGGCTGGGGGAGCCCCCTCGCGGCCCTCGCCGCGGAGGCCGGGGAGACCGGCTATTCCTCGGAACAGTGGAACGATTTTATCTGGCGCGTCATTAATTTCGCGATCTTCTTCGGGGTTCTCTTTTTTCTCCTGAAAAAGCCCATCAAGAATTTTTTCGCGGGGCGCAAGGAGAACATTTCCCGGACCTTGGAATATCTGGAGACCCAGGCCAAGAACTTGGAGGAGCAGAACGGCGCCCTCCAAAAAGAGCTTTCCCAGCTGGCGGGCGAAAAAGACGCTATTCTCGCCCAGTACGAGCGGGACGGGGCCCGGGAGCGCGACCGCATTGTCGCCGAGGCCCAAAAGACGGCCGATTCCATTATCCGCAAGGCGGAAGTGGCCATGGACCAGGAGCTGAAGACCGTCCGCCGGAGCCTGGCGCGCGACGCCGGGCTCCTGGCGGCCCAAATCGCCGGGGACTTGCTCGCCCAGAACGTCAATGACGAGGACCGGGGCCGCCTCTCCTTGGAATTCGTCGAGGAAATCACGAAACTGCCGGCCCGGCGCTAAAGCGGCGCGCCTGAAGGGGATTACCCAAAATAAGGGACGCATTATGGACGTTATTTTAGCCAAACGCTACGCCCAGGCCTTTTTGACCCTCGGAATCGAGGACGGCGAGTACGCGCGGCGGGGAGAGGAACTCCAAAGTTTCGCGGAGGCCCTCGCGGGGACGCCCCCAGAGGAACTCGCGGTTCTGTGGTCCCCTGTCTATCCCGGGGAAATCCGGGGCCGGATCTTAGGCGCCATTTTAGCCAAGGCCGCCCTTTCCCCCCTCTTGAATTCTTTCGTGATGGTGCTTTTCGAGCGTGGGAGGCTGAAACTCCTCCCCGAGGTCGCGGCGGCCTACGGCGCGTTGGTGGACGAGAAAGAGGGCCTTTCCCGCGGGACCGTGACCACCGCCACGCCCCTCCCGGAACGCGATTTGGAGTCCATCCGCGAGGCTCTGTCCCTTTATTTGGGTCGGAAAGTCGTCTTAAGCCAAAACGTGGACGGGGCCATTATGGGTGGAATCGTCGCCAAAATCGGGGATCTGGTGCTGGACGGCTCGGTCCGCTCCCGGCTCCTGAAACTCAAGGCGGCCTTCGCCCAGCTCTAATGAGCGCGGGCGGGCGCGGGATTTCGCTTAGCGTAACGCGAGAATTATTAACGAGCCAATATTTTTGTTGAGGAGTTTCTAGCTATGGCTATCAAAGCTGATGAGATAAGCCAAATCATCAAATCGCAAATCAAGGATTACGGTCGTCAGGTGGAACTGGCCGAGGTTGGCACGGTTCTTTCCGTGGGCGATGGCGTGGCCCTGGTTTATGGCGTGGAAAAAGCCATGGCCATGGAGCTTCTGGAATTTCCCGGGGGCATTCTGGGCATGGTCCTCAACCTCGAGACCGACCGGGTGGGCGTGGCCGTTTTAGGCGACGTGGCCCACATCAAAGAGGGCGACCAGGTCAAACGGACGGGGCGCATCGCCCAGGTCCCCGTTGGCGACGCCCTTTTGGGTCGCGTGGTCGACAGCGTCGGCAAACCCCTGGACGGCAAAGGCCCCATCGAGACGGACGAGTACTCCTTCATTGAGGTCGTGGCCCCGGGCATTATCGGCCGCAAGGCGGTCCACGAGCCCATGTACACGGGCGTCAAGGCCATCGACGCCATGACCCCCATCGGCCGGGGCCAGCGCGAGCTCATCATCGGCGATCGGCAGATCGGGAAAACGGCTATCTGCGTGGACGCCATCATCAATCAGAAGGGCCAGGACGTGGTCTGCATCTACGTCGCCATCGGCCAGAAAAAGTCCACCGTGGCCCAGGTGGTCGCCAACCTCGAAAAACACGGGGCCCTGGAATACACCATCGTGGTGGCCGCCAACGCCTCGGATCCCGCGCCTCTCCAGTACATCGCCCCCTACGCCGGGGCCTCCATGGGCGAGTACTACCGCGACAAGGGCAAACACTCCCTCATTATCTACGACGACCTTTCCAAGCAGGCCGTGGCCTACCGCGAGGTGAGCCTCCTGTTGCGCCGTCCCCCGGGACGCGAGGCCTACCCCGGGGATATCTTCTATAACCACTCGCGCCTCCTGGAAAGGGCCGCGAAGCTCTCCGACGCCTTGGGCGCGGGCTCCATGACCGCGCTCCCGGTTATCGAGACCCAGGCGGGCGACGTTTCGGCCTTTATCCCCACCAACGTCATTTCCATCACCGACGGCCAGGTCTTTTTGGAGCCTAACCTCTTCTTCTCGGGCGTGCGCCCCGCCATCAACGTGGGCATCTCGGTGAGCCGGGTGGGCGGCGCGGCCCAGACCAAGGCCATGAAAAAGGTCGCGGGCACCTTAAGGCTCGATCTCGCCCAGTTCCGGGAATTAGAGTCCTTCGCCCAGTTCGGATCGGACTTGGACCAGGCGACTTTGAACCAAATCAACCGCGGCCAGCGCATGGTGGAACTCCTTAAGCAGCCCCAGTACCAGCCCATGCCCGCGGAAAAAGAGGTCCTCATCCTCTTCGCCGGGACTCGGGGCTTCCTCGATCCCTATCCCGTCTCCGCGGTTTTGGACTACGAGGCGGAACTCTTAAAGTTCGCGGAGTCGCGCCATCCCGAGATCCTCGCCCAAATCAAAGAGGAAAAGGATATCTCCAAGGAATTGGACGACCAGATCCGCGCCGCCCTCGAGGAGTTCAAGCTCCTCTACAAGCCGAGCGCCTAAGGGCGGGTCAGGCGGGCGCGCGGCGGCCCCTCAAGGGGATCGCCGGCGGGATATTGGCCGAGATAAGCGTTTTTCTTAAATGAGCGCGCGACGGGGGGGATTTTGAGCCTATGGCTTCCCTAAAAGACATCAAACGCCACATCGTGGCCGTCCGGCAGACCCAGAAACTCACCAAAGCCATGAACATGGTGGCGGCGGCCAAACTGCGGGCCACCCAGGGCCGCGCCGAGCTTTTCCGCCACTACGCCGACGAGTTCGCGCGCCTCACCGCCGAAATCGGCCGCCGCTCGGAGGCGGACATCCTAAACGTCCTCAAGTGCGACCCCCAGGCCACCAAGGCGCTGATTTTGGTCGTGACCTCGGAGCGGGGCCTCTGCGGGAGTTTCAATTCGACGCTCCTCGCCCGGACCGACAAGCTCATTTCCTCCTTAAGGCTCCAGGGCTTGGAGCCCGAGCTTTATATCCTGGGGCGCAAAGGCTACGACTACTACAAGCGCCGCCGGGTCACCATTTTGGACGCCGAGATCGGGATCATGGGGAACTTCGACTACGTCAAGGTCCGCGAGGTCACCGATAAGCTTATCGCGAGCTTCACCAAGATCGACGGCTACAAGGAGATCTACGTGATCTCCACCAAATTTGAGTCCCTGCACGGCCATCCCGTGACGACCGACAGCTTTCTGCCCCTCTCCGTCGGGGATATCCCCGGGACCCGCAAGGAAGAGTCGCTCGCGCCGGCCGCGCTCCCCGCCGACGGCGGCGCGCCGCGGGGCGAAAACGACGCGATCTCCAAGCTCGACTACTTCGTGGAGCCCGAGGCGGCGGAACTCTTGGCGCGCCTTATTCCCCGGGCCCTGTCCATCAAGATCTACCGGGCCCTGGTGGAGTCCGTCACCTCCGAGAACGCGGCGCGCATGCAGGCCATGGACAACGCCACCAAGAGCTGCAAAGATATCATCGAGAGCCTCACCATGGCTTACAACAAGGCGCGCCAGGCGTCGGTCACCAACGAGCTTTTAGATATCGTGAACGGGGCGGAAGCCCTGAAAGGTTAAGGGCTTTCGCCTTTAGATATTCCTTTGAACAAAAATTAAAGGAGCGAGGTATTCATGAACGAGGGTAAAATCACGCAGGTCATCGGCCCGGTCGTGGACGTGACTTTCAAAGAAGGCGAGCTTCCCAGCATTCTCAACGCTCTTACCGTCACCAACGCGACCATCAACGACGAGCCCGACAACCTTATCTTGGAAGTGGCTCAGCACTTGGGCGATAACACGGTGCGCTCCATCGCCATGGATATCACCGACGGGCTGACGCGGGGCGCGACCGTCAAGGACAGCGGCGGGCCCATCTCCGTGCCCGTCGGCAAGGCCTGCCTGGGGCGCGTGTTAAACGTCGTGGGCCGACCCGTGGACGGCTTGGGGCCCGTAAACGCCGAGAAAAAATACCACATCCACCGCCCCTCCCCGGGTTTTACGGAACTGGACACCTCGGTGCGGGTTTTGGAGACGGGCGTGAAGGTTATCGACCTTCTCGTGCCTTTCCCGCGCGGCGGCAAGATGGGCCTCTTCGGGGGCGCCGGCGTGGGCAAGACCGTTATCATGATGGAGATGATCCACAACATCGCCATGCACCACGGCGGCATCTCCGTCTTCGGCGGCGTGGGGGAGCGCACCCGCGAGGGTACGGACCTCTACAACGAGATGAAGGAGAGCGGGGTCATCGACAAGGCGGCCCTCGTCTACGGGCAGATGACCGAGCCCCCGGGCGCCCGGGCCCGCGTGGCGCTGACCGCCCTGACGGCGGCCGAGTACTTCCGCGACGAGGAAGGCCAGGACGTGCTCCTCTTCGTGGACAACATCTACCGTTTTACCCAGGCCGGCTCCGAGGTCTCGGCCCTCCTGGGCCGCATGCCCTCGGCGGTGGGCTATCAGCCCACGCTCGCGACGGAATTGGGCGAGCTCCAGGAGCGCATCACTTCCACCAATAAAGGCTCCATCACCTCGGTGCAGTGCGTCTACGTCCCCGCGGACGACATGACCGACCCCGCCCCGGCCACGACCTTTTCCCACCTCGACGGAACGGTGACCCTCTCGCGGCAAATCGCGGAACTCGGCATCTACCCCGCGGTGGACCCCCTCGACAGCACGAGCCGCATCCTCGACGCCTCCTATCTGGGCCTCGACCATTACATGACCGCCCGCAAGGTCCAGCAGACGCTGCAGAAGTACAAGGATCTCCAAGACATCATCGCCATTTTGGGCATCGAGGAACTCTCCGAGGACGACAAGATCACCGTGGCCCGCGCTCGCCGCATCCAGCGCTTCCTCTCCCAGCCCTTCTTCGTCGCGGAAACTTTTACCGCCTCCCCGGGCAAGTTCGTGAAGGTCGAGGACACGGTGCGCGGCTTTAAGGAGATCCTGGAAGGCAAATACGACGATCTGCCGGAACAGGCCTTCCATATGGTGGGCGGCATCGAGGAAGTCCAAGAGAAGGCCGAGCGCCTCCGCCAGGAAGCGGCGGCCTAAGGCTGGCCTAAGGCCATGGGGCCTTTTCCGCCCCTCCGCTTTTCCCCCTAAGCTAAGTCCCCTTGCGGCGCCCCGCCCCGCGCCCCTTTAAAAGCCTTAAGGGCCGGCCGCCCCGCGCGGGGCGGTCGGCCCCGAGGACCCGAAAAGAGCCATGAGCGAAAAAACCTTTCAGTTCACCGTCGTCACCCCGGACAAGGACCTTAAGGAATTTCAAGACATTCCGGTCACCGCCGTGAACGCCCGGGGCGTGGAGGGCGAGTTTACGGCCCTGCCGGGCCATATGCCCTTTTTAACCGATCTGGACGCCGACGACGTCAATATCGTTACCCCCGACGGTCGTCGGCTGCGCTTTTTTGTCTCCGGGGGCTTCGTGGAGGTCCTTCCGGAGCGGGTGACCATTCTAGCCGACACCGTGGAAATGGAAACGGAAATCGACGAGGAGCGCGCGAGCCAGGATATGGCCAAATACCTGAAGCTCCGCGAGGAGCGCCGGGCCCTTAAGAAAGCCCAGGACGCGGCCAAGGCCCAGGAAAAGGCCGACAAGGGGCCACTCCACGCCGCCGCCGACGGGCGGATGGATGTCCGTGATCTCTCCGAGGCCGAAATCGACATGAAAATCCGCAAGGCCATGGGCCGCGTGAAATTCGCCCAGAAGAGGGGAAGGCTGCCCTCCAAGTAAGTTTCCCCTCCACGCTCCTGGGGGTTCCCCAAGTTTTTTCTTCCGTCAGAAGGCCGGGTTTCTTCCGGCCTTTTGCCGTTTAACGGATTTTCGCCGCGCCCCGCGCGGCCTTTCCTTTTTCCGCGCGCTTTGTTCAACCCGCCTCATGGCCTTAAGGCTTTCCTGGAGCCCAGGCCGGAAAGAACCGGAAAGCGCCGGAAGGACCAGGGAAGGACCTGGGAAGGAAAGGGCTTCAGACAAGTTTTCTTTAAAGAAAGCCCGCGCGGGCTTTCTTTAAAGAAGGCTTTCTCCTTGGGGCGTAAAACGAAATTTTTTTTGTCGAAAGGCATGGGGCGCGCCGCCGCCCCGCCCGCCCGTGGGCGGTCTCGCGGGGGCGGAGCTTTTTTAGGCGCCGGGCCGCCGGACTTCCCGGTTTATGGGAAAGGCTTGGCGAGGGAATGACGCTTAAATGACGCGCGACGCCGGATTATTATTATCATCAACCACCGCGGACCCGCCGGAACCCACCGTTATCTGGACCCGCCCCTTCGTGACCCTCTTTGTCACCAACTTTTTCCTTTTCAGCGGCTTCAATATGCTTCTCGCCACCATGCCCATCTATCTCCAGGGGCGGGGCGTGTCCGAGTCCCGCATTGGCCTTATTTTTTGGGGCTATTACGTCGCCTGTATCTTCGCGCGGACCGTGGCGGGAAGGCTCAGCCAGAAGTGGGGGGAACTGAGGGCGCTGTGGTTTGGCCTCGCTTTGGCTGGGCTCGCCAACGCCTTCTTTTTGGCCTATGACAATTTCGCCAATTATTTTTTAACCCGCGTCCTGAACGGCGTGGGCTTCGGACTCGCCTCGCCCTTACTGATAGGGATCGCCTCCAAGATTATCCCCGCGCGCCGCCTGGCCGAGGGTTTGGGCTATTTGGCCTTGGGGGCGGCGCTTTCCTTGGCCGCGGGGCCGCTCGTGGGCATCAAGCTGGCCGAGACTTTCGGCTTTAAAATTAACCTCTTAACGGTTGTCGGCTCCCTCTTTTTGGCGCTCGCGGCCACTCTAACTTTGGCCAAAGCCAAGATTCCGCTGACCCTACGCGCCGCCGCGCCGTCGCGGTCCGCCCGCGCGCGTTTTTTTCCCAACAAAGAAGTCTTGGCCCTCGCCTTTTTAATGCTGCTTTTGGGCGGGGGAACCTGCGGGATTTTTACCTATTTGGCGCTTTATTTGGACGAGCTGAAGATTTCCGGGGTGGGGTATTTCTTTCTGGTGGCTTTTTTCGGGATCATCGTTACCCGCGTGGCTGGCGGGAGGATCCACGATCGTTTCGGGCATTTTTTCGTGATAACGCCTTCGGCCGTCCTGATTGGGCTCGCGCTCCTTCTCCTGCTCGGCTGGCCCAACGGGACGACGCTCATCGTCGCCGCCGTCATTTACGGCCTGGGCATGGGCGCCATCTTTCCGTCCATCCAGGCCATGGCCCTGACCCGCGCCTCCGCCCAGGAACGGCATATGGCCGCGGCGGCGGTTTTAAACGGTTACGATATCGGCGCCGCTTTAAGCACGGCGCTTTTGGGCGCGCTCGCGGAATTTTTCCATTCCTACCGCTGTGTTTACGTGGCGACTCCGCTCTTCCTCGCGGTTCTGCTCGTTTTCTACAATCTCGCCCCGTCTTTGGCGCGGGACAGGCGCAATTAAAGGCCCAGGCTCCGCTTTCCTATCGCCCCGTTGCCCCCTCGTCCCGCTTACCCATAGTTCCCCCATGGTTTGGGCGGCCTTTGGCGCGCGAGGGTGGGAGGACTGGGGCGGGGGCGAGAGCGCGCTTTTTTTATTTTAAAGTTCCCTTAAGGTTCCGCGCGTTCGCGCGGGTTCGCTAACGCCGCGCGCTCTGGGAAGAAAAAGCCCAGGATCTCTGGGCGCGCGCGCCGAGAGACCCTGGGCCTGGAAGAGAACAGGATAGAAGAGAAGAAAATTTTGAAGAGCTTAAAGGTTAAGCGCGAGCCCTTCCTAAAAGCTGAAGTTGAGGGAAGCGGACCCGCCGCCGCCCTTTTGGTTTCCGGCCCAGCCGAAAGCGCCTAAGGACAGGGTGAGGTTTTCGGTGGGATTGACGTTGAGACCCAATTCTCCGAACCCGCTGGTTCCGCTCATGTCGAC
>JAISCZ010000030.1 GCA_031265205.1 Deltaproteobacteria bacterium
CCCCAACCGCCCGCCCAAAAAACCCGATAAACGGTAGCCTCGGGGGGCTTTAGGCCCCCCCCCCCCCCTGGCCTTCCTCGGGGCGGGGCGCGCCCCGGGCGCGGGCCCCAAGGGACCCGGCGGGGCGCCCTTCGCGCTTGGGGGCCCCTCGCGGCGCCCTTCTTGAAATCGCGCGGCCAAAAAGGTAATATTCACTGGAAGATCGGGCTCATAGACGCTATATTTAGAGGATAGCGGCCTCTCACGGTCGCGGCCCGCCAAACGCGCCTATCTTTGACGTCTCCTTTTTCTCGTTTCTCTCTTTTTCTATTCCACGACGAGAGTTTTTTCCATGGGAATTCTCAAAGGAAACCGCGCCCTCTCCCGCTACCGCCTGGCGGAGGCCTTAACGCCGGAATTCACCGAAGAGTTTATCGGGGAGAGGCTCCAGAAGTTCGCCTTTGTCGATATCGAGCGCTCTTCCGAGGAGTCTTCCACGGGCTGGGTTGAGCTTTTAAACGATCTTGGGGCGGATTTCGCCATCGGCTCCTACAAGTTCGGGCCCAATTACGCCTTCCATCTGCGCGTGGACGCGAGGCGACTGTCGCCCAAAATTCTCAGCCGTTACTTCCATATCGCCGAAGCCGATTTTTACGAAAAAATGGGCCGCAAACCCAATAAAACCGTCAGATTGGAAATGCGCGAAAAACTGCGCTTAGATCTCTTAAAAAGAACCCTTTTGTCCACCGATCTCTACGAGGTAATTTGGCTGGTCCAGCAAAACGAGATTTGGCTCGGCGCCGCGGGCGAAAAAATCCGCGCCGTCTTTGAGGAATCCTGGCTCCAGACCTTCGGGCTCTCCATAAGGCTCCTGGTGCCCATCACTTTGGGCTTGGAACTGACGGCCCCGGAGAGGCGCCTCGCTCTCATGGATCTGAAACCCAGCCTTTTGGGCTCGGAAGACTGATTAAAGGAGTAGCCCTTGTCCCAGAAAGAAAAAGCGCGCGAAGGGGCCTCCCTCGAAGAATGCCTCCAGGGAATTGATTTTCTGGACCTCTGGAACGAAAAAATATTTCTCGGCCAGGAATTCCTCACCTGGCTCTGGCTCCTCTCCGAAAGGGAAGGCCACGAAATATCCCTCCCCAACGGGGAAAGCGTGGAAATCTTCTTTGAGAAGAAGCTGGAGCTGACCTTGGGCCAAGGCGGCAACAAACGCAAGATCTCCATTACCACCCCGGAAGAGACCCGGGACCCGGATTGGGACGAGGCCTATATCGCCGTGGGGAACCACAAGAAGATCTCCAAAGGCTCGCTGCGGGTCAAATACCGGGAGCGGGAATGGCGCTTAAGCCTCCCCCACGACACCCTCGCCCCCCAGGGCCTCAAGATAGCGGCCCAGCCCAAAGACCCAGCCGAAAGCGACGACCTAAGCCTTATCGGCAAATTTATGGACAACGTCGCCTTGACGGCCGAGCTTTTAAACAACCTCGAGAGCCTCTTAGCCCTCTTCCTCGCCCGGAGGCTCTCCACCGAATGGGAGACCGAGGATTTGCCCCTCCTGGAGTCTTGGCTCTCTTCCCGCAAGGCCTAGGGGATCTTCCTTGCTCAAAAAAGCGCTCGCCATCCCCTTAAGGCTCCTCTACGCCCTCTGGTATATCCCCCTCTTCGTCGCGCTGACGCTCGCCGCCGGGGCGGTGGCCTTAATAGGGAGCCTTTTTTCCGCCACCTTTACCCGGGTCGTCTCCGGGCAAATTTGGGGCTCCGTCGTCTTGGGGCCCGCCTTTATTCTCCTGAAGGCGCGGGGACGCGAGCTCTTGCCGCCTTTAAGCCAAGGCGGCTTTATCCTCTTCGCCAACCACCGTTCCCTTTTGGATATCCCCGCCGCGGCCATGGCCGCGGAAAGGCCCCTCTCCTGGGTGGCCAAGGCCGCTTTAGGCAAAATCCCGGTCTTCGGCTGGGTCCTGAAGCGCTCCCACATGCTCGTGGAAAGGGAAGGCGGGAGCGAGGCCGCCCGCAAAATGATCGCGGAAGCGACCGAGCGGCTGCGGGCCGGCGAAATCATGGCCATCTTCCCCGAGGGAACGCGCAACAAGAGCGCGGCGCCCCTGCTCCCTTTCAAAAAAGGGGCCTTTATCCTCGCCAAACACGTGGGGGTCCCCTTGGTTCCCCTGGCCATTTACAACAGCGGCGAACTCTGGCCCCCGCGGCGCTACCTGCCCCGCCCCGGCGTCATCAAAGTCGCCATCGGGCGGCCTTTGGCCATCGAGCCCAAGGAGTCCCTCAATTCCATCTCCCAAAGGGCCCACGAGGCCCTTTGGGAACTCTACCAGGGCCTCGCGCGGGAGGAGGCCCCGCCGGAAGAAAGCGCCGACGGCGCCCCCAAGCCTTAAGGCTCAAAGCCGCCCCAAGGTCGCGCGCCCTTGGGGCGGCTTAAATGAGGGGGAGGGCTTTACTGGGAGCGAGCGGGCGCGGCGGGCCGCGGGTCAAAATACCTAAGGCAAACCCCCAGCCGATCCACCCACTCGGGGGTAACGGTCCCGTCCGCGGCGACTTTCATGAAAGTCTGGCACTCAAAGGTCATGTCCGGGTTGCGCACCAGAGCCCAATCCTTGCTCCGTCCGGAGTTCTGGTAATCAAGCTCGCCCGGGACGGTCTTTTTCTCGCTCCAGGCGTACCTTAAAGCGCCCTGTTCCCCCGGTATAGGCTCCACCCGCGCGGGGTTTCCCCAAGAAGCCAAAAGGGTCTCGATTTTTTGGCCCCGCCAGCTCTCCAAGGCGCGCATCTGGGGTTTGGCGTAAAAAAGAGCGGGATCCCCGTAACAGTATTCCGTCACGGGGTAACAGCTGTCAAAGCCGCGGACCGCGTCTTGGAACTTATTGAACGCGTTCCCGCAACCGAACAGCGGGCCGAGCGCCAAGAAAAGAAAGGGTAAAACAATATTGCGCATGGCGAAACCTATCCGCGCCTCAAGAATTTTTTTAAAGGCGCGCTCCCTGGCGCGTCGCGCGGCCTTAGCCCTCGGCCTCGGCGCTCGCGGCGGGAGCGTCGGGCCGCGAGGCCGCGCCGGGCGGGGCGCCTTCGCTTTTCCCGTCCCCCGCTCCCTCCAAGCCTTCCGCGGCGGACGCGGGGCTCGCGCCGTCTTTGGGCGGAATCCATTTGAGCAAGGTCTGGAAGAGCTCTTTGACGTTAATGGGTTTGTTGACGTGATCGTTCATGCCGGCCTTAAGGCTCAGTTCCCGATCGCTCGACATCGCGTGGGCGGTCATGGCGACAATGGGAAGCTCGCTGAAACCCAATTCGCGTATGGTCTTGGTCGCGGTCAAGCCGTCCATCACCGGCATCTGAATGTCCATTAGAACTAAATCGTACTTATTCTCCCGCACCTTTTCCACGGCGACGCTTCCGTCGCCCGCGATGGTTACGCGCAGGCCGGCGTTTCCCAGTATTTTGGAGGCGACGAGCTGATTGACCTCGTTGTCCTCCACCAAGAGGATCTGGGCGCCCCTAATCGAGTTGACCTCTTCGCGGCCCTTGTCTTTAGCGGGTTGGCTCGTTTTGGGGATTTTGCGGAAAAGCTCCATCAGGGCGTCGTGCAGGTAAGAGTCCGTCAGCGGCTTGGTGAGGACTTTTTTGACTCCCAGCTCTTTGGCGCGGCCCAAAATCTCGTCGCGGTTATAGGCCGTGACCATGATAATCAGCGCGGTCTTTTTGAGAGCGGGTTTTTCGTTAAGGCGCCGGATGGTTTCCAAGCCATCCAAACCCGGCATCTTCCAGTCCATAAAGATAAGATCGGGTTTCTTCTCGAGCTTTTCCAGATACATAATGGCTTCGTCGCCGGAGGTCACGGTGGTGGTGGCGATGCCGTGTTTGCCTAAGGCCTCCTTAATAAGCTCCAAGGCCGTGGGATTGTCGTCCACGGCCAAGGCGGAAAGGCCCTTGAAGGAGATCCCCTCGGCGGAGGAGACGATGGCCGGATTTTCGCTAATCTTCAGCTCCGCGGTGAAACTGAAGGTGGAGCCTTGGCCCTTTTCGCTCTCGCACCAAATTTGCCCGCCCATCATTTCCGCGAGCCTTTTGCTGATAGTCAGACCCAGGCCCGTTCCCCCGTATTTGCGGGTAATCGAGTTGTCGGCCTGGGTAAAGGCCTGAAAGAGACCCTCCCGCTGCTCCGGGGTAAGCCCGATGCCCGTGTCCTTCACCTGAAAGAGGAGACGGACGGTGGAGCCGACGGTTTCTTCCAGGCGCGCGGTCACCTTGACCTCGCCTTTTTCGGTGAACTTGATGGCGTTGCTCAAAAGGTTATTGATAATCTGCCCGAGCCGAACCTGATCGCCCAAGAGATACCGCGGCGCGTCGGGCGCGAGTTCGTAGCTAATTTTAAGGCCCTTCTGGGAAGCCTGATCGCTTAAGAGTTTCAGGCCGTTTTTCAAAATGGCGTCCAAGTCGAAATCGGCGCTCTCCATCTCGAGTTTGCCGGCCTCAATTTTGGAAAAATCCAAAATGTCGTTGATGATCCGCAATAAAGCCTTGGCCGCCGTGGATATGCGCTGTAGATACTCGTTTTGCTGATCGTTTAGATCCGTCTCTAAAACCAAATGGGACAGGCCTAAAATGGCGTTCATCGGGGTCCGGATCTCGTGGCTCATGTTCGCCAGAAACTCGCTTTTGGCCCGGGCGCTCTCCTCGGCGAGCTCGCGGGCGAGACGCGCCTCCTTTTCCTTGTCGATCATCACGAAGATGTCTTCCTCCAGCTTTTTCTTTTCGCTGAAGTCAAAATGCCCGCCCAGCATGCGCAAGGGCTCCCCGCTCTCGCCCCTTTCGGCCACCTTCCCCACGTCGTAGGTCCAGACGTAACTGCCGTCTTTGCGCCGGAGCCGCAGCTCGCAGGCGTACATGTCCATCTCTCCCGACAGGCACATCTCGAGGGCGGCGGAGGCGGCGGGCTCGTCGTCGGGGTGAATGAGGGTCTCCCACTCCTCGATGCTGCCGTCCAATTCCCCTTTCTGGTAGCCGAGGATGCGGTAAAAGATGTCGTTGTAGACCAAATTGCCCTCGGGGATATTCCAGTCCCACGTGCCCAAAGAGGCCGCCTCGAAAAAGAGCTCCATCTGCTCTTTGCTTTCGCGCAAAGCCTGCTCCGCGACCTTCTGCTTGGTCACGTCGATCATTACCCCCAAAAGGCGCGAGGGGCGGCCTTCCTGGTCGTATTCCACCACCCGGCCCCGATCCTGGGCCCAGATGACGGAACCGTCCTGATGGAAGAGGCGGTAATCGCACTCGTAAAAGGGCGCGAGTCCCGCGACGTGATCGGCGAGGGCCTTTTTCATTCGCTCGATGTCTTTGGCGGGGACGTATTTTTCCCGATCGGAGATGGTCGTTCCCAGCTCCGCGAGGCTGTGGCCGGTCAGAGTCGACCAGTTGGGGCTGTAGACCACCTCTCCGCTCAAAAGATCGCTGTCAAAGGTCCCTAAATTGGCGGCGTCGATAATGGCCGTTAGCTTCTTGCGTTCCCAGTCCAGGGCTTTGGAGGCCTTTTCCTTGTCCTGAAGAGCCTGGGTGAGGACTTGCCGCGCCAGCCTCTTGGTGTGGATATCCTGGACCACCCCCCCGAAGCTTAAAAAGGCGCGGCCGCCCGGGTCCCGGATCAGCTCGCAGTTTAAGTTGACCCAGCGCCACTCCCCCCGCTTGTAGCTCCACAGGCGATGCTCAAGTTCGTAGTGGTCGTTGTGGCCTTGGATGAGATCGTCCAACCCTTCCAAAAAACGGGCCAGCTCCTCGGGATGCGCCCACCCCTCAATATAATCCTTGATGCCCATGGTCTGGGGAAAAGGCTCTTCCCCCTTGTGCCCGAAAAGGAGGAAAAAGCTTTGGGAGACCGTCACGCGCGCCGTGCTCACGTCGTCTTCCATGAGATCCAGGCGCCAAAGGCCAATCCCGCTCAAAAAAAGGTTATTGGCCAAGCTTTCTAAATCTATCGCGCTCTGGCGGCTGACGGGCCCGTTGTCTTCCATGGCTTCTTCTTGGGTCTCCAATTGAGGGGCCGCGCCATCGGGGGCCGCCTGGGCGCGCCTTGTGGCGAGCGTCCGCCGGGGCGCGCCGCGCGCCTCCCCGGGGGAACCTCTCGCGCGCGAAATTGGGGGCCGCGCCCCAAAAACGGCCTTAAGGGGCCGCCCAGAGGCCCGGCGCCTAATCCATTTTACTTTAAATGGTCTCTAAAAGAAAAGAATTTAGCGCAATTTGTCAAAAAATCAATGATTCGCGCGCGCGCCGGCGCGCTCCCGACCCCCGGCGGCCCTCCCTCGCCGCGCTCCCCAAGGGCCGCGAGCCGAGGGAAAAGCCTTAGCCCAGTTCCGCTAAAAAGCCCTCCAGCGCCGCGAACCCGCCTTCCCAGAAGCGCGCGTCCAAGGGCCCGACCCCCGCCTCCGCCAAAATCGCGGCGGGGGAAGCGGAGGCGCCCCGACCGAGGATACCCAAAAGTTTGGGGACGAAGCTTTCCCCCTCCTCCTCGTATCTCTTCCACAGGCTATAGACCAAAAGCTGCCCGAAACTGTAGGCGTAGACGTAAAAAGGCGTGCGATAAAAGTGGGGAATGGCGACCCATTCCCACCTGAATTCGGGCGCGAGATCGAGGTGGTCGCCAAACTGCCTTTCCAGATTCCGAAAATAGGCCTCCGCGATCTCGTCCACCGTGGCCCCGTCCGCCGCGAGGCTATGGGCCTCCTCCTCAAAGAGCGCGAAATAGGCCTGGCGCCCCACCGTGGCGTAGGCGTCGTCCAGGAGGTGAAAAAGGAGATCGCGCCGCGCCGCCGGGTCGGTCTCCCGCTTTTTGAGATTCCGGTACAAGAGCATTTCCCCGAAGGTGGAGGCGGTCTCGGCCAGGGGCAAACTCGCCTCGAACTGCCAGAGCCCCCGGGGAGCGGCCAGCTGGGAGTGGACGGCGTGCCCCAGCTCGTGGGCCAGGGTAAAGAGATCCTGGCGGCGGCCCTGGTAGGACATGAGAACCCAGGGAACGTCGCGGGGCATGAAAGACGAGCAGAAGGCCCCGCTCTGTTTCCCCGCGAGGATTTGCCCGGAGAGGCGCTTTTCCCGGGGGACTTTCAGGGCCAATTCCTCCATCAGGGGCGAAAAGGCCCGAAAGGCCCGCGCGACCTCCTCTAAACCCTCCGCGAAGGGCCTCGGCTCCCCCGCGCTCCCCAACAGGGGGGCGTAGAGGTCGTAGCGACGCAATTTGGGGAGACCCAAAATTTTGGCCTTGAGGTCAAAATAGCGCCCAAAAACGCGGGGGACCTCCCTTTCCGCGACTTCAAGGAGGGTCGCGACGGCCTCGTCGGGAAGATCGTTTAAGAGATTGCGCGCGGAGATGGGCTTGGAAAAACTCCTCAGCCTTAAATTTTCGTTCCGCCAGTTGCGGGCCATAAACTGGTACAGCAGCCCCAAAATGGGGCCTTCCCTCTCAAAGACCCGGTAAAACTCGCGGTAGGCCGCCTCTCGCTCCTGGGGATCCGGGCTCCGGAAATAGACGGAAAGCTCTTCTCGGCTTAAGGGACGCTCCTCCCGGCCCGGCGCCTTGAGCGTAAAGGAAAGGCGGCTGTTCAAAGTCTCGTAGAGAGTGGTCAGCTGCTCGCGGGAGTCCTTGAGCTTGATGGCCTTTTCCTCTTTCTCGCTTAAAGTGTACGGCTGAAAGGAACGCGTTTTTTGGAGGTAATGGGAGATCTCGGGCGCGACCGCCAGATACGGCGCGCTTTTTTCCGCGGGAAGATTCTTCCACCAGAGCTCAAAGAAGAGAGTGTCGTTGGCCAAATCGGCGAGGAGATCGTCCACCGTCGCGTTGAGGCTCAAGGCCTTTTGGCTGGAGTTGTCCTGGGCCAAAAAGAGGCTCGCGTAGCCGCTGACTTTAGAGGCCAGCTCCTCCAAGGCGAGCAGCTCGTCCAAGAGCTCCTTAAAGCGCGCGGGCGCGAAATCCGGGGAAGCGAGAGGCGCCCGCCAGCGGCCAAAGCTTTGGGAAAGCTCGCGGAGTTTGGCGACGTCTTGGGAAAGCGCGGGGGAATCGGGCGGGTAGAGGAGCGAGAGATCCCAGTGGGGAGAGTCGAGGGGAAGGGAAGCCATAAAATATTATTCTCAAAACGGCGCTAAAGCCGCGGGGCGCCTCCAAGGGGCCGCTTGGGGGCTCGCGAGCGGCCCCAAAGGCGAGGGGACGCGGCCTTTAGGGAAACTGGCGGATATCCACGGGACTTACGGCGCGCGCCGGGGCCGCCCCGAAGCCGTCCCGCCCCGCGGGGAGGCCCACGCCGCCAAGGCAGCGAATGTCGTAGAGGGGACGGTTAGGGAGGTAGCCGCGGGAGCAGCTCGCGGGGCTCGCGTTCTGAGGGGGAACCCAGGAGCGGAGCGCGGCCTGGTAGCGGTTGAGGGTCAAGGAGGGGAGGGGCGCGACGTTAGCTTCCTCGCCGCCTTGGCTCACTCCGGAGCGGACGAAGGGCCTATCGTCGTCCTGGGCCCGCTCAATCACCGCCTCCCCGGGGCTCGCGGGGGTGGCCACGGGGCTGGGGGTATTGGGGAGATTGAGGACCGGTCCGGGGGCCGTCCCAGGGTCCGGGCCCGGAGTCGCGGTCGGGAGAGCGGCGGGGAGAGCGGGCGCCGGGCCGACGCGAGTCGCGCCCTGATCGGAGAAGAGGTCCAAGAGCAACGCGTCGGGATCGCCGGGGCTCCCCGGAGGCGGGGCGGGAGAGGCTTGCCGGTCAGGATCCGCCGCGTTCGCGCCGTCGCCTTGAGCCCACGCGAGCGACGGAAGTCCGCCAAGAAGAAAGCACGCCAAGATTAGATAACGCATAAGATATCCTTAAGGCGGGTCCCCAAGGCCTCCCCGAGGGAGGGGCTCCGGGGCCGGGGAAAAAGTTAAAAACGAGCCTCGCGCAAGGCCCGCCAAACTCGGGCGGGCCACAAGTATAAAGGAAACGGCCCTCTTTCGCCTCCCTTAAAGGGGAATGGCCGCCCCCCAGGGGGAAGCGGGCGGGGCGCGGAAAAAAAGCGCCAAGCCCTTCCCGGGCGCCGCCGGCCGGGGCCGGCGGGAAGGGGCGCGGAAAAGCGGCCCCCTCCGGGCCCTTCTAGGAGTCGATCAGCTTGTCCGAATCGAGGATCAGGACCACCCGACCGTCGCCCAAAAGGGTGAGCCCGTTAAAATAGGGAAGTTTCCGGAAGGTCTCGAGCTCAAACTCTTTGATGACGATTTTCTGTTGGCCCAAAATCTCGTCGGCCAAAATGGACTGGCGGGCGTCCGTCTTTCCCCGGAGGATCACGAAAACGTAAGTCCCTTTTCCCTCCAGGCTCCCCGCGTCGGAGGGGGGAGACGCGGGCCGGGCCTCGTCCGCCTCCGGAAGGTTTAAAAGCCCCTTCAAATCGATCACCGAAATCACCATGTCCCGGTGCCGGAAGACCGCTCCGTCCTTATGGTGGTGCACGTCCTCCTTGGGAACGGTCACGATCTCGTTGACGCACTCCAAGGGGAGACAGAAGGTGGAGGTCCCCACCCGCAGCATGATGGCCTCTTTGGTGAGGAGGGTATTGGTGACGGGGAGCCTCAGGCCCACGGAGAGGCCGTGGCCCGGGCGGTTGTCGATGACCACCTCGCCGTTCCATTTTTTGAGGTTGGTCATGACCACGTCCATGCCCACCCCGCGGCCGGAAAGGTCCGTGGCCTGGTCCTTGGTGGAAAGCCCGGAGCTGAAGACCAGCATTTCCGCTTCCTTGTCGGTCATGGCGGCTTCCTGCTCGGCGGTGATATTGCCCCGCTCCACGGCCTTGGCCCTGATTCTGGCGAGATCGAGGCCCCGGCCGTCGTCGGCGACCTCAATAAAGATGGCCGCCTCTTCCTGGGTGACGTTGATATTGACGGCGCCGCGCCGCGGCTTGCCGCTCGCGATCCTCTCGTCCGGGGTCTCCAGGCCGTGATCCACGGCGTTGCGGACGATATGGACCATGGCCTGCTCCACGTCGTCCAAGAGGCTCTTGTCGATGGGCACCCTCTCCCCCACGATGTTCATTTCGGCCTCTTTGCCTATCTTGTGGGAAATGTCCCGCACCAGACGCGGAAATTTTTTGAGGATATTGTTCATCTCCACCTGGCGCACCTCCATAATAGAGCGCTGGAGATTGACGATATCGTTGGAAATGGTCCGCGAGACCGTGGAAAAATCGCGCAGGAGGCCGATATCCACCCCGGCCTGCCGGAAGGAGAACTGGAGATGGTTTAAAATCTCGCTTTTGGTGATGAGTCTCCCCACGGACTCCAAAAAGAGGTCGATCTTGGCCTCGTCCACCCGGATCGTTTTGACCTGGGGCTCCTTGAGGGCGGTGGAGCTTTTGGCGCTGCGGGTGGCCTTGATCGCCGGGGCCTCCACCTCGACCTGGAATTTTTGCTTGAGCTCCGCGAGGAGGGCCCCGAAAAATTCCGTCATCATCTGGTCCATCTCCAGCTGGCGCTCGGAAAAGAGGGTGAGCCCGTCCCCCAATTCCGCGATGAGGCTCATGGCGTCCTCCGTGGCCACCTCCGCGAGGGCGCCGTAGAGGGCGTTGGCCGCGTCCACGAAGGCCTTGGCGTCCTCCGGGGCGTTTTTGCCCTCCTTGAATTTCCCTAAGAGCTCTTCCATGATCCGCACGCTTTCGGTCAGATCCGCCCCGTTATAGTTAAAGCGGATCTGATTGGCCCCGTCTTCCTCCAAAGTGGCCAGGGCCAGCCCCGTGGTTACCTCGGAGATGCCTTTTTTGAGGGCCTCGGTGTCCAGTTCTTCCATGGACGGGAGCAAATTTTCGATATCGTCCAACAGCTTGCGGGCCGCGTCCACCAACTGGGAGTCGCGGCGATTGATTTTGTCGATTTGGGCCTGAATCTCGGCGACGAAAGCCAGATGGTCGCCGGTCATGCTGGTGTAGGAGATGTCCTCTTCCAGGCGGGAGATGATGTCGCGAAAAATGTCGTTGCCCTTAAAAAGCAGATCAATGATTTTGGGATATTTCGAGAGAATGGAATTATTTTTGTCGATCATGGACATGAGGTCTTCCAGGCGGTGGGCGATAGTCGCGATATTGTCCACGTTAAACATCTTGGAAGAGCCTTTGAGCGAATGCATGTGCCGAAAGAGGGAAAAGATAGTCTCGCTAGACGTCTGATCCTGCTCGAGGACGACAAGCTCGTTGTCGAGAGTCTCGATAGTCTCCCGCACCTCGTCCTTGTACTGCTCAAATAATTCGGCCAGATTTTCGTCCGTAACGCTCATATTGATTCTCCGGGCAAAGACCTTGAGGCGTTCATTGTTGGGATTCGCCTCTTGGGGGACCGGGATATTAAGAGAGGCTTCCCGCGCCCAAACCGGGGCGGCGTTAAGATAAATTCAGGGCTTTCCGCACCGCCGCCATCACCTTTTCCTCGTCGTAGGGTTTGATTATGTACTGTTTCGCCCCGATTTTGAGGCAATGCATGACCGTTCGGGCGTCCGAGACCGACGAGGCCATAATGATCTTGGAATCGGGGTATTTTTCCATGAGTTTTTCCAAAACCTCGGTGCCCCGCAGTTTGGGCATGACAATATCAAGCGTCGTGAGCTCCGGCTTCAACTCCTCGAAAAGGGTCAAGGCTTCCTCGCCGTCGCGGGCCTGGCCCACCACGTTAAATCCCTGGCTCTGAAAAAGCTTAAAAAGCATCTGGCGCATGACCGGGGAGTCATCCACTATTAATACGCTTTGACCGGAACCAATCGGCATGTCAATCACCTTTTTCGCCAAAAATCCAACCCCCAGCCCCTTAACGCGCCTTCCCCCCTGGGAGGGCCGCCCGAGGGCGTTCGGGGCGAGCGGGAATTTCCCCGAGGGGTTCGCGGAAAATCCCTAACGCCTCTCCCGAAAATATTAACAAGTCGCTCTTTAACGTTTTAAAGAATAAAATCAAATTAGCGCGAAAATCCCCCTCAGGCGAGGGATCCGCCAAGGCGGAATTAACCGCGCGCCATTCGCGCCCCCCGCGACGCTCCCCTCGCGAAATAGCGTCCCCGCCCGCGCGCGAGGGGAATCCTAAAGTCGAGGCGCGGTGGCGAAGGGGACTGGCTGGGAAAAGCCACGGCGCCTAGCCGCGATTCAATATATCACTGGGCGCGTTTGAAGTCCAACCGACCCCGGCTTTGGGCCCTTTCCGCTCCAGAGGCGAGGGCGGCCTTGGCTCGCGCGGTTTGGGGGGACGGCGCGGGGCCCCGGCGTTCGCGAAATTAAGGCGAATTTAGCCCCAAAAAGCCTTATAAGAAGCTATAAATAGCGAATTTAACGATAATTAGGCCGCCAAAGCGCTTGGGGCGCCAGAGAGGCCGAGGCGCGCCGCGGCCGCCCGACCCCGCGCGCGAAAGGCCAAACGCGCCTTTCCGGAGCCGACCCGCTCAAGCGGCTTGGAAGCCTCTCGCCCCCAAAAGGGGCCTTTCGCCCGCGGGCCGCCGGAACGCGCGCGGCGAAGCGCCGCCGCGTCAAAATCAGCCGTATCTCTCGCGGCGCGCTCTTTTGAGCTTGGCGCGCAGGGTCGCGAGCCGCTTTTTGACGGGTTTGATGGAGGCGTACTTGGCCTGGGCGTCCAAAAATTCCCGCGCTTCCTTAAAAAGATAGCGGTCCCGGAGCCCGTAAAAGACGAGATTGGCGTGCTCAAGCCACAAGCCGACAAGAGCGCGCGAGGAATCGGCGTCGATTTCCACCATGGAAAAATATTCCACCGCTTTGCGCTCGTCAAAAGTGTCTTCCAGAAGGTAATAAAGAACGAATTGGCAGACAATGTCGGCCCGCAGCTCAAGGAATTCGGGGGACCGCCCGCTTAGCGCGGAACTCTTCCAGTACAGAAAGAGGGCCTCTTCCACGCTGTAATTGTTTAGCGCGTAATTGATAATGGTGTGGTAGCACGACAGTTTCACCCTGTTTAATTCCCAGTCGTCCTCGAACGAGCAGACGTAATCAAGAACCTCGCGCGCGAAATCAAGGCCCAAATCGAGATTGGCGATTATCGCGAGCATCTGGTTCGCCGCTTGGGATTTATAGGAAATGGCGGCCTCGTTCGCGATATCCAAGCCGACGAGGCGCGCGTAGATTTTTTGGGCCTTCTGGCCAAAACGCGGCGACAGTTTGCCGCTTTCGGTGAGCTCCGCGTAAAGATAATGGTACAGAAGCAAAATCATGGCCTGATTTTCCAAGGATTCCGCGCCGCCTTCCGTGACGAAGCTCAGGCATTCCTCGAAAAAATCTTCGGCTATCGGCAGCGTTTTAAGCGAAACGCCGCGCGCGTGAATCTCGGCTATTTCAACGGACCCTATTTCCAGCGCGGTCCTAGCGCCGGTCTCCCCTCCGCGCGCGATCAGCGTTCCGTAGCAGTAATTGGCGTAAAGTCCCTTTCCGGTCGCGCATAAAACGGAAGTGAGCGAAACTAAAACCTCAAACTGCCTAATGAGCGTGTCGATAAAAATCGCGTCAAAAAAACTTGGGTTCTCAAAATAATTGTCCGTTTTCGGAATAAGGAGGTTGGCGTCCTGAGAATCGACGTAAACGTACTCGTCAAGATTGGCGGGATCGGGCGTCTCGGGCTCGCGCGCGACCCGCGTCTCGCTCGGGGCCACCAGGCTGATTTTGGGCGTAAAATTGAAAATATTGGCGCCGCTCCCGCCGCTTGGGACCTTCGGGGGCGCCTCGGCCGCTTCGCTTCGCCGCGCCAGCGAAATAGCGCCGCTTTCGCGCCATTTCTTCATCCTCCAAATTTCATCCGAAAGTTTCCAAAGATCGTTGTAGTAGGCGATGGCTTTTTTCGGCATTTTATTGAAAACGCTTATGTAGAACAGATAAGAAAGCGTCGTGTAGCGCGTCAGGTAATACTTTTTAGGAACGTTGTTAAAATCGGGGTCCTCGTAAATTACCCGGGCCCGGTCTAAATCGCGTTCCTCGATGAGCTGGGCCACCTGCGCCGCCTTGACGTCAAGGTCAAACTGCGTAATCCCGTCGGAAGGGTAAAACTCGCGCATTAAATCAACGTATTTGTCCGCTTCCTGGGGATAGCCCTCAAAAAGTCGCCACAAATAGAGATACCCGGCCCCTTTGGCCAGTTTTCCGTGGTAGAGTTCTTTTTCCCTCACGGTCGCGGCGGGAAAATAATTAAAGATTTGGTGAAAATACCCGTCGACGGTAGTCAAAAGCTCGCCCAGCTCGCGCTCCAGGCCATCGGGGTAAGGAACTTCCGCGAAACAGCGGGCGAGATAGGACGCCAGGTGCCGCAGCGCCACCGGTTGGGCTTCGTCCAAGGCTTCCTCGTAATCTAGATAAAGCCGCTCGAGTTCGTAGGTCCCCATTTCCCTTAAAATCCCTTCCAAAAAGCGAACGCTTGGAGGCCTTGGCCAAAATTTTTGGCGCCGAAAAGCGCTCCGTCCGCCGCGACCGAGAAAGAGCCAACCTCAAAGACCCTAGCGCCTTACCCAAATCGCCCTTATGATAGCAAACGCGGGGCCGAAAGGCAAAAAAGGCGCGCGGCGCGGCCCCTTTCTCCCCGCGGCGCCGGGCGCGCGGCCAGCCCGGAGGCTCGCGGTCGGGCCGCGCGCCCCTCAATCCCCCTCTCCCCCGCCCGCGTCCCTCCCACTTCCCAAGGCCAGCTCCCGAGGGGCCCATGGGGAGCCGCCACGGAAGAGTTCTCCCCCGCGAGGGGCGCTCCCCGCCGGCGGCGGGGCGCCAAATTCCCCTCGCCCTCGCGCTGGCCCCCAAGGGGTCCCCCCTTGGGGGCCGACTCCCGCCTTCGCGGAAGGCGAGAGAGGCGAAAACGTCGAGAACCGCGCGCGAGCGCCTCGCGTTTCCGCCGCTCTCGCGCGGTTATCCGTCGCGGAGCCTTAAGGCGTCTTGGTCGGACGCGTAGCCCGCGCCTTCCCTTGCCCTTAAAGATTTCCCAAAAACGCTAAGGGCCGCGGGCGAGGCGTTCGCGGCGAACCCGCTATGGCGTAAGGCCCTTTAACTAAAGACGCGCGCGCGTTAACGCCGACGCGTCATTGGCGAAGGCCTTTTTGGAAAATTTTTAAGCGGCGCGTTTCTGGGCGACAAAATTAGTTAAAGATCCGACGCCGCGGAGATCTCCGCTCTCGCGGAACGCGAGAAAATCTAATATCGCGCCGCCAGAGCGGACGCGCGCGGCGGACGGGCGCTGGCGCCAGAGCGCGCCCGCTCCCCTACGCTATCTCGCTTCCAGCGCCTCGCGAGCGGCGCGCGTTCGTCTTTAAGCGCGCTGAAACATCCTTAAAAAAAATAGGCCGCCCGTCGCAATCGGGCGCCGCGAAATGATTCGCGCGAACTCGAAGCCGACGCTTGGGCGAGCGGCGAAAAGGCTAATAACTCTTGTAAACGCCTTTAGGTCGCCGCTCATCGGAAACGCTTAAATTATTTTAGCGTTTAATCGCGGAAACGCGCTTCGCGAAAGTTTTGGCGTTCGTCGGGCGTCTCTTTCCGCGCTTCGCCCTTCTCCCAAGGGCGAAGCGCGAATGGATTAAGGATACGCGCGAGGTTTTCCTCAACCGGTTGGAAAGGGCGAGCTCCCAAAACGTTTGTGGGGCCTTCGCGAATTTACGCGGCGACGCTCTATCCTGAAAAGATAAAGGCCAGACGCCGGCTTGAGCGCGAAAAAACGCGAGTTCGCCGCGAACTTAACGCCCGCGCGAACGCCATTGGCGAAAAGAGGCGATCGCGGGAGAAAAAACGTCCGCGAAGCGCGCGACCCTCAAAAATATTTTCCCGCCTTCGCCTTAAGCGTCTTTCCCCTCAAGGCGCGACGCGGCTTTCGCGTTTCCCTCCGGGGCCATTGTCTCCCCATTACGTTGTCCTCTCAAGCGAAACTCGCGCTATTTCGCGCTAATACCTAAACCGCGTCCTTGGCGGGCGCGCGCCGCCAAGGACGCGGCTTCCGCTTTTAAAGCCTGCCGCACGGTTTCGCGGCTGACGGGTTTGCGCAGAATTTTGCCGATTTCCTCGGTTAAAAGTCGCCCGGTCCATCGCGAGCGCCCCGCCGGCGGCGCGGAATTGGCGAGCTCCCGAAGCGCCTCCAATTCTCCGTCCCTAAAAGCCTTTGGCGCGCCTGGCCGACAATCGTCATAAAGAGCGCCAGCGAGTCCCTCCGCCAGATATTTTTTCAGCGTCCGCGCGACAGTGGTGCGGGTGGTCAGAAGAACGCCCGAAATAATTTTATTGTCAAAGCCATCGTCGAGCGCCAACAAGACGTGGGCCCTGTTAAAAACTCTCGCGTTATTGTCCCCTGAATGAATAAGCCTCTCAAGCTTACGTCTGTCGTCTTCGCTCAAAACCAGCTTAGTCCGTCTCGTTTTTTTCGCCTGTCTCATTTTAGCCTCAAAAGCCGCGTAATTTCGCGTAAATTATAATTGAGGCGAATTTCGTTTGTCAAGACTAAGGCCAGCTTCGCTCGCCCGCTCGCCCCGGTCGGCGCGAGAGCCGCTTAAGTCCCACTCGCCTCAAGGGCCCGCGGGACGCGCGCGCCGCCTCTCCCCGCCCCGGCGGGAGTCCTTAATCCTAAACCTCAATCAGCTTTGGGCTAAGGGCGGGAAAGCCCTATCGCGCCCTTAGCCGCGCTAAACATTTCTAAAATCTCCGCGCGCGGCGGCGGCTCTTCCAAAGCGCCACTAAAGGCGTCCCCCTCGGGCGGGCGAGTCTCTTTCGCGCGTCAAAAACCTTTTCTTCGCGACCACGCGCGAGCTTTCGCGCGAACGCGAAATTTTTTTCCCAGGCGCGTTAAAGCGAGATTTCGCGCGCGACAATTTTTCTCTTTCCCTTTTTTGTCCCCGCGATAATTTTTCGGCCAAGGCGCGATATGGAGCTTGGCGCTTGGCGCGCGCCAGCGACAGTGGGGGCGCTTATTATAAAAAAACGCCTTTTCCCTATCCCTTTTCGCGGGGGACGCGCGTTTTTTTTCTTTTTCTTCCAGGCGACCATTGCCGCCACCCGCTTTTTCGCGTTTACCCCCTCCCTTCCCGCGCCGCGTTTCCAAGGCCCCTCGCGGACGGAGGGATTTCTTTTTTTCCGCCCTTCCGGCTCGCGGCCTCCCTTGCGCGCGCCGCGCCAATTGAGGCATAATATTTTTGTAAAAAAGACGCCGAGGGGCCTTACGGAGACTTACGCTTTAGCTCTCCCCTTTCCTTGGAGGCGCCCGCCCACGAGCGCGGTCCCGCCCAAGAGCGCCAAGCCTTAAGGCCCCTTCCCCTCTTCTTTAATCGGGAGTTCCCCGGCGCCGCCGCGCCACCCCCCATAAGCCCATCCTAATAGGAAAGCCCATGCCTTTAGTCGGCGAGTTCACCCCCCCTGGGGACAAATCCATCAGTCACCGTTTAATTCTCATGTCCCTTTTAGCCGAAGGCGAAATGCTCGTCCAGGGTTTATCCTCCTGCCTTGACGTTCTCTCGAGTCTGAGCGTCTTTCGGGCCCTCGGCGGGATCGCCCGCGAGGAGCCCCAGGGCCTGCGGCTCTTTGGGCTCAACCGCGCCTGGCTTTCGGGCGAGCGCGATCTCGACTGCGGCAATTCCGGGACCACCATGCGCCTCCTTTGCGGAATCCTCGCCGGGGCCCCCGGCGCCCACGTCCTGGACGGGGACGCCCAATTGCGCCGCCGCCCCATGGAAAGGGTCGCCGAGCCTTTGCGGGCCATGGGCGCCAAGGTCGAAACCCACGGAGGCAAACCCCCCGTCATGATCCAAGGGGGCGCCCTTACGCCCCAGAGCTTTCACCCCTCCGACGCCAGCGCCCAGCTTAAAGGCGCGATCCTCCTGGCGGGCCTTTCGGCCCAGGGGGGGCCCACGACCATCGCCGAAATCGCGGCCACCCGCGCCCACACCGAAAGACTCATCTCCCACTTCGGGGGCCACGTGACCGCCGAAGGCCTCAAGGTCACGGTCTATCCCGGGACCCTAACCCTTACCCCCACTTTCGTGACGCCCGCCGATCCCTCTTCCGCGGCCTTTTTCCTGACGGGGGCGGCCCTTATTCCCGGCAGCTCGGTCACCGCCAAAGGCGTTCTCCTTTCCCCCGGCCGAGTGGGTTTTCTGCGCGTCTTAGAGCGCATGGGCGCCTCCATCAGCCTTTCCATGACCTCGGACGTTCCCGAGCCCATGGGCGACGTGACCGTCGCCTACGCCGGGGCGCTTACCGCCACCGAAGTCCCCGCGGAGGAAATTCCCTCTCTCATCGACGAGATCCCCATCCTGGCCCTCGCGGCCACCCGCGCCGAGGGGACCACGGTCTTTCGGGCGGTGGACGAGCTCCGCATCAAAGAAACCGATCGCCTCATGAGCATCCGCCACCAGCTGGGGGCCTTAGGCGCCCGGGCGCGCGTGGACGGCGACGACCTCCACGTCGAGGGACCCACTTCCTTTATCCTGCCGGAGAGCCTGGACTCGGGGGCGGACCACCGGTTGGCCATGACCCTGACCATGGCCCTCCTCATGGCGGGCGCCACGCGGCCCATTTTAGGCGACGAGTCCATCGCTATCTCCTACCCCACCTTCCTTAAAGATTTGGAGGCCTTGTGCCAAGAGTGACGCCCGGCGACCGCGCGGCCCTGGCCCCCGGCGCCCCGGGGATCCTTTTGGGCCTCTTGGGGGACGACCGCGTCTGGCGCTCGCCCTCTCCCCTTATGCACCAAATGGCCCTGGAGAGCCTGGGGGCCATGGGCTGGTACGTCCCTTTGCGCGCGGAGGCGGGCGACCTCGAGTCCGTCATCCCCGCCCTCCATCGCCTTGGGTTTCTGGGACTCAACGTGACCGCCCCTTTGAAGGAAAAAGTCGCGCCCTGGCTCCTGCGCCTGGACGAGGAGGCGACGGCTATCGGCGCCGTCAACGCCCTCGCGCGCTCCGCTTCGGGCTATTGGGGAACCAACACGGACGCGCGGGGCTTTCGGGACGCCTATCTCGCGGGCTTAAAGCCCTCGCGGGCTTTGGTCCTCGGGGCCGGCGGGGCGGCTCGGGCCGTCCTCCACGCCCTCCTGGGCGCGGGCTTCGCGCCCGCGCTCGCCGCCCGGGATCCCGCCCAAGCCGCGGCCTTAGCCGCGCGTTTCCAGGTCCCCACCCTCCCCTGGCGGGAATTGGCCGAGGAGTTCCCGCTGATAGTCAACGCCACCGGCGCCTCCTCCCCGGCGGAAGTGGGGGCCAGCCCCCCCCTTCCGGCCTTGGCCCCCCAAGGCCTGATGGTCGACGTCAATTACGGCCGCCCGGACAATTATTGGGAAAAAATCGCGCGCGACGCGCGCGCTTCCTTCCGCGACGGCCTCGCCATGCTCGCCGCCCAGGCGCGTTACTCCTTTATCCTGTGGACCCAGGCCGACGAGGTCAGCCTGACGCCCTTTCAAAAGGCCCTCGCGCTTTACTCCCGTTCCCCTTCCCGGAAATAAGGGCTAAGGCTTTTTCCTCAGAGCTTCCCATGCGATTTTTCCCCTTCGGCGCCCACCGGACGCCTCCCCCCGCGGCCCCGGTCCCCGCGCGCGTCCTCTCCCTCCCCCCGGAAAGGCACGTCGTTTTAACGGGCTTTATGGGAGCGGGCAAAAGCTCCGTCGGCCCCCTTCTTTCCTCCCTCTTGCGCCGTTCCTTCCTGGACTTGGATTCGCTCCTCGAGCGCGAGTTCGGCCAAACCATCCCCCAAGTCTTCAGCGCTCCCCTCTTGGGGGAAGAGGCCTTTCGGCTCAAGGAAAAAGAACTCCTCGCCAAGCTCCTCCACGCGAGGGGCCGCCCGGCGGTCATCGCCCTGGGAGGAGGGGCCATTTTAAATCCCCAGACCCGCGCTTCGCTCCAAAGCCAGGCCAACGTCTTTTATTTGGCCGCGCCCGTTCCCGGGCTCCTCTGGGATAGGCTCCAAAAGGAGGACGGGGGCGGCCCCGCGGCTCAAAGGCCCCTGGCGCGCGACCGCGAGGCCTTTACGCGGCTCTACCGGAAAAGGGAACCCCTCTACGCGGAGACGGGGATCCCCGTGGACTGCTCCCCCGCCCCGGAAGAGGTAGCCCAAAAGATAGCGGGCCTTCTGTTGGCCCAAAAGCCGGAGGTTCTAAGCGTCTCATCCGCGGAAAGTTCCACGCTCAAGACCTTTCGTTCCCGCGGGGAACTTTTGCGCGCCCTCCCGGAGCTTGTCGGCGACCGCCGCTCCCTCGTCCTCCTGGATCACGCCCTCTACGCGGAAAGGCCTCTCTTGGAGGAGGCCTTGGGCCGGCGGGCCCTGATTTACCAGACCCAAGCCCGGGGCGAGGCCGCGAAAACGCTCGCGGAGCTGGAAGGAATTTGCGCCGTCCTCTCCCAGAACTCCTTTGACCGCTCCGACTGGGTAATCGCGCGGGGCGGCGGCAGCCTGTCCGACCTAGGCGCCATGGCCGCGGGGCTCTTCAAGAGGGGCTTAAACCTCCTCCTCTCCCCCACGACCCTGCTCGCGAGCGTGGACGCCGCCATCGGCGGCAAAACGGCGGTGAACTTTCAGGGCGGCAAAAATCAGTTAGGCCTCTTCTATCTCCCCCGCGAAGTCTGGCTCGACGGGGAGACGCTGGCCTCCCTCAACTGGACTTTAGTCGCCGAAGGCTTGACGGAAGCCTTTAAAACGGGCCTCCTCTTGGACGGCGCGCTCGCGGAATTAATCTTTCAGGAAATCGAAAGCCTTCTGCCCGTCCCGACCCTCGCCGCGACGGGCTCGGAGGACCCCTGGTCCTCCGATCTCCCCCTTCTTTTACATGTCGCCCACCGCTCGGCCACGGCTAAAATTAAGGTGGCGAGCCAGGACTTCAGGGAAGAAAAAGGAATCCGCGACATTTTAAACCTTGGGCACACCTACGGGCACGCGGTGGAGAGCTTTGGGGCTCTCGCCCCCATAAGGGTCAGCCACGGTCGCGCCGTGAGCCTGGGACTCGCCGTCGCCCTCGGCTACTCGCGGAAACGCTTGGGCCTCGACCCTTCTTTCGCCCTCCGCGCCCAAAAACTCTGCCTCCGCCTCGCGGGCGGGGAGTTTCCGCCCTTTCCGCCCCCGGAATACGCTTTTTCCCTCCTGGCCCAGGACAAAAAAATCCGCGCGGGCGCCCTTAAATTCGTCGTCCTCCCCCAAGTCGGCGCCCCTCAGGTTATCCGCCTCCAACCCCAGGAGATTGTCGACGCGGCCCAAGAGGTCGCCGCGGAGGCCGCGGATTGGGCCCGGACCCCTTACTCCGCTTTTTAGCCCCGCCCCCCAAGCTTCCGCGGCCGTTCGCCCGTTCGCGGCCAAGATCGGCCAAGGCGCCTGGACTTAAGGGCCCCGAAAGCCCAACGGGCCCCTTCGCGCCCTGGCTTTCCCGCGCCCGCGCGGAACCACCTTCCCGGCTAAGACGGGAAGGGTTGATGGGGACTTTCGCGCTTGAGCCCAGTAGTCCGTAAGCGCGCCCTCGCGATCGCTTTAAGGGTCCAAGCGCCCTCGGGCGACTTTTCGCCGCGAGGCGCCGACATCATTTCATTCCCGCGACAGGCGGGCGAGCGGGCGCGAGGCGGGCTCTCTCTGGGAGACGAGACGCGCCACGGGATTTTGTTAACTTCTCGTCTCCTCGGACGCGCCCGCGGAAGGCTTGAGCGCGGCCATGGGCGGGATTGTCAAGCCGCGAGCCGCGCTGGCGCCGCGACGGGCGTTCGCCGCCTCGCGGAGAGCGCGCAAAGCGCTCGTGGGAGTGGTCGTGGTCGTGGTGGCGTAGGGATTAAAAGCAGTAATATAAAACGATGGCGTAGTTAAAGTAGCGCGATTTGACAACTATAGAGCCTTGGAGTAGGACGCCTTCTCGCGCTCGAATTCAAAATGAGCCATTTCATGACGCGGCTTAAATTAACGCGAGCGCGAGGCTTCTTGAGGTTCCGTAACGGATTCGGGTTCGGTTAACGCCATTATACGCGAGACGGCGCGCCAAAGAATATGGACATGGACTTTTTTTAAATGATTTTGGCGCTTTGGGCGCCGTGGATGACGCTCTCTCCGCGCCGGGCGTGTCGGGCGGACGAAGGGGACTCCTCTGGGAACGACGGGGAAACGCCCGTGACCGCGAGGAAACGCCCGTGACCGCGGTGAAAGCCCCTGGGACCGGCGGTCGCCATGAGGTAACTAAGGACAGTTATCGCGAACGCTCGTTGGCCAAAGCCTTATACGGCGCGTTGGAGCTTTTCGGTATCGATCGATCTCTCATCAAGGGCGCCACGCGGCGCGGAATATATCTTGCCCAACATGAGGACCAGGACGGTTGACAGCCTGATCGAGTTGAGCGACGGCAGTTTTCTAATTTTAGAATTCCAGTCCAACGTGAAGCGATCCGATCTCTCCAGGTTCTTTCTTTACGGCGCCTTAGTGGCGGAAGACTACTCGACGGATGACGCTGACGCGCTAGTCAGGCTCATAATCGTCTATTCGGCCGACGTTAAGAAACTCCCAGCCAACCGCTTCCCCCGCGAACTCGACGAGAAGGCGAATTTCTTTAGGCGCGTTTTCGATCAAATTCTCTTATTCGCCCGGAACTACATGGCCGAGTTCGTCGAGAAATTCTGGCTCATAATCGCGGACTTGGAGGTGGGAGCGCCCGTCCCCGCTTTGACGGAACTCGATCTCGCCATGTTCTATTTCGCCCCCATGGGGAAAATTGACGACGAAAACCCTGGGCCGCTAGCCTACAAATTTCTCTCTCCTGGCGTTCAAGCTCTCGCGAATACCGGAGACTCGGATATAATGAGAATGGCCTACAATGGTTTTATGGCGCGGGGAGGCCCCTCGCCGCGATAGCGAAAAAATTTAAGGAGGAATTCACTATGATGAACGGAACCGACGTAACAGTCGTGGACATGCTGACGGACGGGCGATTTTCGTACCTTATCAAGGAGAACAAGACCCTGTCCTCGGAGAACGTGATCCTGTCCTCGGAGAACGTGGCCCTGTCCTCGGAGAACGAGAACCTGTCCGCGGAGAACGAGAACCTGTCCGCGGAGAACAAATCCAAGGACGGGACGATCGAGACCCTGGTCGCGGAGAAAGAGACCCTCGCTGTCATTGCCCAGCGCGCCGTCCTGGCCATGAGCGCCGAGAACAAGAGCGTGGTGGAGATAAGCGAGTTATTGAATATTTCTCTCTCCGAGGTTTCCAAAATCCTGGAAAGCGCCGGAGGGGACCAAAAGCGGCCTAGCTAGGTCCCTTTGGCGCGTCCTCCGGATAAGCTTACGAGGCCTTAAAGGCCTTCGTCTAGGTCTTCCTTCCGGCTATGGGGAGGCGTGGGCGCGCCAAGACCCAAGAGCGCCCCTCCACGCGCCGGCGGTTCCACGGGAGACGGCTTGAGGTGGCCGAAGGCGGAAGCCAGCGTCGCCATCTTCCCTCTCCGCGAAGCGGGCCGCGTTCCCGAGCTGGCGGAACCCGCCTTTGGGGCGCGGCCCGCGCTACAGCGCCGGGCCATGATAGCGAAAAAATTTAAGGAGGAATTCGCTATGATGAACGGAACCGACGTAAAAGTCGTGGACATGCTGACGGACTGGCAATTTTCGTACCTTATGAAGGAGAACGAGACCCTGGCCGTGGAGAACGAGACCCTGGCCGCGGAGAACGAGACCCTGGCCCAGCGCGCCGTCCTGGCCATGAGCGCCGAGAACAAGAGCGTGGTGGAGATAAGCGAGTTATTGAATATTTCTCCGTCCGAGGTTTCCAAAATTCTGGAAAGCGCCGGAGGGGACCAAAAACGGCCTAGCTAAGACCCGCGCGCGTCCTCCGCTGGATAAGCCAAAGAGCCCATGGCGGCGTTTTGCCGAGGGTTTCCTTCCCCGGGGGAAGGGCGAACGCGTCAAGACCCAAGAGCGCCCCTCCACGCGCCAACGAATCCACGCGCTACGCCGAGAGAGGGCTTGAGGCGGAAACCCGCCTCGGCGTCCTCCCCTCTTCAAGGCGGGCCTCGCCCCCGCGCTGGCGGACCCCGGCTTAAGGGCGCGGCGCGCGCTCCAGCGCCTGGCCGAGAGTCGGCCCCAAGAACTCGTTGGGTTCCCCCTGGCGCGCGCCGCCAGACTCGCCTTCCCGGACCACTTCAAAAGCGTCCAGACCCGGTCGCCCTTGGGCTGGTCCTTGGGCCGGGGCGGCTCCATGGTCCTCAGGCTCTCGCGCGCGAGGCTTCCCCGCGCCGCTCCCTTCCTCACCCGTGGTAGATCCAAACCCCTGGACCATTCTCAGCGTCTCCGAGGCCACGAGGCCCCAAGGTTTTCGCGCGCGCCGAATTCCTCTCCCAGGTCGAAGCCATCCGGAACAGTTTCCATCTTCCCCCGGGGGGCGCGCGGCTGGCCCCCTTTCCCTTCCGCGAGCTCTCGCGCCGGCTCACGGCCTTGCCGCCGTTAAACGGCTGTCCGCGGCGGGGATCCCCCCCTTTCCGAGATAGCGTTAAAATATTCCAAGGGATCTTAAAAATATGAACCAACCCGACTTTCTTGTCGCGGACTTTCTGGTGGACGGGAAAATATCGCTCCTCCAGAAGGAGAACGAGGCCTTGGCCGCGGAGATCGAGGCCTTGGCCGCGGAGAACGAGAACATGAGAAGAATCTTGAATAAATTGGCCCCGCTCGCCGATAACAAGAGCGCGGAGAAGATAAGCGCGAAGTTTAAGAGCGCTTTGTCCGAAGCCCCCAAAATCCTGAAGGACGGCGGCGGAAACAAATGACTCCCTCGGGAGGGCCCGCGCGCGTCCTCCCGAAAAGCGGAAAGACCGTGAAAATCTTCGCCAGGGCCATTCCTAACGCGAGGGACGCCTTAAAACCCTCGCGTCGAGCGCTGGCGGGCGACTCAAGAAGACATCCGATCGCGCGCGTCAAGTCTTTGAGGCCCTTGGGCCGCGCCGAGGAAAAGCGACCCTTCGGGAAGGCGTTTAGAAAATGTTTGGCAACTTATTCGGTAAAAATCTTCGCGTCATGACCTTTGGGGAGTCCCACGGCCAAGCCTTGGGCGTCACGGTGGACGGCCTTCCGGCTGGCCTCCCGCTTTCGCTGGAGCTTATTCAAAAAGACATGGACCGCCGCCGCCCGGGGACTTCCCCCTTCGTTTCCCCGCGGAAAGAGCCCGACCGGGTGGAAATTTTAAGCGGCGTCGCCTCCGATTTAACGACCAACGGGGCCCCGATCTGCCTCCTTATCCGCAATACCCAAGCCCGAAGCCAGGATTACGACGGCCTTCGGGACAAGTTCCGCCCCGGCCACGCCGATTGGACTTATTTCCAAAAATACGGGATCCCACCCCAGAGCGGGGGCGGCCGCGCCAGCGGCCGGGAGACCGCGGCCCGGGTGGCCGCGGGGGCCCTGGCCCGGGCCTTTCTCGCGACCCGGGGCGTGACCGCGCGGGCGGCCCTGCGCGCCGTGGGGACGGTCTGGGCCGTCCAGACGGACTTTGAGAGCGCGGAAAATGACCCCTTAAGGTTTTTGGATCCCCTCCTCTCCCCTAGCGCCCAGGCGGAAGTCACGCGAGCCAAGGAGGCCGGCGACAGCGTGGGCGGAGTGGTGGAGCTTTCCGCCCCAGGGCTCCCCCCGGGCTGGGGCGCCCCGGTCTTCGGCAAAATCGAGGCCCTTTTGGGCGGCGCCTTTTTTTCCATAGGGGCGGTCAGGGCCGTGGAATTCGGGGAAGGCCTCAGCCTGGCTTCCAAATTGGGCTCGGAGGCCAACGATCCCTTGGGCCCCCAAGGCCCCTTGACGAACGCCCACGGCGGAGTCCTCGGGGGCCTTTCCACGGGACTCCCCCTCGTGGCGCGCCTCTTTGTCCGGCCCACGCCCTCCGTCTCCCTCCCCCAAGAAACCGTCAACTCGCGGGGCGAAAAGGTCTCCCTCCGGATTGAGGGCCGCCACGACCCCTGCCTCGCCCCGCGGGCCGCCCCGGTCGCCGAGGCCATGGCCCTCCTCGTTTTGGCGGACCTGGCCCTTGAGCCCCCCGGCAAAATGGGATAGCGAAGGCGCGCGAAACTTCAGGCTAAACGGCCCTCTTTGTCCCTAAACGCGCCTTTAGGACAGATTCCGCGCGGCTTTTCGCGCGTATACCCCAAGGCCCCGGGTCCCCCCGTCGCTATCTTGGGCCGTATTTTTAGCTCTCCCAATATCTTGACTTGAGTCGCCTTTTATCGTATCCTTAAGAAGTTACTTTTTGGCGATTTCTTGGGGCGGACCCAGTCAACGCTACGCCTTACGTCAAAAACACGCCGCGGGAACGCCGCGCTCCCCCTTGTTTTTTTCCACGCGCGCGCTTATCTTTCTTTAATTTCACCCCCGCGATTTTTCCCTCGCGCCGGGATTTTCCTTGGGGCGCGGAGAGGGAACCCGCGTCCCCTTTGGTTAAAGGGGCGATTTTTCCCGCGCGCGAAGGGCCCGCGCCTCGCGGCGCGGCCTGAGGGCGACTTTCACGGCGGCCAAACTTTAATTTTACGTAATTTTGGGAGGACAATCTCAAAAAACCCTTTTTTAATACTTTATTTTCCCGTTCCGACCGGGAGTTCTTTCTCGGAAGGAATTTTTTTTCGCTAAGTCACAATCTACCCCAGAGGGAACCTCTAGCCCCGGCCGCTCGCGGCGCCCCGGGCTCCTCGCGAGGTCCTCGCGGGAACCCATATATTTTTCTGGAAAGGCGGCCAAAATGGACAGAATGCCTTGGCTAAATTCAGATCTTGAGCTTCCAGGCGCGGGCAAAGGCCTTATATTTCTTTACGGCAGGTCAAAATGGCAAATTTTGACCGACAACGCCAATAACCGCGTTTTAGTGGCCAAACCCAGCCTCATGACCCATTGGATTGAGCGGAAGCTCATTCCTCCGACCGCCCATATTCCGGCCACGGGCGTTTCGGGGGAACAGTACTCCTGCTTCGTCAGCCCCGCGGATCAGCGCTTAAGCCCCCTGCGCCGCGGCGATCTGCCCCGCGCGGAGGCCCTCGCCGTTTCCTTAGCCGAGGCCTTCCGCGACAGCCGGGCTTTGGACCCCCAGTTCAGTTTCGTTAGGGGAATCTACAGCTCCCTCTACGGGAAGATTCTCCCGACCACCACCACCTATCGCGACGATGACCAGGAAAGCGACGCCTTAGCCTTCGGCTCCTGGATGGCGGGAGACGCCCCCGCCTCCGCCCGCAACTTCCAACTGCTCTCCTCCATGGTGACTTGGCTGTCCAGCGAGCGCCTCCAGGAGATTCTGGATCTTTCCGGAGTCGTCAAGCCCCTGGAAGCCCCGAAGTCCGACGTGACCACCTATTTCGTGAGCACCACCATCACCACCCCCTTGGAGTCCACCTTTAACTCCAACGCCCTCGTCTCCCAGCTCGCCAAACCTAAAACCCCGCCCACTCCCACCGCTAAACCCCTCGTGGACGAGAACGGGGTCCCTAGGGTCTTTAGCCTCCCGGGGAGAAGGGTCTTGGAGCGTTTCTTCCGGGAACACATCATTGATATCGTGCAATTCCCGGAAAAATACCGGAAACTGGGCGTGGATTACCCCACGGGGACCCTCCTCTACGGCCCCCCCGGCTGCGGCAAGACCTACGCCGTCCAAAAACTGGTCGAGTTTCTGGGCTGGCACGTTTCCTACGTGAATTCCAGCTCCATCGCCAGCCCCTATATCCACGAGACTAGCAAAAAAATCTCCCACGTCTTCGACAAGGCCATCCGCCACGCCCCCTCTTTTCTGGTGATCGACGAGATGGAGGCTTACTTGGGCGCCCGCTCCGGCGACTCCAGCAGCAAGCACCATATCGAGGAAGTCGGCGAGTTTCTGCGCCGGATCCCCGAGGCCCTGGACAAGAAGGTCATCATCATCGCCATGACCAACATGCTAGAAACCATCGACTTGGCCGTCCTGCGCCAGGGCCGCTTCGATCACAAAATCGGCGTCGAGTTCCCCGACGCCGAGGAAGTCCGCGATCTCTTCGCTTTGCTACTCAAGGATAAGCCCTTGGCCGCGGACGCGAGCGTCGACTTTTTGGTCGAAAAACTCGTCCGGCGCCCCCTTTCGGACGCCGCCTTTGTCGTCCGCGAGGCCTCCCGCCTCGCCGCCCGCAACGACAAGGAGGCCTTAGACATGGAAAGCTTCCGGGGCGCCCTCCGAGGGCTCCCGGATCCCAAGCGCAAGGCCATCGGCTACTAAAGAGAAGCCTGGGAGCCGCGAAGCGGCCCCCAGGCTTCTCAAAAAAAGCCGCGCCCCCCCAGAATCTCCCCTAAATAACCGCGGAACAAAAAGATTAAGGACCCTACCGGCCCCCCAAATAAAAAAATAAGGGCCGCGCCAAGCCCTCCTTTTTTCAAAAAATAGAGGCCCGCCGCCCCCAGGGGAAAGACGGAAGCGCTTCCAGCCGCGCTTTCCCGCGATTTTCTTTTTTTTTCAGGAAGACCTCAAAAAAGGCTTGACGCCTGAGCCTTTCTTGGGATATAAAACAGAAACTTTGGAACCATTGTTCCTTAATCTCTCCGAAAACCCGCCCGCGGGCTTTCCTTTCCCAACCCTTCGCGGATAATTTCCACGCGCTTTCTTCCTCCCCGAGCGAGCTTTCTCCCGACGGGAACGCGAACGTCGGCGCCAATTCTAAACCGTCTTGGAGACGAGCCTCCCCTAGCGGCAAATCCTGACGCTACCCCCTAATAGCTTTTTTTAGCGGCCTTCCCTCCCGAGGCCTCCCTTTTTTAAATATGTAACATCGCCTTTGTCCGGCCTCATGTCGGGCAAAAGGAAAGATGAACAAGGTGGGCGGAGGGCCCCTCGGGGCCCTCCTGCTTTTCCTCTTCTTTTTAAGTCGCGCCTCCTCCCCGTAAGGAAGCGCCGCGAATGCGTAACATCGCCTTTGTCCGGCCTCATGCCGGGCAAAAGGAAAGATGGACAAGGTGGGCGGAGGGCCCCTCGGGGCCCTCCCGCTTTTCCTCTTCTTTTTAAGTCGCGCCTCCTCCCCGTTAGGAAGCGCCGCGAACGCGTAACATCGCCTTTGTCCGGCCTCATGCCGGGCGAAAGGAAAGATGGACAAGGTGGGCGGAGGGCCCCTCGGGGCCCTCCCGCTTTTCCGCGTCTTTTTAAGTCGCGCTAGATCGGAAGAGCACACGGCAGCACTCCAGTCA
>JAISCZ010000029.1 GCA_031265205.1 Deltaproteobacteria bacterium
ATACCTATCCCGTAATTAGTTTATCGATGTCCGTGTCAAATGAAGCGCCAGAGATGGTTACGCGAAGCGTTCAAGGCGATCTTCGAAGCGTTGCCGAATCTTATGGTCTATCGCTTAACGAGGCCTTATTTGGCCAAAGCTAAAAAAATATTAAGATTGGGTATGGGGGTTTATGGGAAGGGACATGTCGTGGCTATCTTGGAGAATGAAGAACGCGCCAAGGATCGCGTTAAAGCGAAAAAGCTCGGCCATCAAGAGTCGCTAGTTGAATGATCGCTTCAGTGGAAGCTTCTTCACAAAATTAGTTACAAGCGGATTTCGCCATGATCTTTTTTGAAATTGCTCTTTGGGGCCCAATAGTGGATGAGGTTATCGCCGTCATTGTTTACTGACTCAAATTTTTTGCTTAAGAATGGTTGAGGGCCGCTCCTTCCTGAAAGACTGGCGCGCCCCTTTTAGCGATCGCCCTCTCCCTTTGGGGTTTAAAAGCCCTTAAAATTCGTCTAAGGACTCCAGGGATTTGGCCAAGAACTCGGGCGTTAAAAGCTCGGGCGTCAAAGAGGGCAGAAAGGCGGGTCCGAATTCCGAGTCCGCGGCGGAGACGCGCGAGAGGAGGCCGCATTTCTGGAGGTAGTTGACGGCTTTCCCGACGTGGGCTATCGGCTCGCGCAATGTTTTGGCGATCTGGTTGAGGCCCAAGGGTTTAGATGGCTCTTGAAGGCGGTAGTTCGCGACGATTAAGTCTATTATCTTGGCGGACAGCGCTTTGAGTTGGGTGAAATTCAAAGGGAGGACGGTCGTTAAAAGGGGCAGGCGCGTGAGAAAAAAGTCCGTAAAGCGCCGGGTCAGCTCCCCCCCGGAGATGACGATGAGCCAGCTGATGTAGAGCCAGATCATAAAAAGGGGCACCACCGCGAAGCTACCGTAGATGGCGTTGTAGCTCGTGATGGCGATAATGGCCTTCAGATAGAACTTCTGGAAGAGCTGAAAGACGAGGCCCGTCAAAAAGCCGCCGATGAGGCGCTCTTTCCAGCGGACTATGCCCCGGGAAAAGTACGAGTACATCCACGAGAGGACCAGCCACCAGACGAGAACCGGCAGAAAGGTGATCACGAAGGTGGTAAAGGGCTTAATTTCGAAAAGGATGGAGAGCTGGGAGCTGGATTCCGCGCTCTCGATGAAGACGTTGCTGCTGCCGGCCGCCAGGATGAAAATGGGGATGACCAGCATAATAGTCAGATAATCGGTCGCGCGGTGGAGGGCCTGGCGATCGGAGAGATAGCCAAAGATTTTGGAAAAATTGACTTCCAGCTGCCAGAGAATGCCGTACACCGACCAGAAAATAAAGGCGAGGGAAGAAAAGACCAAAAGGCTTCCGGAAAAGTTACGGACGAGATTTTCCGCGAAACCCGTGAGCAATTTCAAGACCGTCTCCTGGCCCGCGAAATTTTCGGTCAAGGCCCTGTTTAAGGCTTCCTCGAGCCCCAGGCTCTTGGCCAGGGCGAAACAGATGGCCAGAATGGGGACCACCGCCAGGGCCGAGTAGTAGGAGAGCGCCGCGGCCAAAAGCGGCCAGTTGGTCACGCCGGAACGATCCAGGCGGTTGTAGATTTCCAGGATCTTGTCAATGGGATTTTTCATTGGCCGCCCCTTTGCCCGCGACTTTGTTGACGTCCAACTCGTTTAATTTTTTGTGGACCGTGGTCCGGTCCAGGTTGGCGGCTTCGGCGGCCCGGGTGACGTTGCCGTCGTGGGCGTCTAACAGTTTGCGGAAATAGCGGCGCTCAAATTCAATTTTGGCCTCGCGGTAGGGCGCGAGGAGCCAGTCGTCGCGGCCGTCCGTCTCGGCCCAGCCGTCGGAGTCGGGGCTCGGGCCCGCCTGCGGGTCAAAGCGGATGACCGCGCCCTGGGTCGTGATGGCCAGGCGCTCGATGACGTTTTTGAGCTCGCGGATGTTGCCGGGCCAGTCGCGGCGCCGCAGTTGCTCCAAAAAAGCGGGGTCGAGGGTCTTGGGGGGGAGCGAGTTGTCCCTCAGGCAATTGGCCAGAAAGAGCTTGGAGAGCCCGGCGATGTCCTCCCGCCGCTCGCGCAGGGGCGGGACCACCAAAGGCACGACGTTTAGGCGATAGTAGAGGTCCGGGCGGAAATGGCCCAGCTCGATTTCCTTTAAAAGGTCTTTGTTGCTAGCGGCGATAATCCGCGCGTCCACGGTGATGGTCTTGGAGCCCCCCACCCGCTCGAACTTCTGCTCCTGGAGGATGCGGAGGATCTTGGCCTGGGTCTTGAGGGACATGTCGCCGATCTCGTCTAAAAAGAGGGTTGAGTGGTTCGCCAGATCGAAGCGGCCCTGGCGGCGGCGGTCCGCCCCGGTGAAGGCGCCCCTTTCGTGGCCGAAGAGCTCGCTTTCCACGAGTTCCTCGGGGATGGCCGCGCAGTTGATCTCGATCATGGGCTTGTCGGAGCGGTGGGAGAGGGAGTGGATGGTCTGGGCCACCAATTCCTTGCCCACCCCGTTTTCGCCGGTGATGAGCACCGAGGCCGGGGTGGGGGCGACCATTAAGACGGTCTTCATGAGGGCCGCCATGGATTTGGAGGAGCCCTCGTAGAGCTGCTCGCTCTGGAAGTTGCGGGTTTTGAGGATCTGGTTTTCGGTGGAAAGCCTCCGGAAATCCAAGGCCCTTTGGACCGTTAGAAGGAGCTTGTCGGCGGAGAGGGGTTTTTCGATAAAATCGAAGGCCCCCCTCTTGACGGCGCGGACCGCGGTTTCCACGTTGCCGTGGCCGGAGATCACCACCACCGGCAGGGCCGGAAAGTCCTCCCGGATTCTCTCCAGGACCGTAAAGCCCGCCTCGGCCCCGCCCATCCAGAGGTCCAAAAGGACGAGCCCCGGGGCGGACTCGTCCAAACGCTCCAAGGCCTCGGTGGGGGAGGAGGCCTGGGCGACAAGGAAGCCCTCGTCCGCCAAAAGGCCCCCTAAGGTGAGGCGGATATCTTTTTCGTCGTCAACTACGAGGATGGTTTCGGGCATAATTAATCTAAGGCCTCGCGCCTCTTAAAGCTCCCGGAGCTTGAGGGACATTAAAACGGCGTCCTCCCCGTTGCGGTAATAGTTTTTGCGGACCCCGTCCTCCCGGAAGCCCAGCTTGCGGTAGAGGGCCCGGGCGGGGAGATTGCCCTCGTGGGTCTCCAGGAGGACGACGCGCGCCTTTTCCGCGGAGGCGAGGCCAATGGCGACCCGAAGAAGCTTTTCCCCCAGGCCCAGGCGGCGGAAGTAGGGGCTCACCGTGAGTTTGAGGATATGGAACTCTTCGGAGAAAAGCCAGGCGATGACATAGGCGAGGAGATTCGCGTCCAGAAAAAGGCCCCAGGCGCGGGCGTGGTCGGTTTCGAGTTCCCGCTCCAGGCCGCTGGCCGTCCAGGGATCGCTGTAGCAGGCCCGCTCGAGGCTTAAGAGCTTACTCACGTGGCTCAGGCGCAGGGGCTCGGGACGGAGATCTTTGAGGGCGACGGGGCGGGAGCCCAGTTCCCACCAAGGCGTGGCGGGGGCGTCGGGGGGCGGGGAAGGCGCGTCGGGGGGCGTCGGCATAAAAACGTGTCTTTCTTTAGGCGCCCCACAGGCGTTGGCCGCAGACGAACAGAAGTCCCCCCAAAAGGCCCAGGGCGAAAGGAAAATAAGAGGGGCGAGCCAAAGAGGCCGAGACCGCCAGCAAAGCGATGGTCGGGGCGTAGGCCGCGAGGGGGCTCAAGGGGGCCCAAAAAGCCTCCTGGGAAACGAGGAGGGTTAAAGCGACGAGCGAGGCCGCCGCCAAAAGCGAGGCGAGGAAAAGAAAAAGCGCGCCTAAGCCAAAAGCCTGCGGCAGGCCCCGTAGATTGTAACACGCGATATTGGGGCTTTGGTCGTTTTCCAACTCGCTCGCGAGGGAGAGTACCGCGCGGTGGGCGAGGCGGCGGCCGATTTTGTCCACGGGGATGGCCAGATGGGCCAGGAGCGGCAGGAGAGCGAAGGTTAAGGCCAGATAGGGGCGGGCGAGGGGCGCGGCGAGGCCTAAATGGCTCGCCGCGAGGGAGTAGCCCAAGAGGCTCGCGCTGGTCGCGAGCCCCCCGTTGGGGACGTAATCGCCCCCCACGGGAAGGCGCCAGAGCCATAAAAGCTCGGCCCAGAGCCCCAGGCACAGTCCCTCGGGCCGGCGGAGGATGAGCGAGAGAATGGCCCCCGTCACCAGTGGGCGGCCCAGGCCGCTTTGGGCGAAAGCGCGGCGGTCGAGGTTGAGGGCCGCGCCGACGAGGAGCGCCAAAAACCAGGCCGCGCGCATGGGGTTAAACGTTTTCCCAGGCGTGCTTGAGGGGGGAATAGGGGAGCCCCTTGGAGCCTAGGTCGTTAAAGTACAGAAAGCCAATCAGCCAATGGAGTTTCTTCAGTTCCTCCGATTCCGTGGGCCCCACCTGAAAGCCCCGGGTCAGGGCCTTTTTTTCGGGGTGGCGGGACGTAAAGTTGCCCAAATTGAGCTCCGAGAGGATCACGCCCTTCTGGATCGCGAGCAAGACGGAACTTAGGTCCCGGAAGAGGACCAAAAAGCGGCGCTTTTCCCGGTCGACGGAGCGCAGGAAACTTAAAAGATCCTCGGGGGGCGTGTAGTGGTTGCCGAATTTGATGTCGTAGTCGGCGCTTTGGATAGAGGCGTTGTAGATGGCCTGGGTCAAAGGGTCCTGACAGACCGCGCCGTCGGCGATGACGATGCCGTTGATTTTGAGCGTGGCCAGGGCCGGGCTGGTCATGACCTGGCCGTGGGTGAGCCTTTCGTCTACGCGCGCGAGCACGATGGGCATGTCAGAGCCCCCCGGGGGCGGCGGGGCCGCGAGAGAGCGCGCGCGGAAAGGGGCGAAGATGGGAAGGATTAGCCATTGGGGGCGTTTTTCTTTCCGCCTTTTTTGGCTTTAGGGTCGCTGAAAAGGCTGAGCATGCTGCTCCCCACCCGGATGCCGTCAATGGCGTACCTGGCGCATTCCGTCGCCAATTCGACGAGGCTCAAGTTGGGTTTGCGAACGCGCATGGTTAAGGCGCGGATGAGCATGGCCAGGTTCACGCCCGAGAGGACTTCCACCCGGTCCTTTTCCAGGTAAGGCAGGCTGACGTTGCAGGCGGTGCCGCCGAAGAGGTCGGTCAGGATAAGGATGGGATTGCCCGCGGACCCGGCGTCCTTGAGGGCCTTTTCCACCAGAAGCTTATGCTGGTCCGGGCGCTCGCCTTCGCGGATGGCCACCGTCTGGCAGTTTTCTCCCGACTTGAGGAGAAATTCGGCGACTTTCAGAAAATATTCGGCCAAATCTTCATGGCAGACTAAAACGACTTCGATCACGCGAACGCTCCATTTAAGGTCTTTGGGGGGCGAAGGCGGCGCGCGCCGGGGCCGATTCGCGCGCCGGGATTGGGGAACGGAGGGGAGCGTCAGGCGATGTCCCGGTGCCTTAAAACCAACGGGCCCCGGAAATTTTCCCGCAGTCGCTCCCAGAGGCTACAGGCCATGGCCACGCTGCGGTGCTGGCCCCCGGTGCAGCCCACGGCGATGGTGAGGTAGGATTTGCCCTCCCGTTGGTAGAGGGGCAGGAGAAAGACGAGGACGCCCATGAGTTTTTCGAGAAATTCCCGGGTCTCGGGAAAGGAGAAGACGTAGTCTTGGACCTTCGCGTCGCGCCCGTCCAAAACGCGCAGCTTGTCCACGTAAAAAGGGTTGGGCAGAAAGCGCACGTCGAACATGAGGTCGGCTTCCGGGGGAAGCCCTTTTTTAAAGCCAAAGGAGAGAACCTCCACCGCGAGGGCGCGGCGGCTCTCGGCGCTCACGAAACGCTTGAGCACCAATTCCCGGAGGCGCGGGGCGGAAAGGGAGGTCGTATCCAGGATCAGGTCCGCGATCTCCCTTAAGGGGGCCAGCCTTTCCCGCTCCGTCTGGATGGCCCGGATCAGGCCCCCGTCCGGGGCCAGGGGATGGGGGCGGCGGGTCTCGGAAAAGCGCTTGACCAACGTGGCGTCGTCCGCCTCCAGAAAAAGGAGCCTTAAATCATAGCCCATTTCCCTGGCTTCCTCAAAGGGCCGTTGGTAGAGCCCCACCAGCTCGGGGTCCCGGCCGTCCATGCCCACGGCCAGGCGGATAAAGTCCCCGTGGCTTTCCTTACGGATGGCCAGGACCTTCGGGAGCAGGAGCGCGGGAAGGTTGTCGATGGCCATAAAGCCGTGATCTTCCAGGCTCTTTAAGGCCGAGGACTTGCCCGAGCCCGAAAGGCCCGTCACGACGACTATCAGGCCGGATTTAAGGGGAGCGTTCATGGCGAAAGCCTCCGAGGCCTCCGGGCTTAAGGGGGCCGGCGCGCCGGCCTTTGAGGGGGAAAGGGGCGAAGCCTTATGAGGGGACGGTAAAAGGGGCTAAAGGGGGCGGCTCTTACGCTAACCCATAATAATATAGAGTTTCGCCCAAAAAAAGGGGCTTGGAAAGCCCATCCCCCCGCTCCCCCCGCCCGAGGGGCGGGAAGGCGGGGGGATGGGGCGGGAAAGGCGGGGCGAAGCGAAGGGCGTCCTCGCGGCGGACGCCGCGCCCCGGGGGGCGCGAACTATTCGTGGGGGTGGAAGCGCGCCAGCTCCAGGGAACCGCCGCCGGCGTGCCGTAGGAGACGGACCCGACCGTCGCGATCGTCTAAAAAGACGAGATAAGGCAGGCTGCTCTGGGAGATCTTGTCCACGGCCTCGTCGAGGCTGAGGGTCCGCAGCGGCAGATCCAAAATTTTGGCCCCGGGGGGGAGGGCCGCGTCCGCGTCCGGTTCTCCGTGGCCGTTGCCGGGCTTGGACGGGGCCTCGTCGTCCGCCTCGTCGGCCGCGAGTTCCTTGAGGCTAGCGGGGTTCTTGCCGTGGTTCTGGCGGGACTTTTCCCGGCGCCGCTTGAGCTGTTTTTCCAGTTTGTCGACCACCAAGTCCACGCAGGAATACATGTCGTCGGATTCCTGCTCGGCCGCGATCTTGCCTCCGTCCGCGGAGAGGACCACCGCCACGCGGTGGCGGTGCTTTTCCACGGTAAAGGTGATTTCGGCGTCGATGACGGAATCCACGTATTTGTCAAGCTTCGCGAGCTTGTCCAGGCCATATTCCTTGATTTTGCGAGAGGGTTCCATGTGACGGAAAGTCACCGTGTGTTGCATAGATACCTCCAGAGAGCGCGTTGGGCGAGCGAACGCGCGAGGAAGCGGCCCCATGAGGGAAAAGGGGGGGCCTTCAAGGGCTCGCGGAAGGCCAAAGGGCGGGGGAAGGCGAGGACGCCTTGTCGCGAGGGGAACGCCCCTCTCGCGCGGAGGCGCGCGAGGGGCGTTGGAGGGGGCCTTGCGCGAATGTTTAGGGTCAAATGAACGCGCCTCGCGGAGCGGAAAGGGCGCGGTTGACGGAAATAAGGGTTCAGCGGGATTTAAGGTCTGGAAGGAAAATTAAAATCTTCTTTCTCATGGGTTTAGTTTAGCAAAATAGTTTCCCGAAAAAAAGGGAAAAGGCGGAAAAATATTATTATTTAGGAGGAAAAGAGAGATTCGCGGGCGAAACGCGTTTTTCAAAGCCGCGGGCCCGGCCCCCCTTTTTGGGGGGGGGCGGAGCGCGCGGGGGGGGCGACGGGGGGCGACGGGGGGGCGACGGGGGGCGACGGGGCGGGAAGGGGCCGGAGGGAGCGGGACCCGAGGGAAGGGAAGCGCCGCGCGGGACAATTGACGGCGCGGCGGCTCGGCGGCAAAGGCTCCTCAGGCTCCCTTGCTCCCTTCAGCGATTTGACAGCCCAATGATAAATATTTATCATTATAGAAGCGTTGATCGCGTTTAAGGGCGCCGCTTTTGCCCTTAAGCTTTGCAAGAGTCCCGGTGTCATATGGTTATTTTTGATTTGGCCTGCTCCAACGAACACCGCTTTGAGGGTTGGTTCGACGGTCTCGCCGACCTGGAGGGGCAGATCCAAAAAGGCCTCCTCTCCTGTCCCGTTTGCGGCGACGCCCAAATATCCCGCCGCCCCTCCACCTTTGGGCTGGTCAAATCCCAAGCCACCGCCGCCCCGGCGCGCGCGGACGACGAAGCCGCCGAGGAGACCCCAGAAAAACTTTTAAAGCGTTTGGAATCCCTTTCGGACAAGCTCCACAGCGAATTCGCGGACGTCGGCGCCGAATTTATGGTCGAAGCCCTCAAGATGCATTACGGGGTCAGCCCCCGCCGGAATATCCGCGGCCAATCCACCCGGGACGAGGAAGAGATCCTCAAAAAAGAGGGCGTGGAATTTATGAAGGTTCCGCTCTTGGTCCGCAAGACCACCAGCCCCACTTAAAAAAGCCGCGAGGGAAGCGCGCGCGGAGGCGACGCGCCCCAAAGAGGGCCGAGACCGCTCTCCTGGCGGAAAAAAGCGCTTTTCCGCGCGCGCAAAAGTAGATTTAATGGTTGAAATCAAAGAGAACCAAAGGGAGCAAGGAGCCGACGCGCTCCGCCAAAGATTTTTGGAGGCGGAACGCGAGCTGAGGCGGCTTGAGCAGGAAAAGGACGATTATATTCGGGCTATCCGCCACCTGATCAATCCGGTCGTCCTGGCCCTCAACCACGAGGGAACCCCGGACTCCTTAACGGAACTTTTGCGGGGATTCGTCTCCCAACTCAACCAGGGGATCGTAAGCCCCCTGGACTTGGAGGTTTTTTCCCAAAACTTTTCCACCTACTTTCTCGCCAAAGACGCCGAAGGCTCCAAGGACATCCTTCTGACTGGTCGTATTTCGCCCGGCGCCTGCGGGAAAAACGACGCTTTCCAGGAATTTCTCTCCCAGATAGCCGGCTTTAAAGGCGCCCTCTACGCCGACGAGTCCAAAAGCCTCCAGGAGGATCTGGCCGCTGGCGTCGCGGTCAGCAAGTTTCTCAATAAACTCGCGGGCCTCCTCATCCGTTTTTTAGCCGACAGCCGCTCTGAAAGGCGGGAGATCTCTTTAAGGCTTTCGGCCATTATCCGTACCTTGGTGGGCCTCGAGAGCGAGTTCAGGCGTTTTTTGGACCGCGGCATCAATTTTATCGGGAACAGCAACCGCGTCTTCACCGGGTGCCTGTCCGAGCGTTTGGAGACGATTCAGCGCCATCTCGCCCACACCGCGGACGAGGATCCGGAAAAACTCCTCGCGCTGATCGCCGAGGAAGTGGAGGTAATTTCCACCACCATTCGCGAGAAGACGGACGAGGACCTGACGCGCCTGGAGAGTCTCCATTCCGAAAAGGCGGCTCTCCAGAGCAGTCTCGAAACGGTCCGCCGCGACTACGACGCCTTCGTGCAGCAAAGCCACCGCATCTTAAAGGAAATGGAGGAAATCAGGGCCGTGGCCCTCCGGGACGCCCTGACGGGAGTCTATAACCGTCGGGCCTACGACGAGCAACTCCTGCTCACCCTCCTGAACTATAAGTCCGGCCGTCTCCTTTCCTTTACGCTGATCATTTTTGACATCGACTATTTTCGCGACGTCAACAACAATTACGGCCACCAGGCGGGGGACAGCATCCTTTTTCATTTGGCTAAAATCGTGGGCTCGACTCTCCGCTGCGACGATTTCGTTTTCCGCTACGGCGGGGACGAGTTCGTGATTATCCTGCCGGGGGCGACCCTCCACGATTCGCTGTCGGTCGCGGAAAAGATCCGTCGCAACGTCGGCGCCGTCGAGTTTCAGCTGACGCGCCAGAACGAGAAAACGATCCGCGTCACCATCAGCGTGGGAGTCGCCGCGGCCAGGCCCGAGGACACCCCCACCTCGCTTTTGGCCCGCGCGGACCAGGCCCTCTACGCCTCCAAGGAAAACGGGCGCAATCGCGTCACCGCCGAGCGTCCCGAGTCCCAGGAGCCCGAAATCCCGCGCCCGCCGCTGTAAGCGCCCTTTTCCCAAACGCTTTGGGGACCGCCCGGGCGCGCCGCGGGGTCTCCAAAGCGTTTGGGGGGGGGCGGACGGCGTTAGCGCCAAGGCGTCCTTAAAATTTTTTCCAATGGGGAAGCTTGGCGCGAGCTTAGAGCCAACGCGCGAGGCTCCCCTTACGGAGAGCCGGCCCGCTTGGGGGCTTCCCCTTTGGGATTCCGCCAAGCGCTTGGCGGGGAGGGGCGCGCGGCGCTTTTCCCGCGAACTCGCGGCGCGTCGGCTCCTGGGCGCTCCCTAATGTAAAGGGTTTTTACCCCTAAATTTCGCCATCGCGCGTTTTGCCGCGAGCTGGGGCCCCCCCTCGGGGGGAGCGCCAAGGGGAGCCGGGCCTCCCCTTGGGGCCAAGACCTCCCGCGGCGGGGCCGAGAAAGGAGGCGCGGACGGAAAATTCGTCAAAAATTTAAAAAAATAATATTTTGGCTTTCTTGCGCCCCTAAAAGAATTAAGGTAACATGCTTTAGACATAGGAGGGACCTTCTCTTTTTTCGCTAAACTTTTTTTTGGACTTGAGGGGTTGGCGGTCGCGCTCGCGTTTACGTCCCCCGGAAGTCCGCGCCGCCCGCTTGACCGCCCCCCAAGCATTCCGTCGGGGGAAGACGGGCGAGGGCGGCGGTCCGGCGCGGCGGCTCGCCCGCTTTTGGGGAAAGCCGAGGGCGCGCTCTTCCTAAAAAGGTTTCTTTGTGCGCATTTACTTTGTTTTCAATTATTCTGGCCAGGAGTTAAGAGCATGATCGAAATCAGGTTCCACGGCCGCGGAGGGCAGGGCGCTGTGACGTCCGCGGAATTGATGGCCCAGACGGCAATCCAGCGGGGCAAATACGCTCAGGCCTTTCCGAGTTTCGGACCGGAGAGGCGCGGCGCCCCGGTCACGGCCTTTTTAAGGATTTCCGATAAGCCGATCCGCGTCCGGGAAAAAGTTTACAAACCCGACGTGGTGGTGGTTTTGGATCCGACCGTCATGAACGTGACCAAAGTTGACGCGGGCCTTAAGCCGGACGGCTTCCTTTTGGTCAACACCCATCGCGACGGCGCCGATTTGCGGAAGCAATACGGCTTTACCCAGAAGATCGCGACCCTTGACGCCATGTCCATCGCGATGGAGATCTTAAACGTTCCCATTACCAATACCGTTATGTTGGGCGTCTTCGCCAAAATTTTAGGCGAGGCCACCCCGGATGACGTGCGCGAGCCGTTCTTGAACCGTTTCGGGGCCACTCTCGCCTCCAAGAACCAGGCCGCGTTTGAGAAGGCTTACGCCGAATCCAAGTTGGAGGCCTCCTAATTATGATTAAAGGAATTGACGCCCTCATGAAAGCGTCGGACCTGCCGGACGCTTTCACCGCGGAACCGGGGTCCACCTTGGCCTTTAAGACCGGCGACTGGCGTAGCCTGCGCCCCAAGCTGGACCGCGAGAAATGCATCTACTGCGCTTTCTGCTACATCTACTGCCCGGATGGGGTTTACCAGGACATGGGCAAAGACGAGAAATATTTTAAGCCTGACTTGGATTACTGCAAAGGCTGCGGAATCTGCGCCCACGAGTGCCCCAAAAAGTGTATCGAAATGGTCTTGGAGGAGGTCTAACGAATGGCGAAACCTATTGGCTTAGAAGTCTCTTTGGCCGTCTCCGAGGCGGTTAGGCTTTGCGACTGCGACGTGGTCGCGGCTTACCCCATAACCCCCCAAACCCATATCGTCGAGCATCTTTCCGAGCTCGTGGCCAACGGCCACTTAAACGCCGCCTATATCCCCGTGGAGTCCGAGCAGTCGGCCATGAGTTCCTGCATTGGCTCCTCGGCCGCCGGGGCCCGCACCTTTACCGCGACCAGCTCCCAGGGCCTGGCCCTCATGAACGAGATGCTCTACATCGCGCCGGTCCTGCGGACCCCCATCGTGATGGCCATCGCCAACCGCGCCCTGTCCGCCCCCATCAATATCTGGAACGACCACTCCGATATTATGAGCGTCCGGGACGCCGGCTGGGTCGGGCTTTTCGCGGAAAACGGCCAGGAGGCCCTGGATCTGACCATCGTCTCTTTTAGGGTCGCGGAAGACCGTCAGGTTTCTCTCCCCGTCACGCTGAACATCGACGGCTTTACCCTTTCCCACTTTATCGAGCCGATTCTCCTGCCCACCCTGGAAGAGGTCGCGGCATATCTCCCGCCCTTTAAGCCCTTAGTCAAGCTGGATATCGCCAAACCCATTTCCATGGGCCTTTTGGGGACTCCAGAGAGCTACGCGGAGTCGCGCAAAGCCACGGACGACGTTCTTTTGGGCTCCCTTTCGGTCATCAAAAAGGCCTTCGCGGAATTCCACAAGGCCTTCGGCCGCGAGTACAAGGCGGTCGAGACCTATAAAAGCGACGACGCGGAAACCGTCCTGCTCACCATGGGCTCCATCTCCGAGACGGCCATGACGGCGGTCGACGAGATGCGGGAAAAAGGCGAAAAGGTGGGCCTGGTCCGCCTCCGGGTCTGGCGCCCCTTCCCCTCCGAGGATTTCCTCCAAGCGGTCTCCAAGGCCAAAAACCTGGCGGTCATCGACCGGCACATTAGCTTGGGAGTGCCCTTCGGGCCGGTCTGCCTGGAAGCCAAGTCTCTCCTCTACGACGCCCCCGCGCGGCCTTCGGTCACTAACTTTATTCTGGGCCTGGGCGGCCGGGACGTGACCCGCGAGGATTTCAAAGAAATTACCCAAAAGGCGAAGGCACTTTCCGGCAAGAGCCAGAGTCGTTTTGACCTGATAGGAGTTTGGGAATGAAAGCCTACGAGACGCCCTACGCGAAGATTCCGAACAACAAGGCCTTCCCCAGGGGCCTGGATTCCCTGGCCTCCGGGCACCGCGCCTGTCAGGGCTGCGGCGAGGTCTTGGCCCTGCGGCTGCTTTTAAAGGCCTTGGGCACCGATTTTATCGCCGTTTCCGCGACGGGCTGCATGGAAGTCTGCACCGCTCCTTTCCCCCAGTCCGCCTGGCGCATGCCCTGGATCCACGTGGCCTTTGAAAACGCGGCCGCCGTGGCCTCGGGGGTGGAAAGCGCCACCCAGATCCTCCGCAAGAAGGGCCGCGGCCCCGACAAGCGGATTCCCGTGGTGGCCATCGCCGGCGACGGCGGCACCGCCGACATCGGCATTCAGGCCCTCTCGGGCGCTTTGGAGCGCTTCCACGAGAACTTTATCTACGTCTGCCTCGACAACGAGGCCTACATGAACACGGGTATTCAGAGGTCCAGCGAGACCCCCTTCGGGGCCAACACCACCACCTCGCCCTCGGGCAGCCATTCCAAGGGCCAGACCACCTGGAAAAAGGACATGCCGGCCATCGCGGCGGCCCACGGGATTCCCTACGTCGCCACCGCGAACCCCGCCTACCATTTGGATCTTATGAACAAGATCCGTCGGGCGGCGGCCATCGAGGGCCCGGCCTACCTCCACGTCTACGCCCCCTGCCCCACGGGTTGGCGCATGAAACCGGAGTTGGCCGTCGAGAGCGGGCGCCTGGCCACCATGACCCGGATCTTCCCTCTCTACGAGGTCCTGGACGGGCTTTACGTCATCAACAAAAAGGTGGACAGTCCCAAACCCATTGAGGACTACTTCAAGATCCAAGGGCGCTTCAAACACTTAAAGCCCGAGGATATCGCCTACATTAAGAAACGAGTGGATTCCGAGTACGAGGATTTGGTCAGGCTCGCCGAGACCTTCCCCGTTCCGGCGCCCATCGCCGCCGAGGGCTAAACGGCCCTTTCGCCGTAGAGCCACCCTTAGGCTCCGCGAAACCCCCCTCGCGGGAAAGCGCTTTCCCGCGAGGGGGGTTTTTTCGCGCGCGTCGCCTTTTTCCCACGGGGGCGCGGTTCACCGGGTTTCGCGGGGCCTTTCGCGAAAAATAAGCCCCCGGAAGGCGCGTCGAGGCCGCGCCTTCCGGGGGCTTGTCTTTAGGAGGCGTTCTCCCTGGGGCGCGCCCGGGGGATCCCTAAGCGTTTAGCGCTTGCGGGCGCCGCGGGTCGTCCGGGCGCCCCTAACGGTCCGGGTCGTCCGGGCGGCGGGCTTGCGCGCCGCGGTCTTGCGCGCGGCGGGTTTGCGGGCCGTGGTCTTGCGGGCGGGCGGACGGCCGACGGGCTTGCGGGCCGCGGTTTTGCGGGCGGGGGCCCGGCGCGTGGCCGTCTGGCGGGCCGGGGCGCGGCGGGTCGCGGTCTTGCGGGTGGCGGGCTTGCGCGCCGCGGTCTTGCGCGCGGCGGGTTTGCGGGCCGCCGTCTTGCGGGCGGCGGGCTTGCGCGCCGCCGTCTTGCGGGTCGCGGGCCGACCGGGTTTGCGGCGGGGCCCTGGTTTGGGTCCCGGTTTGCGGCGGGGGCGGTCTTCCTCTTCCTCCAAAAGATACTGGGCCGCCGCCAGGCGGGCCAGGGGCACCCTTAAGGGGGAGCAGGAGACGTAATCGAAACCGTTGTCGCAGCAGAATTTAACGCTCTTGGGATCGCCGCCGTGCTCGCCGCAGATGCCGATTTTGAGTTTTTTGACCGTCGCGCGGCCCTTGTCCACCGCCATCAGAATGAGCTGGCCCACCCCGTCCTGGTCTAAGGTGACGAAGGGGTCATCGCGCCACACCCCGAGTTCCAGGTAACGGTTCAGGAAGCTTCCCGAGTCGTCGCGGGAGAGGCCGAAGGTGGTTTGGGTCAGGTCATTGGTGCCAAAGGAGAAGAACTGGGCGCCGCTCTTGGCGATCTTGTCCGCCTCCAGGGCGGCGCGGGGCAGCTCGATCATGGTGCCGACAAGGTAGTCGAGGCGCGCGCCTTTTTCCTTAAGGACTTCCTCGGCCACTTTGTCGATAATGGCCTTCTGCGCCGTGAACTCCAAAGGATGGCCCACCAGGGGAACCATGATTTCCGGGCGCACGTCCACCCCTTCCGCGGCGGCCTGACAGGCCGCCTCAAAGATGGCGCGGGCCTGCGTGGCCGTGATCTCCGGAAAGAGGATCCCTAAACGGCAGCCCCGGAGGCCTAGCATGGGGTTCTGTTCCTTGAGGGCCTCGCAGCGGGCCTTGACCTTGGCGGGGGGGAGGCCGAACTTTTGGGCCAGTTCCTCAATCTCCCGGTCCGTATGCGGCAAAAACTCGTGCAAAGGGGGATCGAGGGTGCGGATGGTCACGGGCAGGCCGTCCATGGCCTTGAAGATATCGTGGAAATCCGAGCGCTGCATGGGGAGGAGGCGCGCCAAGGCGGCCTCCCGGCCCTCCAGATCCTCGGCGAGGATCATGGCCCGGATATGATCTATCCTGTCCTCCTCAAAAAACATGTGCTCGGTGCGGCACAGGCCGATGCCCTCGGCCCCGTAGGAGCGGGCGATGGCCGCGTCGCGAGGGGTGTCGGCGTTGGTGCGGACTTTGAGTTTTTTGACGTGGGCCACGTAATCCATGAAGGTCCCGAAGTCGTCGGAGAGCCCCACGTTGATGGTGGGCAGCTCGCCCAAGATGATCTCGCCCTTGCCGCCGTCGAGGGAGATCCAGTCCCCGGCGCGGACGGTGTCCCCGGTCGCGGTGGTGAAGGATTCGGTCTCGTAGTTGACGGAAATGTCAGCGGAGCCGGCCACGCAGGGCCGACCCATGCCCCGCGCCACCACGGCCGCGTGGCTGGTCATGCCGCCCCTTGAAGTGAGAATGCCCTGGGCCGCGAACATGCCGCGGATATCCTCGGGGCTGGTCTCCACCCGGACCAGGATAACTTTGACGGGATTGCCGTTTTCGTCAAGCTCGGCGGAGAGTTTTTCCGCCTCCGAGGCGGAAAAGCAGACCTTTCCGCCCGCGGCGCCCGGGGAGGCGGCGAGGCCTTTGCCGATCACTCTCTTGTTGCGGTAAGCGACGGAATTGGCGTCAAAAATCGGTAGGAGGATCTGCGTGAGCTGATCGGGCTGAATGCGCAGAATGGCCTCTTTGGCGGTGATGTATTTTTCCTTGACCAAATCCACGGCGATCTTGAGGGCGGCGTGGGCCGTTCTCTTGCCGTTACGGCACTGGAGCATCCAGAGTTTGCCTTCCTGAATGGTAAACTCGATGTCCTGCATGTCGCGGTAATGGTCTTCTAAAATCAGCCTGTATTCGTTGAGCTCTTTGTAGAGCTCCGGCATTTCGTCTTCCAGGGTGTTGTGCACGCCGGGGGGCAGGGGCTGGTTGCGGTTGATGGGGATGGGGGTGCGGGTGCCGGCCACCACGTCCTCGCCCTGGGCGTTAATGAGGTACTCCCCGTAGAAATAGTTTTCCCCGGTCGAGGGGTCGCGGGAAAAAGCCACTCCCGTGGCCGAATTGGGTCCCATGTTGCCGAAGACCATGGCCTGGACGTTGACGGCCGTGCCCCATTCCTCGGGATAGCCGTGGAGCTGGCGGTAGGCCTGGGCCCGGGGGATCATCCAGGAGTTGAAGACCGCCTTGATGGCGCCCCAAAGCTGCGTCCGGGGATCTTCGGGGAACCTTTCCCCCAAGGCGTTGAAGATGAGTTCCTTATAGGAGGCGACCAGGGACTCCAGATCCTCCGCCGTGAGTTCCGTGTCCAGATTGTAGCCTTTTTCCTTTTTGAGCCTGGACAGGACGACATCGAAGGGGTCCTCGCTTTTTTCCGAGGCCGCCTTGACGCCCATGACCACGTCGCCGTACATGGCGACGAAGCGGCGGTAGGAGTCGTAAGCGAATCTTGGGTTAGCCGTTTTGTCGATGAGGCCTTTGATGGTTTCGTCATTGAGGCCGATATTCAGGACCGTGTCCATCATGCCGGGCATGGAAACGCGCGCCCCGGAGCGGCAGGAGACCAGGAGCGGATTCGCGACGGAGCCGAATTCGGTCCCCACGACCTTCTCCATCTGGGCGAGCGCCTTGTCGACTTGCGCCTCCAAGGCGTCTGGCAGTTTTTTGTCGTTGTCATAAAAGATACGGCAGACATCGGTGGTGATAGTGAACCCCGGGGGCACGGGAAGGCCGATACAGGCCATTTCGGCGAGATTCGCGCCTTTGCCTCCCAGAAGATCTTTCAGATCGCCGTGTCCGTCGGTCTTTTTGCCTCCGAACGAATAAACTAGCTTTTTGGCCATGCTTTAAACCCCCCGATAATTATAAATAGAGGAAACTCGCCTCTTGGAGTCTAGGAGAAAAACGTTATGGATTTAGCTTTTAAGGATTTAGCCCCGCGCCGCGAGGAAGAAAGCCGGGCGCCGTCTTCCGGGGGGAGCGCTCCCGCGGCGGGCTCGCCGCGGAAAGAGAAAAGCCAAAAGTCGCGACACAAAAAAGGCTTTCGCGGGAAAGCCTCTTTTCGGGACCGGGAGCCCTCGCGGCGCCCCCGCGGGCGAGAGGGATTAAAAAATCCCCTCGCGGTAAAGTTAGGAAAGGTTTTTGCCGAAGGGCGGACGGGAACTGACGCTACTAAAAATTTTTATTCACGTTAATTCAACAAAAACTATTCCACTATATTAATTATTATTAACACAATCGTCGCGTCGTTTCAACTTTCTCGCGCGAGGAATCCCCCGGAGCTCGCTCCGGGGAGGAATCGCGCCCTCCTTCCCCGGATCTCATGGCGGCGGGGCGCGGGCGGCGGGCGGCCAGGCCAGGCGGCGGAAGGAATTGACGTTCTTGGGCGCCAGTGACCTGATATAAATCAGGTCGGCGGCGCGCCGATTGAAATCATAAGGAAATACGTCCAAAACCAGGGAAAGCGATGAACAAGGCGTTCGGATTCCCTATATATCCGAACGGGGAGCGGGAAGTCCTGATAAACGGGACTTTCGGCTGTCGCCGCTTCGTCTGGAACCGGACGCTGACTGACAGGAAGATCTGGTAGCGGATCGTCCGCGATACTATCCAGAGCGCCCCCGCTTAAGCGCGAGAAGCGCTGGCCCTGGCCGCGAGAAATCGACGGCGTGGCACCGCGCGACGTCCAGCCGCGCCAGGAGAAGGCGTTCCGGGACTTCCTCATGAACCCCGGCCATTTCAGGTTCCCGAAAGACGAAAGCAAGCGCGGGGACAGGCCGAGCTATACCGCCAA
>JAISCZ010000042.1 GCA_031265205.1 Deltaproteobacteria bacterium
CGCCAATAGATCTGGAAAGCCTGAAGGAGCCCGGTTAAATCCAAGCCTTTTCCGGACATCCATTTTTTACCGAACCCATCTGACAGCTTTGTGAAACTATCATGGAGATTTTGGCTCATTAACCTGATTATTACTTCCTGGTAGATAGGATTGGCCGGGCTGTAATTTTCGCCTTTACTTTTTTTTAAAACCCAAGATCAAGGCAATATTGACGGTCTTCCAGGGTAACTCCTGAGGGAAAACGCGCTTTTCCAACCAAGACGGATTCCATGACCATTCTGATCCTAGGTTCCTTAAGCCGCGCCTTAAGCGACTCGAAATGCGTCTGTCCGCTTAGAATCAAGTCTTGGGCGGCCCGCTCCATGACCGTTCCTTTAATGGTTTTCGAATAATCGTTTTTAAGTCTCTTTTCAATTACCTCTTTGGCTAGGGCGTTAACCAGCCAGGGTTGGCCTTGGGTCAAGCGCCAGGCGGCGTCAATAGCGTCGGGCGCGAAGGCCTGACCAGTCGCGGCGGTGTGCTGGTCGTACAAGGACTTCATTTCATCTTCGGTGAAGTTATTTAAAGTCAGCGTTTCCGTTATTATATTGAACGGGCTAGCTTTTCCCAAGGATTCAGAATCTGGGCGCGTCTGAGAGGCGTAGTTTTTGATATTTCTCATGCCGACCAGCGCCATAGATTTAGGGAAGTTAGCGCCTGAAGGGGAGGCGCGGTAAAGATAGCCATCCCTGATCTGGGTCAGGAATTTAATTAAGGGGAACTCTTCAAGGCAGTCGGCCTCGTCGAAAAAAACGACAAGCTCCCTATCCAGGGCCAAGCACATGTCTTTAAGCGTTTTGCGGACTTTAGCGCTTTTGTCGGCCATGTAAGGCTTTGAATTGAAAGCGTAAGCGAGCTTTCGCAGCGCGACAACGGAAGAGTCATCTAGACTTGAATTGATTTGGGCGACAACATCGTCCATGGCTTCTCGCGTGTCAGAGGTTTTCCACAAGGAAGCCAGAGAGCAGTTAAGCGCGTAATATTTATTCCCTAAGTTTATCTCGTCAGTCAAGGCTTTTAAATACGTGGTTTTTCCCGACTGGCGAGGGGCGTGGATGACGAAATATAATTTTTTTTCTATCAATTCATTCACGCCAACAAGACGTGGCAACGCTGGCAGCGTGTAGTGTAGGCGCTTATCGCATGGTCCGGTGGTATTAAAGAATTTTATTGGTTTCGCGGTCATGGTATATCCATATTGGGATTTAGGAGGTTTTCTTGGGGTTTAAGGATTAATCCATAGTTTTCAGAATCAACCGGGCTGGCGGACGCGTCATGGCTAAATACGCGATTATAAAATTTACCTCACATGAGGCGGTTTTAGCAAATCCGAAGGATAGCGGGATAGAGGAGAGGGAGCGAGCGTGGGCTTCTCAAGCCCGTCCGTTAGCGAAACGGTAAATAGAAATATGACCGCGCCGGCCATAAGCGACGGTCCCGGCGCGACGGAAAGGCGACTGGCGATGAAACGCCTTGAAGGAATCGTCCAGCTGGCTGGTGGCAAGGGCGTTAACCCACGCGCCGAAGAACCAGGGGTGGCGCCATGGGCCCGCTCGGCGGCCAAATCGGCTTGGGGGCGCGCTATTGAAAGCGTTTTCGCGACTATCCATTCCTCTCCATTGGTAATATCCGCCGGGCGCAGCGTCGCGCCGCCTGGCGAACCGCGTCGTCTAGCGCTCCTATGAGAGCGAAATTCTTCGCTCCGACGAGCGCGAATTATCAAGGGTCACGCTCCTCTCGCGTCGCCACTTCCCCGGCTTGAAGCCCGTTGGGTATTGAAACCAAGCGTTGGCCTCTTGTCGGCTGTCCCGACAATCTCTTGTCGGCCGCCCCGACGCCCAGGACGCCCGAAGCCTCTCCTTCGGCCAAAGCCAACGGTTACGCGTGGGTCGCCTCATGAATTGGACTTTTCGCTCAATTGAGCCGCCACGGGCGCCGACAGGCGCGCCCCAAATTCGCGTCGCCGACTTCAGCCCAGACGAAACCGGAGCGCCAGTAATTCTGGCTTTAAAAGAAAACGCGTCGAGAACCGCGACCAGGCGCTCTTTGGACCGTCAACCAGGCGCCCGGCCGGCCGCGCCGCGCTCGGATAAGGCTTCCGCCGCCGCTCGCGCGCCAATGACCCCTAATGGCTCAAAGTCTTCGCGTCAAGGGAGCTTTCAGGCGCGCCGCGCGGTTTGCCGCGTCGTAACTTTATTAAGGCTTAACGAAAGATTAAGGCTTAACGAAAGGCGCGCCTTGGGGCGATCGCGGCGTCCCTCGGGGCGCTCGCGCGCGACCGCGTCTCCAATCCGCTGGGGCTGGCCGCGCTTTTCCGCCCTTCCCTAATAATTGTGGCGGATATTGAGGCCTTTGGCCATGTACACGGTCTCCTCGGCCAAATTGGTGGCGTGGTCCGCCAAGCGCTCCAGGTGGCTCGCGATGGTGATGACCTCATAGCCCCAGGCGGCTTTGTGCCCGTCTTTTTTGATGACGGAGAGGGCCTCGGCCCGAATCGTCTTGTTGAGGTCGTCTAGGACGTCGTCTATTTGGAAGACCTCCTCGGCCGTGGCCGTGTCCCCGTGTTCCAGGGAATAGAGGGCCATTTCCAGCATGGAGAGGGCTTTTTTCACCATCAGGGGGATGTCCGCGGGGAGGGGCTCGGTGGGTTCCCCGTCTTTTTCCAGGAGGATAATGTCTTGGGCCCGGCGGGCGAGGTTGCTCCCCAAGTCCCCGATGCGCTCCAGCTCGATGGCGAGCCTTAAGGAGGAGGCCAAAAAGCGTAGATCCTTGGCCACGGGTTGGTTGGTGGCGATGAGGGTAATGGCGCGGTTGACGATGACGTTTTCCAGATCGTTTACGGTTTTATCGGATTTGATGACTTCCGTGGCCTTGGCGTCGTCGAGGGCCAAGAGGGCTTCGCCGGCCCCTTTGAGCATTTTAAGGACGCTGACGCCCATTTCCTTCACTTGTTTGCTTAATTTGTCCAGTTCTATTTCAAATTTGCCGACGATCATGCGGGAGCCTTATATGTGAGCCTTGGCGGAAGCTTTGGGGGGGAGCGGCAAGGCGGTTTGGAGAGGAAAACGGCGAAAAAGGTATTTTTTCCCCAAATTTGGGTAAAAAGTCAATTATAACGCGAAGGCCCCGGCAAGGCAAAAAAGCCAAAACGCGCGCGCGGGCCGCCCGCGCGCGGGGAAAGGGTCCCCCGCGGGTTTTTAGCCGAAACGGCCGGTAATGTAATTTTCGGTCTGGGTTTCCTGGGGACGGGTAAAGAGTTCCATGGTCGGCCCGAACTCCACGAGTTCCCCCATGAAGAAGAAGGCCGTCCTATCGGAGATGCGGGCCGCCTGCTGCATGTTATGGGTGACGATGACGATGGTGAGGTTGGCGTTTTTGATCCACTCCTCCACCTTGGCCGTGGCGATGGGATCCAAGGCGCTGGTGGGCTCGTCCATGAGCAGAATCTCTGGCTCCAGGGCCAGGGCCCGGGCGACGCAGACCCTTTGCTGCTGGCCGCCGGAGAGTTCCATGGCGCTTTTGGAGAGAATATCCTTGACCTCGTCCCAGAGGGCCGCGGCTCGGAGGGCCTTTTCCACTAAAACGTCCAGGTCCTGGGGCTTGCGGATCCCCACGAGCCTGGGGCCGTAGCAGATATTGTCGTAAATGGACTTGGCGAAGGGGTTAGGGCGCTGGAAGACCATGCCCACGCGCCGCCGGATGTCCACGGGGTCGGCGTCCGGCCCGTAGATGGAGGCCCCGGAAATGAAGATTTCCCCGGCGAGCCTGGCCCCGGGCGTAAAATCGTTCATGCGGTTGAGGAGCTTTAAAAAGGTGCTCTTGCCGCAGCCCGAGGGGCCGATCATGGCGGTCACCTCCTGGGCGGCGATATTGATGCTGACGTTCTTGAGGGCGTGGAAGTCGCCGTAATAGAAATCGACGTTCCGCGCCTCGATGATGGTTTGGGGCTCGGCTACCATTGGCGGCCTCGGCGTAGTTTGGCCCGGACGACGATGGCGAAGGTGGAAAGCCCCAGGACCAGGACCAGAAGGACCAGGGCCGATCCGAACTGCTGGGGCCGGGTGGCCTCAATGTGAACGCTGTTGGTGGCCAGATTGAGAATATGGGTGGGCAAGGCCATGACCTCCCGGTAGATCGAGTCGGGCAGGAGAAGGGTATAGGCGGCGGAGGCCGTGAAAACGATGGGGGCGGTCTCGCCGGCCGCGCGGCCTAGGGCTAAAATGGCCCCCGTCAGCATTCCCGGGAGGGCCGCCGGGAGGACCACCTGGCGGATGGCCTGCCAGCGGTTGGCCCCGAGGGCGAGGGCCGCCTCCCGGAAGGAGGCGGGGGTCTGCCGCAGGGCCTCTTCCGCGGCCGCGGTCACCGTGGGGAGGATGAGGAGCCCCAGGGTTAGGCTCCCGGAGAGCAGCGAGCGCCCGAAACCCAAGGTGGTCACGAAGAGCGAGAGCCCGAAGAGCCCGAAGACCACGGAGGGGACCCCGGCGAGGTTGGCGACGCCCAGGCGGATGGCCGTGACCAGGGGCCCGGGCCGGGCGTATTCCGCCAGATAGATGGCCGCCCCGAACCCGAGGGGGAGGGCCGTCAAAAGGGCGCCCACGGCGAGGAGGACGGTCCCCACGATGGCCGGGAAAATCCCGCCCGCGCTCATGTTGTCGCGGGGAAATTCGGTTAGGAAGGCCCAGGAGAGGGCCGGGACGCCGTTTACGACAATATAGATAATTATCGCCGCCATAACGCCCAAAGACAGCCCGGCCGCGAGCCTGATGGCCAGGAAAGCCAGCTTTTGCTCGCGGTAGCGTCTTTGGCGCCCGAATCCTTTTTGGGCTTCCAGCATGGTCGATCCTCGGGGGTCCTGGGGCGCGCGCGTCAGAGAAGCGGCGGCGACGGAGCCCTTTCCGAAAGGCGCGCCTCTTAGGCCTTGCGGCGCCAGTATTTGCCCAAATAGTGGGCGAGGAGATTAAAGGCCAGGGTCAAAACGAAAAGAACGGCCCCCAAAGCGAAGAGGGCGTGGTAATGGGCGCTCCCAATGGCCGTTTCCCCCATTTCGGCGGCGAGGGTGGAGGTGAGGGGGCGCGCGCTGTCAAAGAGGGAGAGGGGGATCTGGGCGGCCCCGCCGGCCACCATCAAAACGACGATGGTTTCCCCCAAGGCCCGGCCCAGGCCTAAAATAACCGCCGTGGAGAGCCCCGAGAGGGAGGCCGGGAGGATTACTTTCCAGATGGTCTCCCAGTGGGTGGCCCCCAGGGCGTAGGAGGCGTCCTGGACGCTTTGGGGGACGGCGGAAAGGGCGTCCTCGCCCAGGGAGGCCACGGTGGGGGTGGCCATGACGGCCAAAAAAAGGCTCGCGTTTAAGATGTTCAGGCCCGAGGGGAGCCCCAGGGCGTTTTGCAGGAAAGGGGCGATGGCGACCATGCCCACGAAGCCCAAGACCACCGAGGGAATGGAGGCCAAAAGCTCAATGGCGGGTTTGAGCCATTCGCGGGACCGCCGGCCCGCCATGGAGGAAAGATAGATGGCGAGCCCGACCCCCAAGGGGCCGGCCAAGAGGATCGAGAGCAAAGTCACCGACAGCGAGCCCGCGACCAGGGCCAAGGCCCCGTAGGAGGGCGAGGGATAGGTGGGATACCAGTCTTGGGAGAGAAAAAACTCCCCGAGGGAAACCCCCTTTTCCCCGTCGAGGCTCACGAAAAGCCGGCCCGCCTCGGTGAAGAGGAAGACCATGATCAGCAGCATCTGCCCCAAGGCCGAAATGGCGCAGACTAAAAAAAAGAAGCGCGCCCCCTTTTCCGTGGGGGACAGCTTCGGCTTTAAAAGGGTTCCGCGGTCTCGCGCCGCGGGGGGATGGCTCTCGTCTGTCATGCGCGCGCGGCCGTGGCCTTAGGGGGCGGGGGGCGGCAAAAAGCCTTCCCGGGAGATAATTTCCCGCCCCGCGGGTCCTTGGAGATAGTTTAAAAAATCCTGGGCGATCCCCGAGTGGGGATCCTGGGTAAAGAGATAGAGTTCCCGCGAGAGGGGATAGGCGCCGCTCGCGACGTTTTGGAGGTCGGGCCCTATTCCCCCGATCTTGAGGGCCTTGACCCTCTCGTTTAAAAAGCCCAAGCCCACGTAGCCGATGGCGTTGCGGTTGCCGCCCACGGCGTAGGCGACTCCCCCGCCCGAGGGCTGGGTCTGGGCGTCGCGGCGGTACCGGGCCCCGCGCAGGACGAGCGTCAGCCACATTTCAAAGGTCCCGGAGCTGGAGTCGCGGTTGATGGCGACTATGGGCCGGTCCTCGCCGCCCAACTCTTTCCAGTTACGGATTTCCCCCACGTAGATCCGGTAAAGATCGTCAAGGCTCAGATCGCTTATGGGGTTATCCGGGTGCGTCACGACGGCGAGGCTGTCCCGGGCGAGGGCGTGGCGCTGGAGGCGGACGCCTTTGTCCAGCGCGCGCTTGGCCTCGGCGGGCAAAATGTCCCGGGAGGCCCCCGCGACGTCGACGAGCCCGTCGATGAGGCTTTTGAGGCCTTCCCCGGTTCCCGTCCCGGAGACGCTGAGCCTGAGGTCCGGCCGCGTCGCCAGATAGCCTTCCGCGGCGGCCTGGGTAATGGGGAGCGTGGTGGTGGAGCCGGAAACGACTAAATTATTGGGATCCCGGTAGGCCCAAGCGCCGGGGCCCAGCAAGGACGGCGCGAGGAAGGCGAGAAGGCCCGGGAGCCAAGCCCAAGGGGGGAGTCGGCGCGCGGGCGCCTTGGGTTTTTTAGCCTTGGGGGCGCGTTGGCGGACGCGGAGGATGACGCTCATAGCGGAGATATTAATACGAGCCCTGACAAAAGACAAGAAAAGGGCGCGTTCGCGTGGGCGCCCTCGCGCGCCGCGGGCTCGTCAATAAAAAAGCTTGGAAAGGGGCGCTCTCCCTAAGGCCTCAGGCGAGAGTTTCCTTAAAAAGGAGAGCGGCGATTTTTTGGCGCAAGAGGGGTAGCCGGCCCTCGCGGCTCGTGGGGTGGACGCGGTTGGCGAGGAGAATTAAGGCCCAATCGCGCGGGGGATTCCACCACAGGGTGGCCCCGGCGTAGCCGTGGTGGCCGACCCAGAAAGAGGACTTGTCCCCGACGCCGAAAGGAAAGTCAAAGCCTAAGGCCCTCGTCCCGCCGCGGCTTTTTGGGGGCGCCAAAAAGAGGCGGAGGGTCTCCGCGGAAATAAGGCCCCCCTCCCCCCGGAACCCCAGGGCCCAGGAGCGGAGGATTCCCCAGAGGGCGGGGGCGCTCGCGAAGAGCCCGGCGTGGCCCGCCGCCCCGCCCAAATAGGCCGCGTTGTCGTCGTGGCACCTCCCCAGGGGAACCGCGCCCCGCAAAGGCAAGCCCTTTTCCGTCAAGGGGCCCGGGATCCGAAAGCCGTCTTCCGTGGGGGCGATGGGGAGCGCGGCGCCCTTGGGAGGCGCGGACGCGAGGCCGGAGGGAAGGGGAATGAGGCGTGGGCTGTAAAAGGCGGCGGAAAGGGCGAGGGGCCCCGCGATCTCTTTTTGGAAGAGGCGTGGGAGGGCGTCTTGGGCGAGGTCCTCCAGGAGAAAGCCCAAGAGGATAAAGCCGAGATCGCTGTAGAGGGTCGGGGCCGCTGGGGCCTCCGGCCTTAAGGGCGGGGCGAGTTCGCTTAAGCGCGCGAGCGCGCGGCGGCGGCGCTCCGGCGGGGGCGCGTCGCCCAAAAGGTGGAGGGGGGCCCAGGCGGGGAGCCCGCTCTGGTGGGCCAGGAGGAGCGCGGGGTTGAGCGCGCCGAGGCGGGGGTAGTCCCGGAAAAGCCCGGAGCCCAAGGAACTCAAAGGGGCCGCGAGGGAGCTTAAGGCGCCCCGCTCCAGGGCGAGGGCCAGCAAAAAGGTCGTGGCGGCGATTTTGGTGACGGAGGCCAGGTCGTAGAGGGTCTCCGGGGTCGTTTTTGCCCGCTCCCGGGTCGTCCCCCTGAGGCCGAGGGCGAGGGAAGCCCGCGCGCCCGCCCTTGGCCTTCCGTAGAGAAGGACCGCCCCGGGGAAAAGCCCCCGGGCGCGTGAATCTTCCAAAAGGGAGAGGAGGGCGGCGGGAAGGCGGAGGGGGGCGGTCACGGGAAAGGGCGCTTTTAGGAGGAGCGGGCCTGGAGGGCCAGGGGGGAACTCACCCGCTCGTTTAAGACGTTTCTTCTTTCCAGGATGAGCGCGCTGAAGGCCGCCCTCTCGTCGGGGGGAAGCTCTAGGCCCTTCATTTCCGCGAAGGCCTTTTCGGGGTCCAGATACTCCCCGTCGCGCTTGAGCCGGAAATCCAGGTGGGGCCCCGTGGCCGTTCCCGTGGCGCCGACTTTGCCGATAAGGTCCCCCTGCTTGACCTCTTGGCCTTTCGTGACCCCGCTTTGCACGCGGGAGAGATGGGCGTACATGGTTTCGTAGTCGCCAGCGTGGGTTAGGATGACGATGTTGCCGTAGCCGGCTAAGCGTCCCGCGAATTTAACCGTGCCGTCGGCCACCGCCGAGACCGGGGTTCCCAAGGGGGCGGCGTAGTCGACGCCCAGGTGGGGCAGGGTTTTTTTGTGGATAGGATGGAAGCGCGCGTGGGAAAAGGCGGAAGAGACGCGGCTGTACTGGAGGGGGGAGAGGAGAAAGGATTTGCGGATGGAGCGGAAATCGCTGTCAAAAAAATCTAAGGGGCCTTTCGCGGGCTTGTAGAGGAAAAACTCGCGCTTATGGCCCTGGAGGTTGACCTGGATCATTTCCATGGTCGAGGGCCCCGCGGGGACCCCGTCCCGGTAGGTGGCGCGGTAGAGGACCTGAAAGGCGTCCCCGCCGCGCGGATCGGTTAAAAAATCCACCTGGGAGGCGAGGACGTCCGCGAGGCCCATAACGTCCCTGGGGGTAAGCCCCGCTTGGATTCCGGCCTCGTAAAAGGAGGTCGCGATTTCCCCTTGGGTGGCCTCCAAAAGGGTTAAGGGATCCGCCTCCGTGGAATAGCCCACGTAGTTCGTGGGGCCTCCGGGGAGGACCACGTAGGGCCGGGCCTGGGCGTTCTCCGCGATCTCGAGCCTGCGAAAATTGGCGGGGGAGCTTTCGGGGCCCGCCCAAAAGACTTTGAAAACCGCGCCGGGATTGACCACGCTTAAGGAGTCGACCCGGGCGAGGGTCTCCAAAAGACCCGGAAAGAGGGTCTGGGTGAGGCCTAAGCTATAGAGGGACGCGGAAATGGTGCCTCCGGGCCCAAGGATCAGGGTTTCCGCGCGGAGAGCTTCTTGGCTGTCGGCCTCCATGGCCAGGAGTCCCTGGGGCAAGGGCCGGGCTTCCGGGACGGGCGCCGGGGCCACGGGGCGCGCGCGGGTCACGGTCAGGGGCTGGACCTCCAAAAAGCGCGGGAGATAGCGCGCCGCGAGGAAAATAAGGGCCGCCCCCGCCAAGGTCAAGGGGATGAGGCGCCAACTGAGGCGCCGCGCGAATCCCCCTCGCAGCGAGGGGAGACCTCCCGCGAAGGGCTTTTTCGGCTTGAGGCGCCGCGCTTGGCGGAAAAAAGCGGCGACGCGGGCGAGGCGGGCGGCGATTTTTTCGCCCAGATAAGGAATGAGGCCCCCTTTGTGGCCACTGAGTTTAGCGAAGCGGCGGCGGCGCTCAAAGCGCCTGGGATAGCGGGGATCTCGGGGCACGTTCCAACGGTTCATGAAAAAATCCTTAAGTCGGAAAATTAAACTTCGCGGCTCAGTCGTTAAGGCCTATGTTATCCGTTCGGGATAGGAACGACAAGGCCCCCCAAGTCCGGCCCGTCGCCGGGGGGGCGCCGCGCGGACGCGCTTCGCGGCCAAGACCCGCCGGCGCTCTCTCGCCGGGCGCGCTGGCGCGGGGCAAAAAAATGGGGGACGCTCGCGGCGTTAACGCCGCGCTTCCCGCGGAGACGCGAGCGCTTTTCAGAATTTACGCGCGAGACGCCCTTCCTCACAGTCGGCTCTCCGGCGGGCGTCCCCCGCGCGCGGGGCGGTCGCGTGAAGCTGGAGAGCGCGCCGTCGCCCAGGGTCCCGGGCCGGGTAGAGCCTCCCCAGGCGCGTCGCGCCGCCCGGGGGCGCGCGTGGGATTTGGGCGCGGTCAGAGGCGCGCGTTTCTGGCCGCGCCCTCCCCTCGGGGGAGGGGAGGTTCCGCGCGCGGAGCGTGACGGCGGAAGCGCCGCCTCGCGAGGGGGTTCATTTGTCCGCGACGGCGCCGTCCAGGATTGTGGCGACTTCGGTCAATGACGTCTTCAACGCCTCGGCGATCTCGTCCACGCTCAGGTTTCTGGCGCGTAGTTTGAGAACGTATTTCACGTTAATGGCTTTCATCTTCTCCTTCTGGGCCTTGATCTTTCTTTCCAGGGCTTTGATCTTCTCCAGGTTTTTGGAAAATTGTCCGTCTGTCACGACATCGGCTAAGGAAATTTGTCCGTCTGTCACGACATCGGCTAAGGAATAGTAGTTGGGGTCCATCATTAGAGCTATCTTTCCGAATTTCGCGTCCGTTTCCGGAGCTATGGCGCTTGGGCGAGCGCGGGTGGCTAAACGTTCCCTCGAAATTAATCCCGGATTCTTGGCTTGGGTCGCGAGTTTGACCGTCAATTCGCGATAATCCTCGCGAAGCGCCGCGGGCTTACGTTGGATCATTTTCAAGACGCGGGAAAAAAACTTGGCGTTCCCTCTCGCGGGCGGTTTTTTTTTGCCCGCGCCCGGCTTCCGTCATCGTCTTCTACCTTCCGTTCTCGGACGGGCCTCGCTATGTCGGTTTGGCTCGCGCGGAAAATGATCAGGCGCTGGCCGCTGGCGATTATAGCCTCGGAGATTATGGGCCGCGTTTCGTCGCGGCGTCGCCCGACGCCGCCCGGGCCCGCGCGCCCCACGCGAATCGTTTGTCTTGTAAAGAATATTACCGCCTGTCGCGCGTCGACTTCAATAATTTTGACGTTCGCGCGCGAATATTCGTGGCGAGGCGGAGCGAAATAACCGCGTTGGAGCGCAAATTCCGCCGGAAGGAGCGGTCGGGGCCGCCGCCGCGTCGCGCGGGGCGCGGCGATCGCGCGCCAAGCGGCCACGCGTCCTTAAAATTTTAACTTCATGTCGCGCGAGAGAAAAAAGCGCGCTTTTGGCCCTGGACGCTGAATTGGATGGTTTCCCCGTGACCCCACGGGGTTTCCGTTCCAGATGGCTCCGTGGGAGATGGCCAGCGAGGCTTCGCCGTTCCGCGAGGCGGGAGGAAAAAAACGCCCGCGGACGCGAGCGCGCCAGAGGTGAGCCTCGGATTTCCCTCCGGCGCGCGCCCCGCTTGGCGCCCGGCCCCGCCAGAGAAGTTCGCGCTTTCCCCTGGCCTCCCCAAGGGTTAAGGGCCGCCGAGGAAGAGCCGCGATAGCTAGCGGGGTCGCCATGGGGCCGGTCCAAGGCGCCTTTTCGCGAGCGCGAGCCTTCCGGAAATTTGCGGGGGCGTGTCATGGTTCGCCCCAAAGGCTCAAAAAAAGCGCGCCGGGGTTGAGCGCGGTTCAAAAGTCTACTTGGGGCGAGGCGCCCCAAGCCTCGGAGAGAAAGTCCGCTCGAGGCTCAAGCGAGAGAAAGGGAGGCGGAAACGGTTCTCCCAGGCCTAAGGGGAAGAATTTTCGCGCGGAGCGCGTCCTGGCCGGCGGCCTCCCTGGAGAGGCGCCTCTGGGAGAAGGCAGCGGTTTCCGGGACTGGCTCGGGGGCGCGGCGAAGAGCCGAATTTGATCCAAGCGCGGGAGACGCGCGCCCTCCGTTTCTTTCGCGCGGACTTGGGGATGAGGCCTTTTGGGAGGCTAAACCCCGCGCGCGGACGCTCTCGCCGGGGCGAAATTGATTGGCGCGCTAGGCGCGAGTCGTAGCGTAGCTCGCGGTGGAGACGCGAGGCCTTCACGATTCGCGAGCTGGCTCATTTTCCTCTAAGGTCGCCACTCCGTCGGGCGTCGCCTCGCCGGAGTGGCGCGACGAGGGAGAGCGAGGCGGCCCGGAGGGTCGCGGGCTGGATAGAGCCTCCGGGCGCGCTTCGCCGCCGCCCTGGAATTAGCGCGGTCAGGGGCGCGCGGAGCGGGACGGCGAAAGACCCCTTCAGCGTCGGCGGCGTGGTGGTTATTGGCCTTTTTTCTTGGCGTTATCCAAGACTTTGGCGACATCGGTCAAAGAGAGCTTTAACTCCGCGCTGATCTCTTCCATGCCCATGTTTTTGGCGCGCAGGGCGAGAACGGCTCCGGTTTTCAAGCGCTCGTTTTCAGCGTCCTTGGCCTTAGCCGCCTCCCTCAGGGCCTTCTCCTTGGCCTTAGCCGCCTCCCTCAAGGCCTTCTCCCTGGCCTTAGCCTCCTCCTCTTTAGCCTTAGTCGCCTTATCCTTGGCCTTAGCCGCCTCCTCCATGGCTTTGATTTTCACCTGGAACGCGGAAAATTGTCCGTCTGTCACGACATCAGCTAAGGAATAGTAGTTGGGGTCCATCATTAGTGCTATCCTTCTGAATTTTTCGTCCGTTTCTGGAGCGAGCGCGTGTGGGCGAGTGGTGGTGGCTAAATACGCCCTCGAAATTAACCCCGGGTCCTCGGCTTTGGTCGCGAGTTTGACCGCCAGCTCAAGATAATCTTCGAAAAGCGGCTCGGGCGCGCGCGGGGTCATCGCGAGGGGGGCGAGCAAAAACTCGACGATCTCGCGCGCGGTTAGGGAAAATTTGCCATCGCCGGGCTGGTGGGCGTCGAGCCTGGCCTGGAACTCCCGGATAAGCCGCTGGAAGTCGATCTCTTCCTTGAGGAAAAT
>JAISCZ010000043.1 GCA_031265205.1 Deltaproteobacteria bacterium
AACGCCGTAAGTTATATCGCGAGGGATAGCGTTGAGCGCGCCTTAAGCGGCTCTCAACTACCGGAAAAAGAAAAATTGAGCCAAGACATCGCCAATTCAATCATATCCGGTCTCACAAGCTTGAACAACGAAGCCGTGGCCCACATAACGCTTTTTTCGTATCTTCAAAGGGCCCTCAATGGACGCGCCGATTCCATAATGAGGGAGTGCGCTCTAGGGAGGAGAAGAGTTGATATTATAGTCATTTATAAAGGACGTCGCTATCCTTTGGAATTAAAGATTAAGGGCGAGCGGATCCTGAAAAAGAGCCTTGAACGGCTATACGGCTATATGGATACATGTGGGGCTTCCGAGGGATGGCTAGTCGTCTTTGACAAAGATTTTGGCGCGCCTATAAAAGGCGGGCTGACCTGGGAAACCCTCGATTACAAGGGACGGACCATCAACGTGGTAGGCTGCTAAAAAGCCTTCCCCCGCGCCGAGCCTTTCAAGATAGCTCGCGGCGGCTATTTCGCGCCAATTTTCTCTCCCCTCCTCCCTAGAAAGCCCGCGCGACCGCGAGGTCAGCGCCACGCGGCGAAAAAGCGCGAGGAGAAGACCCCAAATATCGCCGCTAATTCCCGCTCGCTCCCTCGCCAGCCCTCTCCGCGCCTTCCCAAGGAGACAGAACGTTCTCCGTCGCCTTGGCGAAATGGCCGAACGCCAAGGAGTTAAGCGCGCGCTCACGGTCAAATTCACTCGCTCCCGCGACCGAGCCCGCGGGGCGCAACTTTCATCTAAACGCCTTGATGGCGACATCCCGAGCCTGGTCATGGCGGAGGAGAGGGAGCGCTGTCCAAACTTTGACGCGAGTTGGATGGAGTTCGCGTTGGGCGCCGGCTGGCTTGGCTCCAGCGGGCGCCACCAAGATCGCGGAAAAGCTTTGGCGCGAAACGGCGTAAAAACTCTCCGATTCCGCCGCGGGAGGGGAAAACGCGGCTCTTTTGCGACCCGTCAGCGCCTTGGTCGAGGAGGGTAGAAAAAACGTCAGGGAAAGTCTCCCGGGCGCGGACTTCAACTTGGGAAATCATTATTAGAGCCTTTTCGCGTCCCGTCGCCATTCGCGGCGCCCCCCGCGCGATTTGTGGGGCCGACGTTCGCTGAAAAATTACCCTAAGACGCGTCAGAGATAGAGGCGACTCGCCCATCGCTAGCGACCTCCGTTTCGAGTTAAGGCGATAAGTGATTTATTGGCGCTCGCGCGACTAAACCAACGAAATTATAGTAGAGTAGCCGACTGGCGCGGCGCCCTTTCAGGTCCGTTTCCAGCCGGCCCTCATCGAACCCATCGCGCCGATTTCCAGCAATTGGGCTCTCGTTTCGACAATTCGCGACTTCGCTCACGAATATGAGGGAATTCTCGCGCGAATGTTTAGCGGACCACTCTCGGAGCGCAATTTCGTATCCGGTCGGCTCTTATAGTTCTTTGTGGCCCATTCGCGCTTTCGACCCATTCACTGGCGCGACCGGCCCACCGGATACCTCGCCAGTTCGCTATAGATTCGCGAGACAGCCCCTATAGAAAAATAGTTCGTCCATCCCATAAGCGTCCTATTTTTGGCTTTTTACGATGTCGCGGGTCTCCATCCAGCCAAACTTGATGAAAGTGCAAAAACCCTTCACCGAAGTTGCCAGATGGACAACGATACCTGATATAGCATATTTGCCTAATTTGTATTCTTTATTTGGCATTAAGAGATGACCGATTGTCAGTTATGGGACTTTTTGCACTCCCATCAAAGTTCTTGTCTGTTGGGTCATGTATTCCGTCCATAATCTTCTTTATGGACTTTGCGGCGGGCATAGTCCCGATACGCCATTGCCGGGGCCCCATTGTTGGCCTTCTGTCTACGATAGGCCTCCTCAAGAACTTCACGGTCGCGGATTTTGTCCGACAGGGAGTAGAACCTAAAGCTTTGGTTCATTCTTCGCTTTCTCGTATAGCGCCTTCCGCGATTTCAGAACTCAGTTTGGGGTTTCAAGGGTTGCCCATTTCCCCTGTCCTTTCCCGATTTCAGCGCGCGCTCCAAACCAGAGGCCCTTCCCTCCTCCGCCGTTTCCCGGACTCAACGGCGCTATGGCTTAATCCGACTCCCAGGAGAGCGGAAACTCATCTAGCGCGCTACGCGCGGCCCTTCTTCCTATAATCAGGTCTTTAGCGCCACGCTTCCCTTTTCGTCCTCCTCTCTCCAGAACCCGGCCCGACCGGCGCCGGTCGCCGGCGCTCCCCATCCATCGCCTATCCTGGCGGGGCTCCTTTGGGGTCTCCCGCGTCGCGTCATACTTCCCTAGAATGGCGCGCTGTCGTCATCGCCCCGTCGGAAACTTGAAACCACTCGTCAGTTATTCCAACCTTTCGGAAAATGGCTCGCGCCCTTTCTCCGCTCCAGCTGGGCTGTCGTCTGATTGCCCTGATTTTGAACTGGCTCCGGCGCGCCAGGGTTATTTATGGCTTCAAGTCGGCGGCCTTCCCCGTTCAATTGGCGGGTCGGCTTCCGAATCTTGAGTTTTCAAGGCCCGCTCAACGTTCACTCGCGTTACGGCCCGCCACTCTCGCGGCCCCACTTTATATGAGATTTTTCATCGTGAGCATACAGCCATCTAGTCGCCTCCATGGCCGCCACGATTACTTCTGACTGTCGCGATCATGAGTCGTCAGGCGAGGGTCTCGCTCCCTCGCGGGAAATATGGCGCCTTTCACGGCTCGCGTCACAATAAGCTTATAACGCCGCAAGCCGCGCGGGCGCGCCTGAAAGCCGGGGACACGCGAAGACTTGTAGCCATTTGGGACAATTGGCGCGCGAGCGACGGCGCGAGACTTATCCAGGCCCGGCGCGGGCGGACGGGCGCCCGGTTGACGGTCTCAAGAGCGCCGGCTCGCGGCGCTCGACGCGTTTTGCGCTACGCTTCAATTACTGGTAGGCGGATCGCGCCAAGGCCGACGGCGGCGGCGCGCGTTTGGAGAGCCGCCGCGCTGGTCGCGGCCGGGGCCGGCAAAATGGCCGCGAAGCCCCAAACGCGAGTCAGCGACGCGCAAGCGTTGGCTCTGGCTGAAGGCCGCGCTTCGAGCGTCCGGGGAACCGGGACGGCCGACCGAAGGCCAATGAAGGATTTCAAGCCCCAAGGGGCGGCAACCCGGGGACGCGGCGAGGAGAGAAGAACATGACCTTTAATAATCCGCGTTCGTCGGCCAAAAGAATTTCGCGCTCACCGGGTCGTCGGGAGGCTTAGCGCGAAGCCTGGCGGATATTATCAATGGTCAGGCGTGGATAGTCGCGTAAAAGGCTTTTAACGCCGCGCCCCGAGCCGATTTGGCCGCCGAGCGGGGCCATGGGCGCCACCCTGGTTCCTCGGGCGCGTGGGTTAACGCCCTTGCCCCCAGCCCGTTGGACGATTCAATCAAGACGCTCCATCGCCAATCGTCTTTCCGTCGCCCCGGGAGCGTTGTCCATGGCCGGACCCGGCTTATTTTAAATTTCCGAATCGCTATCGGACTAGGTTTGGCGGGCCCGCGCGCGGCCCTGTTCCGCTGTCCTTCGGATTTGCCAAAACCGGCTAATTTGAGGTAAAATTTTATAATCGCGTATTTAGCCATGACGCGTCAACCAGCGCGATTGAGTCCAAATACTCAAGGACTTGTCCTAAACCCAATAAAACGTCTAAATACCGTTATGGAGAGACCGTGACCGAAAAACCTTTAAAATTTTTTAATATCGCCGGACCATGCGTTGGATCAAAACACTATATGCTGCCAGCGTTACCACGTCTTAATGGCGTAAATGAATTGATAGACAGAAATTTATATTTCGTCATCCACGCCCCGCGCCAATCGGGAAAGACCACCTACTTGCAAGCCTTAGCTGACGAAATAAATTTAGGAGATAAATATTACGCGCTTTACTGCTCTCTGGCTACATTGAGGACGACTAAAGACGAGAAAAAAGCCATGGACAAGATTGTCTCCTTAATCAATTTTAATCTCAATAGATCCACGGTCGGCGCGCTTCAAAAGCGGGCTCGCGCTTTCGACTCCAAGCCTCGCGGGGCTCCGGATGATATAGAAGTCATCCTAACGCTCAGTGATCTGTGCCTGGGCCTGGATAGGGAGCTTGTCGTTTTTTTCGACGAAGCCGACAGTCTAGCGGAGCTCCCCTTAATTTCATTCCTAACCCAGATCAGAGACGGCTATATTTTACGAAGTTCCAGTAAAGACTCCAACTTCCCGATATCGATGGCTCTGGTAGGCATGAGAAATATTAAGGACTACGCCTCTCAGACGCGCCCAAATTCGGAATCTTTGGGAACGGCTAGCCCATTCAACATAATAACGAAAACGCTGACGTTAAATAACTTCACCGAAGAAGAAATGAAATCCCTTTACGGCCAACACTCCGCCGCGACTGGGCAGGCCTTCGCGCCCGACGCCATTGACCGCGCCTGGCGCCTGACCCAAGGCCAACCCTGGCTGGTTAACGCCCTGGCCAAAGAGGTAATTGAAAATATACTTAAAAACGATTATTCAAAAACCATTAAAAGAACGCTCGTGGAGCGGGCAGCCCAAGATTTAATTCTGAGCGGACAGACTCACTTCGAATCGCTCAAGGCGCGACTTAAGGAGCCAAGGGTCAAAAGCGTCATGGAAGCCGTCCTGGTTGGAAAAGCGCGTTTTCCTTCTGGCGTTACCCAGGACGACCGTCAATATTGCCTTGATCTTGGGCTTTTAAAAAAAGGCAAAGGCGAAAATTACAGCCCGGCCAATCCTATCTACCAGGAAGTAATAATCAGGTTGATGAGCCAAAATCTCCATGATAGTTTCACAAAGCTGTCAGATGGGTTCGGTAAAAAATGGATGTCCGGAAAAGGCTTGGATTTAACCGGGCTCCTTCAGGCTTTCCAGATCTATTGGCG
>JAISCZ010000087.1 GCA_031265205.1 Deltaproteobacteria bacterium
GATCGCCGGCTTATTGCTTTTGTTAGGAACTGACTCGATGTACATTTTACCTCCTCGCCGAAATCAAGCTTTTTGCCCCATTGAACGCCCTGGCTTCTCAGTTCCCAAGGCCTCTTGCCTTATGTCCGCCCTGGCTTTTCGTCTCCCAGGTCTCCCCAGGCCTCCTCATGCCTCTCAGGCCTCTTGCCCCACATCCGCCCTGCCTCCTCGCCTCCCAGGCCTCCCAGGCCTCTTGCCACACCCAGCCCTCCTTGGCCCAATGGCCCGGCTGTTCTCTATTTATGGGTATCATAGCAAAGGTAATATCGCCATGTCAAGGCTTTTTTATAAAAAATGTTATGGGTACAATATTTTTTAAAAAACTAGCAATTACAGATACTTAGCCTCAAAACTGAGGTAAGTTCAGCTTAGAAGAAAAGATACGGGGAGGTGTCATTTCAATCCCCAGTCATTTCCAAGGAAAGATAGATAGCCCGTGGGGAACGGCGCCTATAGGCGAAATACCCGTTGGCGTTGGCGAAAGTCGTTCTCGTATAGTACGCGTGATTGATACGTTTTAACGGTTACGGAAACGCGATAATTTTCGCGGATGTCATAGTATAACCGGAGAGCGAGATTTGTCCGGACTTCCCAATCATTATAAAGAACTCCAGGAACGGGATTCCCGTTAACGTAAGCCGCGGGGTTGTCGGTTAGGATTCTTCAACACTCATGGCGTAAATTGGCGCGACCTTCTATCTCATCTTCCTTGGGAACGGCGGCGGGTTTTGAGATTAAACATGTTTTTGGGAGTGGTCCAGGCTTGTTTATGGCCAGCCATGTTCATCCTGGAGTTAACGCTTCCGACGCTCCAGTTTTTATACGTCTCGTGGAAATAGCCGTAGCTCGCGCGAACTTGAAACCCCTGGCGGGGACGGATCTTACGGGCTAAATCAAGACCCTTCCTTTTGGTTTCGCCGGTGGGAACGTTAACGGTTAACGCGGAATTTGCGAGATCCGCGACGGTATTGGAATCATTGTCCATAAAGATTTGGTGGATCGCGCGGTTAATATTCACCAATTCGGCAACAGCCGCGCGCGGTCCCAGATCAAATTGGTCTCGGGTTAGAAGATCGAACTGGTTATCAGCGAAAAACCCAGGGAGTTATCGAAAAATCTGGGTGTCGCGACACCGCGCGAGTAGTTGCAGTAAACGCTCATCCAGTCGGTAGGGGAATGCAAATGCCCAGCCTTTGGGCTCAGAAAGGAATAGCGTGCCGATGATTTCGCTTCGGCGGACGAGAAATAATAGGCAAATTTTTCCGTACGGCCAATCATAACGGGCGCCAAGCCTTATGTTAAATTTATCGCTCGCCTGATAGCTCGCTTCGGCTAAAAACGCGTGGTTATAGAGGTCAAAATATGGCGTATTTACCTAATTAGTAGTTTTTATTTGTCGTTAAGAGATGGCCGATTGTCATTTACGGGACTTTTTGCGCTCTCATCAATTATAAACATTTTTCTTTTTTGTCAAGTAAAAAATGCCATAAAATAATATTTATTCTATGAAATATGATATTAATTTTAAATCACCATCATGTTTTTCTCCTCAAAGACATCTTTGATGAGAGTGCAAAAAGGCCCGGAAATTAAATTCGGTCAGCCGCTAATGCTAAATGAGGACAATTAATTAGATAAATAGCTATATGCGGTATTGTTTTGCGTCCGTTTGCTTCTCTTAAAGGTTTTTGCGCTTTCATCATCTTTACGACTTGAGAAAAAAAGCGCCGTAAATTTTATTTCACGCTTTTTGCGTGTCCATCAATTTTGGGCGACATAAGGTATCAAGAACGCTTGGTCATGGTGACGGTAGGTTGGCGCGTTGGACGTAGCCGCTCAAAAGTGAGGCAAGCTCAAGCCAATTGGCTTAAGCTCGCCTCAAAGGGCCTCTTCCCCTAATCGCGCTCCCTTGGCCTCCTTTCTCCCCCCGAGGGATCGCGTTTGGGAGAAGAGCCGAAAAATTGTCATTTTTCTGTTAGATCTCGGAAATATTACCTTGACTATATACCTAAATAAGGTATATTAATAGGGTGACTGAAGAGGGCGAACCAAGACCGAAATATATGACCAAACAAGACAGCGTGCCTTGGCGAGTATTTTTTTCTGGAAAGGCTGAAAAACAAAAAGAGCGACTTCCGGAAACCATCAAGCCCATTCTCAACTTGTTGCGGCGCGGACTTGAGGAAGAAGGCCCTGAACGTCGCGACTGGCCGCATTATGGCCCAATAAAGATGAAAGTGCAAAAACCCCTCGCCGAAGTAGCCAGACGGACAACTATACTTTATATGGTATATTTACCTAATTAGTAGTCTTTATTTGGAATTAAGAGATGGCCGATTGTCATTTCCGGGACTTTTTGCACTCTCATCAATAAAAGGCTTGGGCAAAGGCGTGGATATGCGCCATTGCCATCTAAACAAAGGTCAACCCGTTTATGTAGCGGCATGGCGGGTCATTGACTACGAAACGCGAATATTGGAGGTGCGCTATGTCGGCACGCATGAGAATGCGGACTACAGGCGAATCAGTTGAAATTAATCTATCAGTGACAGTGTCCCTCGCCGACTCTCAGCGGATTACTGATGCCTTGAAAATGCTGTTAGCCTTGGCCGGTCATGAAATCAGGCCGGTTAACGACGAAGGCGATGAATTGTATACGGCCGAAGAAGTTTTCCCAAACACCAAGCCGGGAGACATGATCAAGGGGTTACGGGGTCGCGAGGGTATAACTCAAAAAGAAATGGCCTACAAGCTGGGAATTCGGCAGCACCACATTTCCGAGATGGAAAAAGGCGCTCGCCCCATCACCTTGGAAATGGCCAAACGCATTGGGAAGACCTTCAACATCTCGCACAGAGTGTTTCTTTGACATACTCCTCGGAGCAAGCTCCTGGGGATTCCGGGATCAGCGAAGGACGCCGGTCGAGACCGGTCTTACCCCTTCTCCCCCGCGAGCCGACGCCTCGACTCGTTGGATGTTCCTGGTGGCGCGCGCGTCACAATCATGATTGACGCCGCGCTTGATCCAAGTCCATCGCCTGGTCTTCAGATCAAGCTCGCCCTGGACGTGGCCGCGGGCGGAGCGGGTCTTGGAACTGGGGAAGAACCTGGGGATCTTGACGAGCCCGGCCCCGTTCTTCAGGCGTTCCCAGCCGAAGGATCCACGCGAACGACGCGAAACCCAGGTCGGTATCTTTCTTCCCCAGAGCCGCCGCGCGTCTTTCAGGCGCGGGTCCTCGACGCGGATCTCCGCGAAGTCGCGAGCCAGCCCGAGGGCGGTCTTGAAATGGAAATCCTTCCTCCGCCGGCCGACCTTCCCGCGTGTCCTAGCAAGGTCCAGCCTGGCCTTCTCGCGGTCGAGGCTCCCTTTACTTTTTGAGGAAAGCTTCCCGCCCTTCGTCCGTATCTCGCTCGCGGCCCGCCTGAAGAACAGCGACGACTCGATCCCGCTCCCGTCCGACCGCGCCAGGAAATCCTTCAGTCCGAAGTCGAGGCCGACGTTTTTGCCCGCTCTGGCCCCGACCGGCTTGAATTCCCAATCCGTCGCGCGGCGCGGCCAGAAATCTCCGACTGAATCCCGCTTTGCCGTGACCGTCTTGACCTTGCCCTCTATCTCGCGGGACTTGTGATACCCGCGCCTCCTTCCCATGACGACAACGTGGTTGTCGCCGCGCGGCTCGCGTCCGGCCTGTTGCGGCTTGAGGTCCAAACGACCCTCTTCAGCTCCAACCATGCCAAAATAAACGCCTTTTCACGAACTTTTCCCCTTTTTAGAGCGCTCTTTTCTTGGTAATGGCCGTCGCTCTAAAAATGTTCAGTCCCAGGAGTTTGAGCATGACCGCGAACCTGACCGCCTTCGCTCCCCTGACCCTAAGCCTGCCCATTCCGAACTGGCGCTTCAGGCGGCTGTTCGTGCCTTCAAT